>NZ_JBXASF010000006.1:0-268499 GCF_058809015.1 Caulobacter sp. GW821-FHT11A05 | reverse complement strand
CCAGGCCTTCGCCCCGCCGCCGCCCCCGCCGCCGCCGCCCCCGCCGCCGGCGGCCCCGACCGAGGCGACCTCGGTGCTGATCAACGACGTGTTCAAGAAGGTCTGCATGCCGCTGGTCCAGGGCGGCGACATCACCAAGCTGGCCCCCGCCTTCGGCATGAAGCTGAAGAAGCGCGACATGGTCTGGGAAAAGACCTGGGCTCAGGGCCTGAAGGTCACGCTGCGCGAGCAGGGCGTGAACAAGAACGTCTGCAACGTCTCGGTCCAGCACACCATCAACGGCCTGGAGCCGACCATCGTCGATCTGCACAACTGGGCGATCTACAACGGCTGGACCCTGGAAGATAACGCCAAGCGGACCACCGACATGGAACGCACCAACCGCAAGTGGTCGCACGTCACCGCCGACAACAAGCGCGAAGACGTCATCCTGATCACCGTCCGCAAGATCGGCGGAACGCCGGTCAACTCCAAGTACGACCAGACCGACGTGGTCTACGCGATCACGCCGTAGGTGTTACGGGCCGGCGGGACGACCCGCCGGCCTTTTCTCCATCTCGGGACGACCCGGCATCTGGGAGACCCCGCATGGCCTGGATCATCCTCGTCATCGCCGGCCTGTTCGAGACCGGCTGGGCCGTTGGCCTGAAATACACCGAAGGCTTTACCCGCCTGTGGCCGACCGTCTGGACGGCCGTCGCCCTGGTCATCTCCATGGTCCTGCTCGGCTGGTCGGTGAAGACCCTGCCGCTGGGCACCGCCTATGCGGTCTGGACTGGGATCGGCGCGGTCGGCACGGTGATCGTCGGCATCCTCCTGTTCAAGGAGCCGGCCACGGTGGCGCGGCTGGTCTGCGTCGGCCTGATCGTCGCCGGCATCGTCGGCCTGAAGATTTTCTCCTCGCCCAGCGCCTGACCGCTTGAAGGCGCGAGGCCGCCGTTCGACAGTCCCTTCTCGACGTCGGACGGGGCCTGCATGAACATCCACACGCGCTGGGCGCTTGCCGCCCTGGTCAGCCTCGCCCTCGCCGCGCCGGCCCTGTCGGCGCCCGCCCTCGCAGCGCCCAAGGGGACGATGAACGAGGAGATCCGGCAGGTGCGCGAGGTCCGCGCCCTGGCTCTGTCGCCCTCCGGCGCCCAGGTGGCGGCGGTGATCAGCGACAGCACGGCCGACGGCGGCAAGACCCACATCTGGCTGCTGCCCGCCTCCGGGGCCGAGGGCCGCCAGCTGACCCGCTCGCCGGCCGACAAGGACGGCGGCGAGGACAGCCCGGTCTGGTCGGCCGACGGCCGCTACCTCTACTTCGCCGCCAGCCGGGCCGAGAGCCGCCGGCTGATGCGCCTGCCGCTGGACGGCGGCGAGGCGCAGCCCTTCCGCCTGGCCCGCAAGGACGAAAAGCTCAGCGCCGGCTGGTCGGTGAAGGCCGAGGGGGTCGAGACCTCGGTGAAAGGCTTCGTCCCCTCGCCGGACGGCAAGTGGCTGGCGGTGACCGCCACCGACGGCGACGACCCCAAGGTCGAGGAGGCCAAGGGCCGCAAGGACGACGCCCGCCGGGTCGGCTTCGAGGACAGCAAGACGCGGCTCTACCTGGTCGACGCCGCCACCGGCGCCGCCCGCGAGATCGCCCTGCCGCTGAACGCCGGAACCCCGACCTGGACGAGTGATTCCAAACGCCTGACCCTCGTCGTCGACCCCGAGAGCGACGACCTCGGCCCGGCCAGCCAGGCTTGGCTGGTCCCCGTCGAGGGCGCCGCTAAACGCCTGGAGGCCGCCCCCGTCACGGTCGGCGCCGCCCGGCTGGCCGGCGAGGCGCTGGTCTACACCGCCCAGTGCCAGGACGACGCCCCGCCCGGATGCTCCGACCTCTATGTCGTCGACAAGGCCGGCGCGGCGCCGCGCAACCTGACCCGGGGCCTCAAGGGCTCGCTGACCGGAGACTTCATCCTGACCCGCGACGGCACGGCGGCGGTGGCGTTGATCGACGTCGGGGTTCAGCAGCGCATCGGCGCCATACCCCTGGCCGGCGGCGAGATCGCCTGGATCGACACCGGCCTGCCGGTCACCAGCGGCCTGTCGGTGGGGCCCGGTCAGAGCGGCTGGACCTTCGTCGCCGGCTCCAGCGTCCAGCCGATGACGCCCTACGTCGTCGGAGCGCTGGGCGACAAACCCGTGAAGCTGACCACCCCGGTCCTCGTCCCGGCCAGTTGGAAGCCGGTCCAGAGCGAACTGATCCGCTGGCAGAGCGACGGCCTGACCATCGAAGGCCTCCTCTACCTGCCGCCCAACGCCAAAGGCAAAGTCCCGCTTATCGTCAACGTCCACGGCGGCCCGGCCGGCACCTTCCTCGACAGCAACTCCAACCTGGTCAACCTGCTGGTTTCCCAGGGCTGGGCGGTGCTGCAGCCCAACCCGCGCGGCGGCACCTCCTACGGGACCGCCTTCCTGGCCGCCAACAAGAACGACATGGGCGGCGGCGACTATCGCGACATCATGGCCGGCGTCGACGCGGTCATCGCCGACTACCCCATCGACGAGAAGAAGATGGCTCTGATCGGCTACAGCTACGGCGGCGAGATGGCCGGCTTCGTGGCCGGCCGCACCGACCGCTTCAAGGCCCTGGTCAGCGGCGCGCCGGTCATCGACCAGTTCAGCGAGTACGGCACCGAGGACTCCAGCTGGTATGACCGCTGGTACTACGGCCTGCCCTGGCGCAATTTCCAGGACGCCTGGCGTCAGAGTCCCTTGTCCACCGCCCACAAGGCCACCACGCCCTTCCTGCTGCTGCAGGGCGAGGACGACACCACCGACCCGCCCGGCCAGGCCTGGGAGATGTACCGCGCCCTGCGGCAGGAGGGCGTGCCGGTCGAGCTGATCCTCTACCCGCGCGCCAACCACGGCGTGCTGGGCGGCGCCTTCTCCGGCCGGGTCAGCCGCGAGCCCTGGCATGGGGTCGATCTGCGGCGGCGCATGATCAACTTCATCCAGGGCGCCTTCGACGGCGAGAAGATCCCTAAGGCGGAGTAGCCCCCGGTTTTGGGGCTGACCGCCAGCGGTGATCGGCGCTCATCTGGACCCCTCTTGAAAGGGAGTCCGCCATGCGTTCGTTGATCCTGGCCGCCGCCATCGCCGGCCTCGCCCTGCCGGCCGTCGCCCAGACGCCGGTCGATGAGCTGACCGGCTTCAGCCAGGGCGTGCAGGCCTGTCGGATCCTCGTCGAGGGCGGTGGAACGGCCGCCGCCAGGAAGGCCGGCGGGCTGGTCGACGGGCCGCCCGAGCCGGTCGGCCTGCAGAGCTACTTCTTCAAGGATGCGGTTCGGGTCGACTGGTGGGTGCGGCCGGTGACGGCCGGCCGGGTTCATGTCGGCTACGATCCGGCCGCCAACAAGTGCCGGGTCTTCCTGATGGCCGTCACCCGCCGTGACGCCGCCCAGCGGGCGCGGGACGCCCTGCCGCCGGGCTGGTTCGCCTATGAGGACGGCAAGACCTGGGTCCGGCGACGGGACGACGGCACCCTCTCCGTCCTGACCATCCTGCCGGGCGACGAGAGCAAGGGCATTGGGCCCAACACCCTCGCGGCCATGGCCCACCTCTGGCACAACACGGCGGAGTAGGTCAGGCGGCCTTCGAGAGCTTGCCGTCCAGCCAGGTCAGGCAACGGGCGGCGACGGCCTCCCAGCCGGGTTCGCCGGGCAGCCAGTGGCTCATGTCCTCGAAGATCACCGCCTCGCCGCCCATCCGTTGGGCGGTCTGGCGGATGGTGACCGGCGGGTGGATGACATCCTTGCCGCCGGCCATGGCCAGAACCGGCAGGCCGGGCTTGCTCGAGACCTGGGTGGTCATGAAGGGGTCCAGCCACCAGTTCAGCGTTTCCCACAGGGCCCGGCCGCTCTCCGGAACCATGCGGGCGAAGGCGGCGTCGCGGGCGGCCTTGTCCAGGCGGTCGAGGCTGTAGCTGTGGGCCAGGGTGCGGTCGGGGGTGATCGACTGCAGCCAGAAGGGGCCCAGCGCATAGAGGCTGACGGCGCTCGCCCCCTCCTCCATGGTCGAGCCGTAGACGCCCCAGGGGGCCGACGGGGCCAGCAGCACCAGGGCCGACAGCCGGGCCTTGCCGGCCGCCATCTGAGCGACCAGGCCGCCGAGCGAATGGCCGATCAGCACCGGCGGCGTCTCGCAGGCGGCGCAGACGGCGGCGATGTGGTCGGCGTAGTCGCTCATCGACTTGCCGGCCGGGTCCGCGCCCGGTGAATGGCCGGGCAGGTCGGGGGTCAGCACGGTGTGGCCGGCCGCCTCGAAAGACGTCTTGAAGTCATCCCAGATCCAGCCGCCGCAGAAGGCGCCGTGGACCATGACGATCGGCGGCAGGCTCAAGACTTCGGCTTCGCGGCCGGCTTCTTGGCCGCCGGTTTCTTGGCGGGGGCCTTGGCCTTGGGCGCGGGCTTGGCGGCCGCTTTCGGGGCGGCGGCCTTCGCGGCGGCCGGCTTCTTGGCCACGGGCTTGGGCGCCGGTTCAGCCTTGGCCTTGGCCGCCGCTTTCGGTTTGGCGGCGGCCTTCTTGGCCGGGGCCTTGGCGACGGGCGGGGGAGCAACCGGTTCCACGACGGCCGGCGCGGGCGCGGGCTTCACGGCCGGCTTGGCTTTGGCCGCGGCCTTCGGCTTGGCTGGCGCCGCCTTCTTCGCGGCCGGCGCTTTTGCCTTGGCGGCCGGGGCCTTCACGGCCGGCGGATCGGCGGTCAGGCCCTTGCTGTCCAGCCAGGCGGCGATGTCGGCGATCACCTGGTCGGTGCCGGGCTCGTCGACGATCCAGTGGGCGTTGTTGGGGTATTCCAGATAGTCGCCGCCGACCCGGCCGTACTTGGCCCCGACCCGGCGCACGTCGGCGATCGGGGTGGCGCGATCCTTGGCGCCGCCGATGGTCAGGAGCGGGATGGTGACCTTGCTCTCGTCGATGGTGGCGATCCGGTGCTCGTCCTTATCCGGATAGGCGATGTCGTTGTAGACCGCGCCGCTGTCGTAGACGGCGGTGGCGTAGATCTCGGCATGGCGGGCGGCGGGCACGCGGTTGAGCACGCCCCATTTGAAGCCGGTCGGCCATATCTTGTGCGGCTTGGTCTCCGGCTTGCCGGAGAACAGGATGTTGCCGAAGGTCACGGCCTGGGCCAGCGAGCTGCCGCTGCGCGCATCGGCCGGCGAGGCGGGGGTCAGCAGGACGGCGGCCCGGCCGACGCCGCGCTCGGCCAGCTTCTGGACGATCAGCCCGCCCATCGAATGGCCCATCAGCACCGGCGGCTGGCCGGTCTCGGCCTCCAGCTGGCGGGCGAGGGCCTCCATGTCGTCGACATAGTCCTTGAGGCGGATCAGCGGCAGGTCGGCCGGCGGCTTGCCGACGGTGCGCTTGTCAGGACGCAGGGTCGGGGCCTCGACCCGCCAACCCTTGGCGCGGAAGGCCGGCGCCAGCCGATCGAAGGCCTGGCCCGTCGCGCCCACGCCATGGATCATCAGGATCGCACCACTCATCGCCGTCTCCGCATATTGTCTGAAAGCTTCGACGACCTGGTCATAGGCCGCGCGCTTGAACGGTACGATGAGCCCGGGCGCCTCGTCGAGTCGCGCCCATCGCCAGGCGTCGAACTCGGGCGTTCCGTGCGCATCCAGCCGAACCTCCTTGTCCTTACCCGTGAAACGCATGGCGAACCACACCTGCTTCTGGCCGGTCCAGCCCTTGGTGAACTTCGAGCCGCGCGCGTAGTGGGGAAAGTCGTAGACGATCCAGCCCTCGGTGCGGCCGAGGACCTTGGCCGAGGTGATGCCGGTCTCCTCCGCCAGCTCGCGGCGGGCGGCGGCCTCGAAGTCCTCGCCGGGGTCGACGCCACCCTGCGGGAACTGCCAGCGATGCGCCGCATCGGTACTAGCGCGCCGGCCCAGCCAGACGCGGCCATCGCGATGGAACAGGACGACCCCGACGTTGGGGCGATGCTTGGGAAATGAGTCGGTCAACGTCCGCTGAGTAGAGCAGACGCCGGCGCCAGCTGGAAGCCGCGCGCTTCAAGCGACCGCGTCCAGATCGCCGCGCTCTCGACCGTCACCGGCCAGGCGTACCCGGAGCCCATGGCGTGGCCGTTGCTGCGGGCGCCGGCTTCCAGCGCCGCGAACTGGCGGACGATGGCTTCGGCCGACAGGTCTTCATCGACGACGCGGTCGGCGCTGGCGCGGGGCGGCCCCATGCCTTTGCGGGCCCCCAGGCCGTCGTCGATGAAGGCGACGCCGCGTTGTTTGAGCACGCCGCTGAAGCTGGCCATGGCGGGCTGAGAGGCCATGAAACGGCCGCCCTGGTAGTTGGTGAGGCCGAAGTAGCCGCTGGCCCGTGACAGCACCCATTCGGTCTTCTTGACGATCTCGCCCGGCGCCCCGCCGGCCAGCAGGGTGTAGGGCCCCGGGTCGTTCTGCGGATAGTTGTTGGGCTCCATCGGCGTCTCCAGCAGCACCTCATGGCCGTGGGCGCGGGCCAGGTCGATCCAGCCCTGCAGGCCCTCGGCATAGGAGGCGAAGGACAGGGTCACTTCCGGCGGCAGCAGTTCGATGGCGCGTCGGGTGATGGTGGGTTCGAGGCCCAGGCCGCCGATGATCAAGGCCACCTTGGGCTTGCCGTTGGCCGTGAACGGACGGGCGTAGGCCTGCCAGGGCTTGCGGCCGTCGCCGCCGATGACTGGCAGGACGGTGTCGCCGGGGCCGGGACCGGTCAGGCCAGAAAACGGCGCCTGGGCCAGGGCCCCGACGCCGGCGGCCATCGGCACGCCGGCGCCTTCGAGGCGTCCGCCCTCGGGCAGGGTGATGATCGCCGAGCCGCCGATCATGCCGTTGTCGGCCAGTTGGATGGGCTCGTCGGAAAGGGTCAGCTCGTCGGTGGTGACCAGGGGGGCCTCGCCCTCGTCGACCAGGGCTTCCTTCCAGCCGGGCACGTCGGAGCCGGCCTGGGCGGCGTGGGCCAGCGACAGCCGCACGACCGGTGTCCCGGCCTTGGCGTCGCCCATCACCAGGATCAGGATGATCAGGGTCAGCAGGAACAGCAGCCCGGCCCCGCCGGCGCTGAGCCAGGGGTTGTTGGCCACGCGCAGGGCGATGGCGCGCGCCTGCCCGGCCTTGCTGGCCGGTCGGGCGGGAGGCGTATGCGGAATCTGCGGCTTGCGCGAGAACATGGGCGGACGGCGCCGGAGGTAAGGAAAGGGTCCGCTGAAGGTGGACGACTATGGTTAATGAACCATGCAACTCCCTTCTCCCGCTTGCCGGGAGAAGGTGGCCCCGAAGGGGCCGGATGAGGGCAGCGCCGGCCCCTCCACAACCATCACCGTCATCCTAGGCCTTGTGCCTAGGACCCACCGTTCAGCCGCCGCGAGCTTTTGCCATGGAGGCGCGGCCGCGCCTCCACCCCACGGTTCGTGCGAGCGGACGCGTGGGTCCTAGGGACAAGCCCTAGGATGACGACGGTGGGGTGGCCGGAAAGGCCAGCGCTCTACTTCTTCGGAACCGACCCCGGCTTGGGAGCCACCGAGGCGATCTTCGGGGCGGGGGCCGGAAGCTTGGGCGTGGCCTGCACCGAGCCGTACTTCAGAACCTCGATGGCGCGGGCCAGCTGGAAGTCCTTCTTGTCGTCGAAGCTGGTCGGCGGGGCCTCGGCCGGGCTGTGGGCCTCGCGGCGCACCTTGCCTTCCTCGGCGTTCAGCGAGTTGCGCAGGGACGCTTCGCTGAACTGGAAGGAGCGGTTGGCGATCAGTTCGGCCTGCTCGCGGGTGGCGGCGACCTCGAGGTCCGGCTCGATGCCGGTCTTCTGGATCGAACGGCCGGCCGGGGTGTAGTAGCGGGCGGTGGTCAGCTTGACCGCCCCGTCGCCCTGGCCGGGCAGGGCGATGACCGACTGCACCGAGCCCTTGCCGAAGCTGGTCAGGCCGACGATCTCGGCCCGCTTGCGATCCTGCAGGGCGCCGGCGACGATCTCGGCGGCGCTGGCCGAGCCGTTGTCGACCAGCACCACCACCGGCAGGCCGTTCAGCAGGTCGCCCGCCTGGGCGTTGTAGCGTTCGATGTCCTTGGGATCGCGGCCGCGCTGGCTGACCACCTCGCCGCCGTCGAGGAAGATGTCGGCCACCCCGACCGCCTGGTCGAGCAGCCCGCCCGGATTGCGGCGCAGGTCGAAGACCAGGCCCTTCATCTTCGGGTTCTTTTTCTGCAGGTCCTTGATCGCCGCCTGCGTCTCCTCGGTGGCGTTCTCGTTGAACGAGCTCAGCCGCACATAGCCGTAGTCGCCCTCCACGCGGGAGGTGACGACCTTCTGCTTGATCACTTCGCGCACCAGGGTGACGTCGAAGGGGTCGGACTTCTCGCGGGCGATCGACAGCACGACCTTCTCGCCGGGCTTGCCGCGCATCTGCTTGACGGCTTCCGAAACCGGCAGGCCCAGCACGCTCTCGCCGTTGACGGCGGTGATGAAGTCGCCGGGCTTGAGGCCGGCGCGGTCGGCCGGGGTGTTGTCCATCGGCGAGACGATCTTGACGACCCCGTCCTCGCTGGTGATCTCGATGCCCAGCCCGCCGTATTCACCGCGGGTGGTTTCCTGCATGTCCTGGAAGGCTTCGCCGTTCAGGTAGCCCGAGTGCGGGTCGAGCGAGGAGAGCATGCCCTCCATGGCCGCCTCGATCAGCTTCTTCTCATCGACCTCGACGACGTACTGCTTCTCGGCCATCTCCAGCACGTTGCCGAAGACTTCCAGCATCCGGTAGGTCTCGGACTTGGGCCGGGCGGTCGCCTGGGCCTGCTGGCTGATATAGGCCATCGAGCCGGCGCCCAGGACGAAGGCGCAGCCGCCGATCAGAAGATGCTTCTTGAACATGACCAACCTTAAAGGGCTCCAATGCGGCGCCTTGAGGGCCGCGACACGCAACAAAACTATCCCTGCTGAACAGGAATATATCTCTTAACGCGCCGACAGCCAGCGGGCTGGATCCATCGGGGCCCCATCGCGCCGGAGCTCAAGATACAGCTCCGAAGCGCCGGGCGCACTTGCGGCCATGCGTCCCACCGGCTGGCCCGCCGTCACCGGGCTGCCGGCCGGAACCGTCGCCTGGTCCAGACCGGCCAGCACCAGATGGAAGCCGGTCTGTGTCCGGATGATCAGGATGACCCCCCAACCGGTCACCGGCCCAGCGAATTCAACCCGCCCTTGAACCGGACTGACCACTTCGCCGCCGGAAGGCGCGCGCAGCCATAGCCCGGGCGAGGCCGGCGCCTGGTAACCGCGCACCACCTGGCCCTCGACGGGCCGCCGCAGGGTCCCGGGGCCTTCGCCGGAGGCGCGGCGGGGGAAGCTGTCGACCAGGACGCCGGGGGAGCCCAGTTCGCGGCCGGCCGCCTGGGCGGTGCCCGGATAGCGGGCCTCGATCGCCTGCTGCTGGGCCAGCAGCCGTTCCAGGTCGCCCCGGCGGCCGGCGACGCGGCTCTCGGCGGTGAACAGCGAGGCGCTGGCCCCGGCCGCCTGGCGGCGCAGGTTGGAGATCTCGCGGGCCTCGACGGCGTAGGAGCGGGCGCGGCGCTCCAGCTCCGGGGTCATGGCCCGCATCAGGATGGCGGCCCGCACCGCGTCGCGGGCGTCGTCGGGCCGGACCAGCAGGGCCGGCGGCGGATCGCGCCGGAACAGGGTCAGGGCGGCGAGAAGGCCGCCCAGGCGCGAACGCTCGCGGCCCATCTGGGCGGTCAGGGCGGTCTCGCGGGTGTTGAGCAGGCTGAGGCGTTCGCGGGCGGCGTCGACGTCGCGGCCGCCCTGGGCCTGGCTGGAGGCGATGCGGCGCAGCTCCTCGCGCAGGGCGGCGATCTCCTGGCGGGCGGCGTCCTGGCTCTCGGGACTGCCGGGGCCGATGATCAGCATGGCCCGCGGCGACGGCGCATCAGCCGGCTCCTGCGCCACGCTGGCGGCGGCGAGGGCGGAGAGCGCTAGAACGGTGGCGAGGGCGAGGGGGCGCATTCGCCATCAGCTTTACACAGTTCCTCCCTCGGCGCGAAGCGGCGGGGGAGGGGGACCGCCGGCCCGACTCAGGGCCGGTGGTGGAGGGGGCAGCGCCGGCTTGTCAGGAGAAGGCGCGTTCTGGCGTGGTCGAAACAGCTGCGTTCATGACAAACCCGATCCGCCGGCGCTGCCCCCTCCACCACCGCCGCTAAGTCGCGGCGGCGGTCCCCCTCCCCCGTCAGGCCTCCGGCCTGCCGGAGGAGGAACTGTCGCTAATCCCGATGGTAGGGAGACCCCGCCAATATCGTCACCGCCCGGTACACCTGCTCGGCCAGCATCATCCGCGCCATCGCATGCGGCCAGGTCTGCGGCCCGAAGGCCAGGGTCTCGTTCGCCGCGCCGAGCACCGACGGATCCAGCCCGTCTGCGCCACCAATGATAAGAACCAGCCGCCGCGTCCCCCCGTCGCGCAGTCCGGCCACCCGGCCCGCGAAGGCGCGGCTGGTCCAGGCCTTGCCGTGCTCGTCGCAGGCAATGACATGGGCGTCCTTCAGATGGGGATGAAGCACCTCGGCCTCGGCGGCCTTGCCGGGTTTGCGGGCCTCGACCTCGATGATCTCGACCGGACCCAGGCCCAGCGCCCGGCCGGAAGCCGTGGCCCGCTGGGCGTAGTCGGCGGCGAGGGCGGCCGCGGGGTCTCGCCCCAGCCGCCCCACCGTCAGCAGCGTGACTTTCAGTTGGCCGCCTTGATGTGGTTGGAGTCGACCGACCAGATCTTCTCGATGTTGTAGAAGGTCCGCACTTCCGGCCGGAACAGGTGGACGACGACGTCACCGGCGTCGATCAGCACCCAGTCGCAGTGCGGCAGGCCCTCGACCCGGGCGCGGCCATGGCCGTTGTCCTTCAGCGTGCGCAGCACATGGTCGGCCAGCGCGCCGACATGGCGGTGCGAACGGCCGGACGCCACGATCATGGAATCCGCCATCGGGCTTTTGCCCTTCAGGTCGATGAGGACAATCTCTTGAGCCTTATCGTCGTCCAGCTTGGACAGGATCAGCTCTTCGAGCGAGCCCGGACGGGGCTCCTCGGTGGAGGCCGGGATAACGGCTTCCTGCGCCTGGGGCGCCAACTCGCGATTCAGCGGAGTGCTCCTTGTTCTCTCTCGCTACAAAAAGGAGCCATAGCAGGTTTTACGGCCTCCGTCAGGGCGCCTGATTCGGAGCGCTGCAAACGGCCCCCCGGGACAGTCCGTCGCATGCCGTGCAAGACCGGCCGCTGCCCGTTCTGGTCAAACCAAATCTAAACACAAGGGCGGCTAAAAAGTCCGCCTGATGAACGCCAGAACGACGTCCATTTCCCGCCGGTTCCTGATCAGCGTCGGCCTGCTGTCGATTGTGGTCACCCTGATCGCCTTCGGGGCCGCCTTCGTCGCCTTCCAGCAGGAGCTGGAGCGGCGCGAGATCGCCTACCTGCGCGACTACGTCACCCAGCGGGCCAATCAGGAAGAGCGCCGGTTCACCGACCTGGCCGACCTGCACCGCGACGCCGGCGCGGCCATGAAGGTCCGCATGGCCAAGCTGACCGACGCCGAGACCGACGGCCTGTTCGACCTCTACTTCCCGCTGCGGGCCGACGGCACCCGCCGCAGCCGCGACGCCGCCTTCGACGGCATGGCCAAGGCCGACGGCGACTACCTGTACGGCGTCGGCGCCTTCATCAAGGACGGCAAGCATGTCCCGATGGTCGAGAAGAAGGCCCTGGTCGCCGCCTTCCAGGTGGTGCCGCGCTTCGGCGAGGCGGCGGTCACCCGCTACGACAACTTCTACTTCTTCACCCCGGGCGCCCGGCTGGTGATGTTCGCGCCCAGCCGGCCCGACCGGCTGATGTTCTATCGCCATCAGGCCCCGGCCGACCTCGACATCTCTGGCGAGGAGATGAGCAAGATCACCGGCATGGCGCTCAACCCGGCGCGCAGCATCCGCTGCACCAGCCTGCAGCGGCTGTTGCAGGACAATGTCGGCGAGCGGCTGGCGACCGGCTGCATGACGCCGGTCGATGTCGAGGGCAGGCACCTGGGGGCGTTCGGCTCGTCGATCGAGCTGTCGGGCTATTTCATGCGGGCCATCCGCGACACCAGCCGCGGCGCGGTCAACCTGATCACCACCGGCTCGGGCGAGCTGATCGCCTATCCGGGCTTCGCCACCCCCGGCAAGGCGCCGGAGGCGACCCTGGCGGCCTACGAGAAGGACATGGGGCTGAAGGCCCTGGTGGGGTCGATCAAGGCGCAGCACAGTCCCCGCGGCGTGGTCCGCAGCCAGGACGGCAAGTACATCATCGCCTACGGCAAGCTGCGCGGGCCCGACTGGTATTTCCTGATCCGCTATCCGGCCAGCGCCGTGACCATGGCCGCCGCCAAGTCGGCGGCCTGGATCCTGCTGCTAGGCGTCGTGGCCGCCGTCCTGCAGGCCCTGCTGGTCATGGGCATGGCCCGCAAGGCCATCGGCCGGCCGCTGCAGAAGCTGGCCGAGTTCGCCGACACCCGCCGCCGCGACCCGCAGGGCCCGGCGCCGGCCGAGGAGACGGCCGAGCTCGCGGCCATCGAGGGCCGGCCCGACGAGATCGGCGCCCTGGCCCGGGCCCTCAAGGCCGCCCGCGCCGAGGCCGGCCAGGTGATGGCCGAGCTGGAGGACCGCGTCCTGGCCCGCACCGCCGAGCTGGAACGCGCCAACCAGGAGAAGTCCCGCTTCCTGGCCAACATGAGCCACGAACTGCGCACGCCGCTGAACGGGGTGGTCGCCGTCTCCGAGACCCTGGCCCGCGAACAGACCACGGCCCGCGGCAAGGAGCTGGCCGAGCTGATCTCCTCCTCCGGCCGCCTGCTGGAACAGGTGCTGACCGACATCCTCGACTTCTCCAAGATCGAGGCCGGCGAGCTGCGGCTGGAGATGGGGGTGTTCGACGCCCAGACCCTGGTCAACCGCATCGGGGCCCTGCATGCCGAGGCGGCGGCGACCAAGGGCCTGACCCTGGAATGGAGCGTCGATCCGGACGCCGACGGCGCCTGGCGGGGCGACGCGGTGCGCATCACCCAGATCCTCTCCAACCTGCTGTCCAACGCCGTCAAGTTCACCGACCGGGGCAGTGTCACACTCCATGTCGCCCGCCGCGAGACGGGCCTGACCTTCGGGGTCAGCGACACCGGCATCGGCTTCGATTCCGAGGCCGCCGCCCGCCTGTTCCGCCGCTTTGAACAGGCCGACGCCTCGATCACCCGGCGCTTCGGCGGCACGGGCCTGGGCCTGGCCATCTGCCGCTCGCTGGCCGAGCTGATGGGCGGCGCCATCCAGGCCATCTCCAACCCGGGCGAGGGCTCGACCTTCATGGTCATTCTGCCCCTGGAGCCGGCCGAGGCCGGCGCCGAAGGCGAGGCCGCCGCGCCCGCCGCCGAGGCCGAGGTCGCCGGCGTCCATGTGCTGCTGGCCGAGGACCACCCGACCAACCAGCGGGTCGTGCGCCTGATCCTGGAGGCCGCCGGCGTGCGCCTCGACGTCGTCGAGACCGGCGTCGCCGCCCTCGAACGGCTCAGCGTCCAGGCCTACGACGTGGTGCTGATGGACATGCAGATGCCGGAGATGGACGGCCTGACCGCCACCGCCCTGCTGCGCGAGCGCGAACGGACCCTGGGCATCCCCCGCACGCCGGTGATCATGCTGACCGCCAACGCCCTGGACGAGCACGTCCGGGCCAGCCTGACGGCCGGCGCCGACGCCCACCTCTCCAAACCGGTGCGGGCCGACAGCCTGCTGGCGGCGGTGTCGGCGGCGCTGGAGCCGATCGAGCCCGAGTTGGCCGCGGCGGGTTAGCGCTGCTCGGTATTCAAGTCCGTCACGGCTCGTCCCAAAGTCGGGCCGGTCGTTGCTTGAACTGGATAACCAGCGCGTCGCGCGCGTTCCGGCGGATCACCAGGTCAGGCACGGCCTGATCTTCGAGCCGCATGGTCTGCTCGACGGCGGCGAGCTGGCGGTCGGCGAGTTTCGTTGCCCGCTCCTCGATCGTTTCCCCGAGCGGCTTGATGGGCACGAAGGCATAGACGACCCTGCAGCCCATGGCCTCGGCGGCCCGTTCGAGGCTGTGCAGGCTGATGTTTCCGTGAAGCTCGGCCTTCTCCATTTCCGTGATGCGAGGCTGGGTGACGCCGATCCGCTTGGCGAGCTGAGCGGTGGTCATTCCGAGCGCATCGCGAATGGCCCGAATCCAGCCGCGCGAGGGCCGCGTCGCCTGCTCGAGAGCGGGGCGAAGTTCGGCGAAGCGACGGTCGAGCTGTTGTGAGGGCGTTATCACAAAATCAGAAATATCTGATTTAACTGGTGATTGTCAATCAGAAATATCTGATCGCTATTCGTATAAAAAATCAGAAATATCTGATCATCTTGGCTTGATTCAATATGTCTAGACATATTGGCGAGGTTCCCGAGCCCCTCCGGGGCTGCATCCGCCAGACCGTCACCAGCAAGGGCACATGCCGACCCACATCCAGCAACAGTCGACCACCGTTCCGGCCAACCGCGCGGACTACATTCGCTGACCCTCGACCATTCGAAAGAAGCCATATTTCAAAGGGTTTTGAAGAAACGCCGGCTGGCGGGCCGAGCGCTTGGTATAATGTTGGTCCGCTTCGATAAGCCTACCGCCCGGCCCGCATCCGCTCCCGCATGGCCGTCGAGGAGGCGAAGTTGAACGGGCCGCGCAGATAGACCCAGGCCGGCGTCTTCATGGTGGCCAGCAGCGGCGCTTCACGGGCCGGCCGGCGGTAGTGGGCGAAGCGGCGGGCGGCGGGCGACAGCCGCGCCTTCAGCGAGGCCCAGGGGCGCGAGACGACGGCGACCGGCACCTCCCGCATCAGCTGGGTCCAGCCGCGCCAGCGGTGGACGTCCTTCAGGCTGTCGGCGCCCATGATCCAGACGAAGTGGACGCCGGGATAGCGAGCTTTCAGGAGGCGCAGGGTGTCGATGGTGTACTGCGACCCCAGGCGGGTCTCGATGTCGCTGACCATCATCTGCGACCCGCCGACGGCCTTGCTCACCTCGGCCAGGCGCTGCTTCAGGGGGGCGGTGTCCTTCGAGGCCTTCAGCGGGTTCTGCGGCGAGACCAGCCAGATGACCCGGTCCAGGCCCAGCCGGGTGATGGCCGTGCGGGCGACGTGGAGGTGACCTTCATGCACCGGATTGAACGAGCCGCCGTAGAGGCCCACGCGCATTCCGGGCTTGAGGACGAAACCCGTCCGGAGGGCGGCCGGGCGGCCGGCCTCAGGGACGAGTCTGGCCGGACCCGCGAACCACATATTTGAATGTCGTCAATTGTTCCGCGCCCACCGGTCCCCGGGCGTGCAGCCGGTCCGTGGCGATGCCGATCTCCGCGCCGAATCCAAACTCTCCCCCGTCGGCGAACTGGGTGGAGGCGTTGACCAGGACGATGGCGCTGTCGACCTGCGCGATGAACTGTTCGGCCGCCGCCGGATCTTCGGTGACGATGGCGTCGGTGTGGCCCGAGCCGTAGGCGGCGATGTGGCGGGCGGCGCCGGCCACCCCGTCGACGATGGCGACGCTGAGGATGGCGGCCTGGTATTCGGTGGTCCAGTCGGCCGTGGTGGCGGCCTTCATCGAGGGTTCGATGGCTCGCGCCGCCGCATCGCCGCGCAGTTCGCAGCGCTCGCGGATCAGGGCGTCGGCGATCGGCGGCAGCAGGCGCTCGGCGGCGGCCTTGTCGATCAGCAGGGTCTCGGCCGCGCCGCAGACGCTGACCCGGCGAAGCTTGGCGTTGACGACGATCTGGACAGCCTTGGCCACATCGGCCGCCGCATGGACGAAGACATGGTTGAGGCCTTCCAGGTGGCCCAGCACCGGGGCCCGCGCCTCGGCCTGCACCCGCGCCACCAGGCCCTTGCCGCCGCGCGGGATGATCAGGTCGACCTGGTGGTCCAGGCCGGACAGCAGTTCGCCGACGGCGTCGCGGTCGGTGGTGCGGACGATCTGCACGGCGCTCTCGGGCAGGCCGGCGGCGCGCAGGCCGGTGGCGACGCAGGCGTGGATCGCCAGGTTGCTGGTGATGCACTCCGACCCGCCGCGCAGGATGACGGCGTTGCCGGCCCGCACACAGAGGGCGGCGGCGTCGGCGGTGACGTTGGGCCGGCTCTCATAGATCATCGCCACCACCCCGATGGGCGTGCGCACCCGGGCGATGTCGAGGCCGTTGGGCCGGGTCCAGCGGGCGATCTCGGCCCCGACGGGATCGGGAATGGCGGCGACGGTCTCGAGGGCGAGGGCCAGATCCTCGACCCGGCCCTCGTCCAGCATCAGCCGGTCGAGCAACGGGCCGGCCACCCCGGCGGCCTTGGCGGCGGTCAGGTCGCGGGCGTTGGCGGCCAGGATGGCGCCGGCCCCGTCGCGGATGGCGGCGGCCATGGCGGCGATCGCCGCCGTGCGCTGCTCGGGCGTAGCGAGCCGCAGGGCGCGCGCGCCTTCGCGCGCCGCCCGGCCCATGGCCAGCATCCTGCCCCGCAATGTCTGGCCCGCGTCGTCCATCCGCTCCGTATCCGGATTTGCTCGCGGTGAGCATTAGCGGGTTTGGCTCCGAGTGGATAGCGGCAAGGCCGGAGAGATCGGAACAAGGGGCCGGGACCGGGTCAGCCGCCGTGAGAGGTTCCTTCTCCCCTTGTGGGAGAAGGTGGCGCGAAGCGCCGGTTGAGGGGTCGATAGGTCTTCAAGCTGCGCAGAGGCGGTGGCGACAGACGGTGTCGGAGGCCGGTGCGACCCCTCATCCGCCCCTTCGGGGCACCTTCTCCCACAAGGGGAGAAGGGAGCCCGGAGGCGAACTCACGGACGTCCTCGTTACTCTTCGCCGTAGTCGAATTCGAACTTGGGGTTCTCCGCTTCCAGGCACTTGCCGTCGACCGGCGCCGTCGGGTTCTGGAAGAAGCCGCGAACCATCCCCCGGGTGCAGGGGCTGCGGAAGCTCACGCCGTGGGTGACATTCGGGGCGATGAACAGCTGGCCCTTGGAGAAGCGGGCGGCGGCGGCTTTCGCGAACTGCGGCGGGCAGCCGGGGTCGATCTCGGCGGCCAGGAACAGGGTGGGGACGTCGCTCGACTGCGGGGCGCCGTCGACGGGATAGGGCTTGCCGACCGGCCAGGCGTCGCAGACCTCGAAGTAGCGGCTCATCGAGGGGACCAGCAGGGCGGCGATCGGGTCGTCGCCGACGGCGGCGACCTTGGCGCGGTCCTCGAAGGGGAACTCCTCCTTGCAGAGGTGGGTCAGGTGCTGGCCCTCGTAGTAGGGGCTGCGGTCGGCGCGGTGGGCGTCCAGCGCCGCGAAATCGCTGGCCGCGATCTTCGCCAGGTCGACCGGCAGGTGGCGGGCCCCCTCGTCGCTGTAGGCGGCGTCCATCAGGAAGCCGCCGAGGTCGGAGGCGGTGTAGCTGCGGTTCTTGGCGGTCTGCGGGCCGGCCACGAAGCGTTTGGCCATGGCCACGACATCGGCTTCCAGGGTCGGGTAGCGCTTGTGGCACTCGGCGTCGGCAGCGCACTTTGCCATGACCAGGCGGACGGCGTCGGAGACCAGCTGCGGTCCGCCCTCGGCCCATTTGGCTTCGGGCGGCCAGGGGGAATCGAGGACCACGGCGCGGACGCCCTGCGGCGCGTGGCGCAGGATGGCCATGGCGGCGCTGGTCCCGTAGGAGGCGCCGAAGAGGTCGATCTGATTGTAGCCCAGCGCCTGGCGCAGGTCCTGGACGTCGAGGGCGACCTCGCGCTCGTTGTAGCGGGAAAGGTCGATGCCGGCGGCGGCGTTGCGCATGGCGCAGGCCTTCAGGCTCTCGGCGGCCCCGGGGGTCAGGGGGCCGGCGTCGTTCATCGGCACTTCGCCGCAGTCGAGCAGCGGCACGGCGAGGCCCGAGCCCCGCTCGTCGAAGAAGACCCAGTCCTGGTCGACGGCGATCATGTCCTTGGCCAGGGGCGAGCGGACGAGGCGGGAGACGCCAGCCACCGCCGCGCCGCCGGGGCCGCCCTGCAGGTAGAAGACCGGCGGCTGGCCGGGGCGGGGGGTCTGGGCCTTGATGACCGCCACCGGGATGGCGATGCGCCGGCTGTTCTTCACGCCCCGCGCCTCATCGACGATCAGCACGCCGCAGGAGACCCGCTCGGCCCCGACCGTGAAGTCGCCGGCGCAGGGCGTCGCCTTGTAGACGGGCTTGGCGGCCTGGGCCGGCAGGGCGAGGGCGACGCCGGCCAGGGCGAGGGCGGCGGCGAGAAGGGGGCGGATCATGCGATGGCTCCGAAGGGTTGCGGCACCCTATCGAAGCTGTCGGCCGGCGGGGATGAAATCTGAGACAGGTCCGGCGGCGTCAATCGGCCTCGACGTCGGGCAGGCGCTGCATGATCCGGTCGAACATCGAGCGGCGGGCCAGGGCGTCGTCGAGGCGGTCGAGCAGGCTGACGATGTCGCCCGCCTCGTCGTTCAGCTCGGCGGCGGCGGCGTTGAAGGCTTCCCAGACCGGGGCCAGCTCCCGCGCCAGGGCGCGGCCCTCGTCGGTGAGGTTCAGGTTGCGCTTGCGGCCGTCCTCGGGGGCGGCGGTGGAGGCGACGATGCCGGCCTTCTCCAGCGACCGGCTGGCCTCGCTGACCGAGACGTGGGTGATGCGCAGCACCGATGCGATGGCCCCCACCGACATCGGGCCGTTGGCGATCAGCTGGCGCAGGATGCCGTACCAGCGCTGCTCGAAGCGCACGTTGCGGGCGGCGTAGACCCGCGTGCCGTCACGGTCGAGCTGCTCCGACGCCCGGCGCAGGCGGGCGGCCAGGGCCGATCCCCGGAAACTGCGGCTGTAGTCGAAATCGTCGCTCATGCTTGAGCCATACCGCGATCCGCGCCGGCTGTGACCAGCCTTCCGCCCCAGCCTTCCGCAAGCGTCAAACAAGCGCTTGAATGCCGCAGCGTGAGGGCGCTTAGGTTCGCCGCGAATTCCAAATAGGAGGCGTTCCATGCCTGAAGCTCTGATCATCGACGCGGTCCGCACCCCCCGGGGCATCGGCAAGATCGGCAAGGGCGCCCTTGCCGAAATCCATCCGCAGGAACTGGGCGCCACGGTCCTGAAGGCCCTGGCCAAGCGCAACAATATCAACACCTCGGAAGTCGACGACATCTTCTGGGGCACCAGCAGCCAGGTCGGCATGCAGGGCGGGGACCTGGGCCGGATGTCGGCGCTGTCGGCCGGCTACGACATCAAATCCTCGGCCATGACCCTCGACCGCTTCTGCGGCTCGGGCATCACGGCGGTGAACCTGGCGGCCCACGCCATCATGTCGGGCATGGAAGACCTGGTCATCGCCGGCGGCACCGAGATGATGTCGATGGCCGGCCGTCGCGCCCCGTCGGACGGCCCGCCGATGCTGATGGACCGCGGCAACAAGAACCTGCGCGAGCTGCATCCGCAGTCGCACCAGGGCGTCTGCGCCGACGCCATCGCCACCCTGGAAGGCATCACCCGCGAGGACGTCGACGCCCTGGCCCTGGTCAGCCAGCAGCGCGCCGCCGCCGCCATCGCCGGCGGTCACTTCGACAAGTCCCTGGTGCCGGTCTACCACCCCGACGGCACCCTGGCCCTGGACAAGGAAGAGTTCCCGCGGCCGGAAACCACCGCCGAGGGCCTGGCTGGCCTGAAGCCCTCCTTCGCCGCCATGGCCGACGTGCCGCTGGACGAGGAAGGCACCACCTTCCGCAAGCTGATCACCGCCGTGCACAAGGACCTGGACATCCAGTTCATGCACCATGCCGGCAACAGCTCGGGCGTCGTCGATGGCTCGGCCGCCCTGCTGCTGGCCTCGCCGGCCTATGCCGCCAAGCACGGCCTCAAGGCCCGAGCCAAGGTCATCGCCACCGCCAACATGGGCGACAGCCCCACCCTGATGCTCAACGCCCCCGTCCCGGCCGCCAGGAAGGTGCTGGAGAAGGCCGGCCTGACGGTCGACGATATCGACCTGTGGGAAATCAACGAGGCCTTCGCCGTCGTCGCCGAGAAGTTCATCCGCGACCTGAAGCTCGACCGGGCCAAGGTCAATGTGAACGGCGGGGCCATGGCCCTGGGCCACCCGATCGGCGCGACGGGCGCCATCCTGATCGGCACCATGGTCGATGAACTGGAACGCCGCGGCCTCAAGCGCGGCCTGGTCACCATGTGCGCCGCCGGCGGCATGGCCCCGGCCATCATCATCGAGCGCGTCGAGAGCTAGGCTCTCGGTTCGACCAGACGAGAGGGGCCCCGGAGCGATCCGGGGCCCTTTTCATGAAGGCTTGCGGCCTGCGAGCGCCGTCGCCGCGATGCCGGCGCCGATCAGGACCACCCCGGCGGCGTGATAGGGATGGAAGGGCTCGCCCAGCAGCGCCACCGCCAGGACGGCGCCGAACATCGGCATCAGGTGCATGTACTGGCCGGCCGGGCCGGCCCCGATCAGCTCGACCCCACGGTTGAAGCACAGGTAGGCGAGGAAGGACGGGAAGAGGGCGACATAGCCGATGCCGGCCAGGGCCTGCCACGTCGGCTGGAAGGTGCGCCCCTGGACCAGTTCGTGAGCGTAGAGCGGGGCGGTGACCAGCGCCGCCAGCACGAAGTTGACCAGCAGCAGGCTCAAGGGATGCACCTGCGGGCGGCGGCGCAGCAGCAGGGAATAGGCGGCGTAGAGCACCACCCCGACCAGGATGACGCCGTCGCCGGGGTTGAGATGCAGGGAGAGCAGCGCCCAGGGCCGGCCCTCGCTGATCACCACCAGGACGCCCAGCAGCGACAGGGCGACGCCGACCAGGGCGCCGACGCCGATGCGGTCGCGCAGCAGGACGAAGCCGAAGAACAGGATCAGGGGCGGGATGGCCGCCTGCATCAGCAGGCTGTTCAAGGCGGTGGTGCTCTCCAGGCCCCAGTAGAGCAGGGCCCCGAACGAGGCGACGCCGCTGACCGACAGCAGCAGCACCATCCGCCAGCGGCGGCGCAGCTCCGGCCAGTCCGTCTTGAGGTGCTTCCAGGCCAGGGGCGCGACCATCAGGCTGGCCAGCACCCAACGCCAGAAGGTCAGGGTCATCGGCGGCACGACGCCGGCCATGGCCCGGCCGGCGATGGAGTTGCCGGCCCAGAACAGCATGGTGGCGGCGAGCAGCAGCGGGGCCGCGGCCCACAGACGATCCTTCAGACTCACGCGCCGATCGCCACGATCTCGACCTCGCCGCCGGCGACCATGGCGGTGTCGCCCTCGCCCTTGCCGAGCAGGGCCTGGGCGACGGGCGAGACCCAGGAGACGCTGCCCTTGGCCGGGTCGGCCTCGTCCTCGCCGACGATGCGGAAGGTCTGGCGGCGGCCGTCCTCGCGGTCGAAGGTGACACTGCAGCCGAACTGGACCGTGTCGCAGGTCTCGGGCGGCTGGGTCAGCTGGGCGCTGGCGCGGCGGGCGTTGTAGTAGCGCAGGTCGCGGGTGGCGCGGGCCATGGCGGTGCGGTCGGTTGAGACGTCCCCTTGCTGGGCGGCGCGATAGGCGGCCTGGGCGGCGGCCAGCGCCTCTTCCAACAGGGCCAGGCCCTGTGGGGTGACGAGGTTGGGGTGGGAGGAAATCGGGCGGTCCGGCAGGTCTGCCGCGGTGGCCTCGAGATCTCCCTCCTTGGTGAAGGCGACGCTCATCGGGCGGTTGTAGGCCGCCGCTTCCGCCGGACCAAGCCTAGAGGAAGAGTTCCTCGCCGGCCGGCCGTTCCGGCGGCGCTTCGGGCGACGCGGCCGGCGGACCGGCGGCCGGGGCCCCGGGCCGCAGCAGGCGGCGGACCCGGCGCAGAAGCATCTGGTCGTTGAACGGCTTGGCCAGGTAGTCCTTGGCCCCCAGGGCGATGGCCCGCTGCACGTCCTCGGCGGCGTTGCGGGCCGTCAGCATCAGGGTCGGCGGCGGCGCCCGGCGGGTCTTCCGCAGGGTCTCCAGCAGCTGGAAGCCGTCCATGCGCGGCATGCTGACGTCGAGCAGCATGGCGGCGGGCCGGCAGTTGCCCAGCTGGGTCAGGGCCTCGACGCCGTCGTTGGCGCTGATCGTCGTCAGGCCGTCCAGTTCCAGGCGGGTGCGCAGCAGGGCGCGGATGTGCTCGTCGTCGTCGACGATCAGCACCAGGGGGCTGTCAGGCCGCATGGCTTGTCGCCTCCTCGGCGAAAGGGGCTTCCAACGCCAGGCTGATGGCGGTCCGCAGGGCCTGCAGCTGGATCGGCTTGTCGATGACGCCAGCGAACACCGGGTCGAGGGCGCCGTCATGGCGCTGGGCGGTGAAGGCCAGGATCGGCACCCCGTCGTTGGGCCCGCCGCCGGTCTGGATGGCGCGCGCCGCCTCGACGCCGCCGAGCACCGGCATGCGCATGTCCATCAGGATCAGGTCGAAAGCCTGCTGCTCCGCCGCCTGCACGGCCGCCTGGCCGTCGGCGACCAGGTAGCAGTCGGCCCCCAGGGCCTCGAGCAGGGCGCGGGCGAGGTTGCGGTTGGCCGGGTTGTCGTCGGCGACCAGGATGCGGACGCCTGACAGGTCGCCGTCTTCAGCGTCCGGCGCGGCGCCAGACTCGCTGCCGGCGTCGACGCCCGAGCCGGCCAGCGGGGCCGGCAGTTCGAACCAGAAGATCGAACCCTGGCCGGGCGTGCTGTCGACGCCGATCTTGCCGCCCATCGCCTCGGTCAGGCCGCGGCAGATGGCCAGGCCCAGGCCCGTGCCGCCGTGACGGCGGGTGGAGGAGGCGTCGACCTGCGAGAACTTGCGGAACAGCAGGGCCTGGTTCTCGGCCGAGATACCCTCGCCGGTGTCGATGACGCCGACCCGCAGGCGATCGTAGGCCCAGGCCAGGCGTACGGTGACGCCGCCCTGGTCGGTGAATTTCACGGCGTTGCCGACCAGGTTGAGCAGGACCTGTCGCAGGCGGCCGGGATCGAGCCACAGGCCGGCGGGGGCGACGCCGTCGATGGCCAGGGTCAGGCCCTTGGCGTCGGCGCCTGCCTCGAACAGCTCCAGCGCCTCGCGGGCGACGGCGGCCGGGTCGCAGGCCTGGTGGCGGATTTCGACCTGGCCGGCTTCCAGCTTGGAGAAGTCGAGGATGTCATTGACCGTGGCCAGCAGGGCGCGGCCGCCGCTCTGGATGCGGCGCACATGGTCCTGGGCCTTGGCCGGCAGGTCGGGGCTGGCCGCCAGCAGGCCGGAGAAGCCGATGACGGCGGTCAGGGGCGTGCGGATCTCGTGGCTCATGTTGGCCAGGAATTCCGCCTTGGCGGCGGCGGCGGCCTCGGCCTCGGCGCGGGCGGCGACCAGTTCGGCCTCCATGGCCTTGCGCGAGGTGATGTCGCGCAGGACGGTGACCACCTCGGCGATCTCGCCGGCCTCGTCGCGGATAATCTTGGGACTGCCTTCAAGCCACAGTTCGCGGCCGTCGGGCGTGTGGATGAAGTGTTCGCGACGGGTCGAGCCGTCGGGCTCGATGCCGTCGAAAAGGCTGTCCATCACCGCCTGGGAATGGGCGACGTGACCGGGGGCGACGAGGCTGAGGACCGACTGGCCGGTCATCTTGTCCGGATCGGCGCCGATGCTGCGGCAGGACGGCGAGATGTAGCGGATGATGCCGTCGGGGCCGACGCGGACCAGGATGTCGGAGACGTTCTCGGCCAGGGTGCGGTAGCGTTGCTCGCTGTCGGCGAGGGCCTCTTCCATGGCCCGGCGGGCGGTGACGTCGCGGATCACCGCCACCATCTCGGCCGGATGGCCCTCGGCGTCGCGGACCAGCTTGAAGTGGGTCTCGACCCAGACGATGCCGCCGTCCTTGCGCACGGCGCGGTGCTCCAGGGTGCGGTGCTCGGCGCCCGAGGCCAGGGCGGCGTAGACGTCGAGGAGCATGCCGCGGTCGGCGGGGTGGACGAAGGACTGGGCAGTGCGGCCGGTCATCTCGGCGGGCTTGTAGCCAAGCAGCTCCTCGATGGCGGGCGAGATGTAGCCGCTGCGGCCGTCCAGCCGGATGCGGGTGATGACGTCGCCCATGTTGTCGGCCAGCAGGCGGAAGCGAGCCTCGCCGCGGCGGGCTTCGCGCAGGGCCGAGACCTGTTTGGTGACATCCTGCAGCACGCCGAAGATCGAGACCACCCTGCCGGCGGCGTCCCGTTCGCAGGCCGCCTTGCAGGTCATCACCCGCTCGCGCAGGTCATGGTCGATGAGCCGGGCCTGATACTCGAAGCCCTGCCCCTTGAGAATGGCGTCGCTGAAGTGCTGGCGAACGCGCTCGCGGTCGTCGGGGTGGTAGAAGTCGGTGGTTTCGACGGCGCCCGGGTCGAAGTTTTCGCGGGTGACGCCATGGAGGGCATAGACGGCGTCGGACCAGGTCAGCTCCCGGCTCCTGCAGTTGTAGCGCCAGGCGCCGATGCCGGACATCTGCTCGGCCATGCTGACCAGGGCGCGTTCACGCTCGGCTTCCCGGGCCCGGCGCCGGGTCTGCAGGCCCTCAACGACCATCTCGGCCAGGGCGACGAGCTGCTTCAACTGGCGGCCGGAGGGCTGGGGGCGGGCGACTGTGTCGAGCACGCAGAGGGAGCCGAGCACCGCGCCGCTGGCGGTGGTCAGGGCGGCGGCGGCGAAAAAACGCAGGCCCACCGGGCCGGTGACCAGCGTGTTGGCGGCAAAGCGCGGATCGAGGCTGGCGTCGGGCGTCACCAGAATCTCGCCGGGCGCCAGGTCGAGGGTGATCTGGCTGCAGCCCTCGTCGCGCGGGGCGCTGGCCTCGGTCACGCCATGGCGCGACTTGAACCACTGGCGGTCCTCGTCGATCAGCGACACCAGGGCCATGGGGGCGTCGAACAGGTCGGCCGCGAGGGCGGTCAGCCGGTCGAACGTCGGCTCAGGCGGGGTGTCGAGCACCTCCAGCGCCTTGAGGGCGGCGAGGCGCGCCTGTTCGGACACGGGCACTGCGGAAACTCCAGTTTGTCGGATTAGTGACTCCGGAGGCCTGCAAAGGTCTTAACCGGCCCTGTGGCCCGCTGACGCACGCACAGGTTGGGCCGCAACCATCCTGGGCCATGTAAATGGATCGCCCACGCCAAAGGCGCTAACAAGGCCGGCCAAAAGGAGCGTCCGTCATGCGTCTTGTCCTCGCCTTCAGCCTCGCCGCGCTCGCCGCAACCCCTGTGCTGGCAAGGGAAATCGATCCCAAGGCGCTGTCGGAAGACACCAAGGTGCTGGCCTCCGAAGCTTTCGAGGGCCGCGCTCCGGGCTCCGCCGCCGAGCAGAAGACGGTTGACTACATCGTGAAGCGGTTTTCCGAGTCCGGGCTGGAGCCGGGCGGCGAAAACGGCGGCTGGACGCAGAAGGTGCCGCTGGTCCGCACCCAGGTGAAGCCTGGCGGGGCCATGGCCGTGACCGTCGGCGGCAAGGTCCGGACGCTGGAGCAGTTCAAGGACATCTACGTCAACACCGTGCGGCCCACCGACCGCATCGCCGTCAAGGACGCCGGGCTGGTGTTCGTCGGCTATGGCGTCAACGCGCCCGAGCGCGGCTGGGACGATTTCAAGGGCGTCGACGTCAGGGGCAAGATCGTCGTCTTCCTGATCAACGACCCGGACTTCGAGGCGGGGCCGGGCGAGCCGGTGGCCGGCAAGTTCGGCGGCCAGGCGATGACCTACTACGGCCGCTGGACCTACAAGTACGAGGAGGCGGCCCGGCGTGGCGCGGCCGGGGCGCTGATCGTCCATGAGACGCCGGGGGCGGGTTATGGCTGGATCACCGTCGTCGCCCCCCGGGCCGAGAACTTCGATGTCGTCCGCGCCGACGGCGGGGCCGGCCGCGTGCCGTTCCAGGGCTGGATCGAGCGTGGCGTGGCCGCCGAGTTGCTGGCCTCGGCCGGGTTGGATCTGGAGACTTTGAAGAAACAGGCCCGCACGGCCGGGTTCAAGCCGGTCGAATTGAAGGGCGCGCGTTTCAGCGCCGACCTGGCGGTCGAGCACAGCCGGGTCGAGAGCCAGAACGTCATCGGCAAGCTGACCGGCGCCAAGCGGCCGGGCGAGACGGTGGCCTTCGCCGGTCACTGGGACGCCTACGGCCTGGCCGACAAGCCGGACGCGGCGGGACGGCGGGTGCGGGCGGGGGCGCTGGACGACGCCATCGGCATCGCCGGCCTGTTCGAGATCGCCCGGAACTTCAAGGCCGGACCGGCGCCGGAGCGCACGGTGCTGTTCGCCGCCTGGACAGGCGAGGAGCGGGGCCTGCTGGGCTCGGAATACTTCGCCCAGCATCCGACCGTGTCGCTGGAGAAAATGGCCGGGGCCTATACCCTGGACGTGCTGCAGCCGATGGGGCCGGCCAAGGACGTGGTGCTGGTCGGGGCCGGGCAGAACGAGCTGGAGGACGGGCTGGCGTCGGCGGCCAGGGCGCAGGGGCGGGTGATCACCCCGGACGCAAGGCCTGAGCGTGGCCTGTTCTATCGCGCCGACCATTTCTCGCTGGCCAAGCGCGGCGTGCCGGTCATCCTGATCATGGCGCTGGGCGGTGGGGCCGACCTGGTCGAGGGCGGCAGGGCGGCCGGCGACAAATGGGTCAGCGACTACACCGCCACGGCCTACCACCAGACGGGCGATACCTGGAGCGGCGACTGGGACCTGCGTGGCGCGGCGATGGACGTCGACCTGGTGTTCCAGGCCGGCAAGGCGCTGGCGAATGGCAACGCCTGGCCCGGCTGGAAGGCCGGGTCGGAGTTCGGGCCGGTGCGCGAGGGCTCGGCGGCCTCTCGCAAACCCTAGACCCTGTTAGACAGGGTCTGGATTCAGACGTTTGGAGCATGTCCGGGCGGCCGAACCGCAGACACTTCGACCTGACATGCTCCCGTCAATCCTGGGCGCCCTTGAGCCGGCGAGCGTCGGCCTTGCGGGTGGCCGCGTCATAGGCGGCGGCGTTCGACCGTGACGAGCTGACGGCGGCCGGCGGGGCCTCGGCGAAGTCGGGCTTGGGCCGGGCGCTGATCAGCCAGAGCAGGCCCAGGATGACGAGGGCCATGCCGAGCAGCATCAGGACGAAGGGTGACGGCAGCGGCAGGCGACGACGCGCGGGCGTGTCGCTCACGAAGCCGCGGCTTCGGCGGCGGCGATGCCGCTCTCACCCACCTGGCCGATGACCGTGGCGACGCCCAGCACATGCATAACCCCGTCGACGAAGCGGATCTCGTCGTCGGCGAACACCGGGCTGCGCTTGATCAGGGCGGTGTCGCGCAGGGTCAGGCGCAGGACCAGGTCCTGCGGTTGATGGCCGTTGGCCAGGGCCTCGTCGAGCCGCTTGCGCAGCTGGGCCATGGTCGGCGGCGGGGGGGGAGTCTGGGTCTTGGACATGCGGCGCCTTTCGCCCCCGACCTCCCGCGGCGCGGGAGCAGAAAATCGGGCAGGTCGGCAGAACAGGCCGGCAGGGTTCCTATGAGGATGCGGAACGGTGAGGCACTCTAGCACGACCCTTCGCCCCGTGGCGCCTAATCGTCGCCTTGGGCCGGCTAGCCATCGCCGAGGATGGCGCGGCGGCGGGCCAGGCTCTGCGCCGGCCACAGGGCCTGCATGTCGTAATAGACCTCGAACACCGCCGCTTCGGCCGTCAGATCGACCCAGGGCAGCTTGGAACGGGTAAAAATATGGGCGTCCGGCGGCAGGGCGGCGGGCGTATCCAGCGTGCCGACCCGCAGGAAGCGCAGGGCCGGACGGCCGCCATAGTCGCTCCACAGGGCCGTCTGGCAGGTCGGGCAGCGATAGATATCGTGCACCCGATCGCTCTCCGAGGGGCCGGGCGTCGGTTCTGGCGCGCCTTGCAGGATTTCGATCCGGTCGGTCTCGATCAGCGCGTTGATGACAAAGGCGCTGCCGGTCAGCCGCTGGCACTGGCTGCAGTGGCAGCAGTTGACGAACATCGGCGCGGTGGTCATCCGGTAGCGGACCTGACCGCAGGCGCAGCCGCCTTCGTGCATGATCCTTAAGCCTCCGCCCAGCGCCGCAGCAGGTTGTGGTAGACGCCGGTCAGGCTGACCAGGCTGGGATGGTCGTCGCCGACCTCGCCGCGCAGGCCCTGCAGGGCCATGTCCATGTCGAACAGCAGGGCCCGGGCGGCGTCGTCGCGCACATGGCTCTGGATCCAGAAGAAGCTGGCCGTCCGGGCGCCGCGCGTCACTGGCGTCACCTGATGCAGGGAGGTCGCCGGGTAGAGGATCAGCGAACCGGCGGCCAGCTTGACCGCATGGGCGCCGTAGACGTCCTCGATGACCAGTTCGCCGCCGTCGTAGTCTTCGGGATCGGTGAGGAACAGGGTGGCCGACAGGTCGGTGCGCAGGCGGCCGCCGTCCGGCAGGGCGCGCAGGGCGTTGTCGACATGGACGCCGAAGCTGTGCTCCCCCTCGTATCGGTTGAACAGCGGCGGGAAGACGCGGGTCGGCAGGGCCGCAGACTGGAACAGCAGGTTGGACGCCAGGGCCCGTTCGACCTGGGCGCCGAGGTCGCGAGCGACCTCGCTGGTCTCGGGAAGCTGCAGGTTGTTCTTGGCCAGGGCCGACTGGTAGCCGGCCGTCGCCTTGCCGTCGGCCCAGGGCGCGTCGGCCAGGACCGCCTGGAAATGGGCGACCTGGGCCGGCGTCAGCAGGTTCTCGATCTGGATCAGCATGGCATCGCAGCTAGACCCTTTGAGAACAGCTATCAACTGAAAGGGCGAGCACCGCCTCGGCGTCGCGCAGGCAAAGGCTGTGGTAGCGCCGGACCTCGGGGCAGGCGGCGGCCATCTCGGCGCGATGCCAGGCGGCGAGACGGGAGAGGTCGCGGCGGTGCAGGACGCGGGCGCCGCGCTCGGCGAGCGGCAGGGGACCGCCGAGGGCGAGGATCTCGCCGCCGCAGGTCCAGTAGCGGGCGAGGGCGTCGGGGGCGGCTCTCAAGAGACGGCTCCGGCGATGCGGAAGGCGCGGCCCTGGCACTCCAGCCAGCCCTCGCGCGGGGCCGGCGGCGGCAGACGGCGGCAGAAGCGCAGGCCGGCGCGGTCGAAGCTGTAGGCCAGGCCGCCATCGACGGCGGGCTGGAAGAAGACCCGGCCATAGTCGGGCTCCTCGGCCCCGTCGGGCCGCAGGCGGGGCAGGGTTGCGAACCACGCCGGATCGGCATGGCTCACCGGACGCGGCGGCGCGGTCAGGGGCGACTCCTGTGATGTAGGGAATATGCAACTGTACAAAAAATACAGTCACCCAGTCAAGAGGCGCCGTGCGGCCTGCTCTGTATTCGGAGGATCGAGGCCGCCGATCCCTGGCGCCGAACCCGAATTGGGGTTAACGGCCATTTTGCCGCATGGACCCGGAGATCAGGCGCGGTACCTAGCCTTCTGGGGCGGAAACGTCGGTTTTGTCGAGCGGCGGGAGATCGGGCGGGGGCCCGCCTGGCGGTTCGAGAGGGGGGAACAGAACTTGAAGGGCATTTCACGTGATCCCGCGCTGCGCACGCCGGTGCAGGAGCGGTTCCTGCTGCGGCTCGGCATGGATTATTTCCTGCGCCAGATGTCGGTGCTCAGCGCGCCGTTCGACGGCGACGTCATGCTGGCGGCGACCTTTCTGGCCATCTGCCAGGCCAGCGTGAAACATCTGAACGAGCCGGCGCTACCCAGTCCGCTGGCGGTCGAGGGGGTTTTTCCGGACGGCATGCGGCGGGCGGTGACCATCGCCTCGGTGGCCCGGACGCTGGGCATCCCGCGCGAGACGGCGCGGCGCTATGTGCATCGGCTGATCGCCAGCGGCCACTGCCGCCCGGTCGGGGCGCGGGGGGTGACCGTGCCGGCCGAGGTGCTGCGCTCCGAGCCGATCAATCGCCTGGCCCGCGAGCACGTCGACGCCCTGAACGACCTGTTCGAGGGCTTCGAACGCAGCCGGGAGCTGCTGCAGGCTTAAACCCGCAGGCCCATGAACGGCAGGGCCCAGAGCAGTTCGACATCCTCGATCGGCTTGAAGCGGGTGTTGATGCTCTCCAGGGTCCACAGGCCGGGGGCGGCGCCGCGGCGCAGGATCTTGACCATCTTGCGGCCGTCGGCGAGGCGGGCCATCACCTCCTGGCCGACCAGGGGGCTGGGGTCGTCGTAGCGGCGGCCGAAGATCAGGTGCTCGCCGTGGCGGAAGCGGGGCATCATGCTCTCGCCGTCGACGATCAGCACGATGCCGTCCTCGGGGACCATCGGGTCCAGCCAGTCGGCGGCGGCGCCCATCTCGTAGTCGTCGTCGAACAGGGCCTCGGCCCCGGCAGCCACCTTGCCCAGCACCGGCAGGCCGGCCCGCCTGGCCTTCATCGCCCCCTTGCCGGCGTACAGCCACTCGGCCCGCACCCCGAAGGCGCGGGCGTAGTCCTCGGCCTTGCGGAAGGAGAAGCTGGCGTTGCCGTTTTCGTTGGAAGCGTAGGTGTTGAGGTTCCAACCGTGGGCGCGGGCGGCCTCGGCGGCCGAGCCCAGGCCCTTGGCCCGGCGGGCGCGGCGCAGCCGCTCAGCCCCGGCTGCGAGAGGCGATGGGAGGTCGATGGTCGGGCTCATGTAGGAAACCTACGTTAATTCCTGTATGTTGTCTACAGATGGGGGTTGAGCTGGAGCTGTATTTTTTGTACAGTATGATCATGCCCGATACAGAACCCCATCGGAGCCACCGCGACGTCATTGCGCTCGCCGGTGGACCCTCACGGCTGGCCCGGCTGCTGAAATGCCCGGCCGGCCGCGCCCATCAGTGGAAGCGGTCGGACTCGATTCCGCCGCGTTACTGGGCGGCCATCGTGCTGCGCGGCCATGCCAGCTTGGAAGAGCTGGCGGGGGCGGCGGCCCGGCGGGCGCGCGCCTCGCCGGGCTGACCGACGGCGCCTGAGCCTTCCTCCCTTCCTCCTGTTTCAATGAGTGACCGACATGCAGATCGCCGCCGCTTCCGGCGCGACGGGGTGTTCCCGCGCGCCTGCTTCCCAGACCCCCCAACGGACGCGGGCTGAATGGCCGCGCGAGCGGCTGGACCAGCTGCGCGGCCTGTTCGACGCCGGCCTGTCGCACCTGTTGATCGCCGGCCGCATGGGGGTCGGCAAGGGCCTGATCAGCGCCAAGATCGCCCGGCTGGGCTGGCGGCGTGGCGAGACGCTGGAGGCGCAGGCTCCGGTCCGCGGCCCGGCCCCGCTGGTGATCGAGCCCGCGAAGGCGCGTCGGCTGGAGCAGCTGGGCGAAGAGGATTGCCACTGGCCGGTGGCCGAGGACGGCTGGGGCGTGCAGCTGTTCTGCGGCTGCGCCAGGGCGGCCAAAGGAGCCTACTGCGAGGGACACCGGGCGCGGTCGGTGCGCCGGCCGCGGGCCTGGGAGCGGCGGGCCATGGCGCCGGGCGCGCCGGAGCCGCCGCGCGAGGGGCTGGGCTGGGACCGATTCAAGGTCAGCGACAGGCCGCGCCGGGAGGAATGGTGAGCGAGCCCGGCGGCGCTTGACACTGACCGGGGGTCAGTAGCTAATGACCGTGGGTCAGCAAGGGAAGGTCGATGGACAAGCCGCTGCGTCGCCGCCTTCAGCCCGAGGCGCGGAAGCTGGAGATTGTCGAGGCGGCCGAGCGGCTGCTGCAGGCCCAGGGCTCGCGGGTGCGGGTGGAGGACGTGGTCCGCGAGGCGGGCGTCGCCAAGGGCACCTTCTTCCTCTACTTCCCGACCTGGGACGACCTGCTCGAGGCGGTCCGCCATCGGCTGGTGTCCGAGTTCGACACCGCCCATCCCCTGCCGACCGAGGCCCAAGGGCCGGTGGACTGGCCGAGGCTTGTGGAAGAGCAGGCGGGCGCCTTCATCGATTTCACCCTCTCGCGCCGGGGTCTCGGCGAGGCGATCTTTCACTCGGACTTCGCCGAGCGCCGACCGTTGGCCGACAACGCCATCCTGCGGCTCTCGGCCGTCATCCGCGCCGGCCAGGAGGCCGAGGCCTTTGGGCCAGTCGATCCGGAGCCGACGGCGCGGCTGCTGTTCGCCGCCATCCACGAGGCCGCCGACGCTGTGGCCGACGGCGCCGACCGCGCGGCCATCCTGGCGGCGCTGCGGGGCCTGCTGCGCGGCGCCCTGGCGCCCGATCGCCCTTGAGGAGGACCCCCGATGAGCGACACCCAAGTCAACGTTCGATACATGGTCGGTGACGTGCAGACCTGTGTCGACTGGTACGTCGGCAACTTCGGTTTTGGCGTGCAGCTCAATGCGGCGCCGGCCTTTGCGTCGGTGGAGCGCGGCGCGCTGCGGCTGCTGCTGAGCGGCGTCAAGAGTTCGGCCGGTCGGCCGATGCCGGATGGCCGGCAGCCGGAGGCCGGCGGCTGGAACCGCTTCCAGCTCATCGTCGAGGATATCGCGGCCGAGGTCGAACGGCTGCGCGGGGCCGGCGTGGCGTTTCGCAACGACATCGTCACCGGGCCCGGAGGGTCGCAGATCCTGGCGGAGGATCCGTCGGGCAATGTGGTCGAGCTGTTCCAGCCGGCGGGGCGCGGCTGAAGCTGGGGTAGCGTTCCTTCTCCCGGAAGCGGGCGAAGGCCTCATCTTGGATGATTACATCCCCGTAACTTACTTAATCTCACGTCATTCTCTTACAACGACGTCATGACGCAGGCTTAACAAGCCTTTTCAGACCTCATTCAGTATACCTCAAATCACAGCAGCGCAGGGACGCGCCGCCCAACACAAACAGAGGGACTACTGCAATGACCGTTCGTATCGCCAACCTGGCCAGCCTGCTTCTCGCCGCGCTGCCCGTCGTCGCCATCCTGGGCATCGCCCAACTCGAAACCGCCGCGCGGGTTCTCGGCGCTTGAGCCGCCGCGCCCAACTCCACCGGGTCTGACACCTCCCCCCTGCTCAGATCCGGTGGAGCACCGCGCTCCACCAAACGAGACAAAGGCGCCCTTCACGGGCGCTTTTTTCGTTGGCGGATCAGGCGGCTCTAGTCTCGCGGGCGTCGGGGGCGCTCCAGCGGTCGAGGCAGGAGAGGAGCGCGGCGGTGTTGATCGGCTTGCCGAGATGGTCGTCGACACCCGCGTCGCGGCACCGCTGGATCTGGTCAGGCAGGACATTGGCGGTCATGGCGATGATCGGCGGCTGCGGGATCGGCAGCTGGCGGATCGCCCGCGTGGCGGATAGGCCGTCCATGACCGGCATCTGCATGTCCATCAGGACCAGGTCATAGGCGCCGGCGCGAACGGCGTCGACACCCTGGGCGCCGTCGTGGGCCTCGGTGATCTCGACCTCGAAGGGGGCGAGGAGGGCGGCGACCAGTTCGCGGTTGACCGGATTGTCCTCGACCAGCAGCAGGCGCAGCGGGCGGTCCAGGTGGTCGGGCGCGGCGGGCGCTTCCAGAGCGGGGGCCAGTTCGGCGGCGGGCAGGTCGAGCTCGAACCAGAAGGTCGCGCCCTGGCCGGCCTGACTGGCGGCGCCGATGCGGCCCTCCATGCCCTCGATGATGCGGCGGGCGATGGCCAGGCCCAGGCCGGTGCCGCCGTACTGGCGCGAGATGGTGGCGTCGGCCTGGGTGAAGCGTTCGAACAGGGCGTCGATCTTGTCTGGCGCGATGCCGGCGCCGGTGTCGACAACCTCGAAGCGGAGGCGCTGGAGCGTCTTGTGCGGCTTTCGGGTCACGCGGACATGGACGCCGCCCCGGGCGGTGAACTTGACGGCGTTGGACAGCAGGTTGAGCAGCACCTGGCCCAGGCGCGGCCCATCGCCGAGCAGGCCGCCGGCGGCGTCGGCGGCGTCGAGGGTGAGGCGCAGGCCCTTGGCACTGGCCTGTTGTTCGACAAGGCCGAGCACGGAGGCGGCCATGGCGGCGGGGTCGAACGGCTGGCGGTCGAACTCCAGGCCGCCGGCCTCGAGCTTGCTGTAGTCGAGCACGCTGTTGACGATGCCCAGCAGGGTGTCGCTGGCCTCGCGGATCAGGCTGACCTGGCGGGCCTGGTCGGCGGCCAGGCCGGTGGAGCGGCCGAGCACCTCGGAGAAGCCGATGATGGCGGTCAGCGGCGTGCGCAGCTCGTGGGTCATGTTGGCCAGGAAGTCGGCCTTGGCGGCGCTGCTGCTTTCGGCCCGGCGGACAGCGGCGACGAGGTCGGCCTCCAGGGTCTTGCGCGCCCCGATGTCGCGCGAGGTCATGACCAGCTCGCCTTCGCCGAACCGCGACATGCTGGACTCGATCCAGACCTCCTGGCCGTCGCGGTGGCGGACGCGGTAGTCGACGGTGCGGACCGTGCCGGAGGCGCGGGCCTCGCCGAGCGCGGCGATGACCCGCGGCAGGTCCTCGGCGTTGACCATCTCGCGCGGGTTGGCGAGCAGTTCCTCCGGCGTGTAGCCGAAGACCCGAATGGAGGAGGGGGAGACGTAGGTCAGGCCGCCGCCGGGGGCGTAGCGGGCGATGACGTCGGTGACGTTGTCGGCCAGGATGCGATAGCCGTCCTCGCTGTCGCGCAGGGCGCCCTGGGCGTCGACGAAGCTGCGGCGGGAAATCATGGTCTGGTTGAAGCCGGTGGCGGCGAAGCCGACGGCGATGGCCAGGATCATCCAGACCGGGATCATCGCCGCGCCAGGAATCGGCATCGCCAGGGTGAGGAGCAGCATGCCCACCGCCGGCAGGCCGCCGCTGACCAGCGAGCCGACCGGCGACTGGAAGGCGAAGGCCTGGCCATAGCTGATCAGGCTGAGCCAGACGGTGATGGCGCAGATGGCGCCGGCCACCGACCCCGACAGCCAGAACAGCGCCCCGACGATGAACCAGGCGGCAGAGATGGCGACGAGATTGGCGAAGTGGTTGCGGCGTTGGCCGGGGCCGATGCGGACGGCCTTGAACTGCGGCCGGGTGGCGAACCAGCTCCAGGCCTCCAGCCCCAGGCAGGCGGCGGTCCAGGCGAGGGCGACGGGCCAGGTGAGCAGCAGGAGCGAAACGCCGCCGACACCGAGGGTCACCGCCGCGCGCAGTGGCAACATCCGATGGCTGTGGAGGGCAAGCTCGTCCAGCCCCTCATCCAGAATCAACCGCATTCTTGCCCCCCGCCGTCTATTTTTGACGATCGTGCCAGTTCCGGGCTGCGATTGTCTTAAGGCGAACGATCGACGTTATCGGAAGCAGCGATTGTCCCTTGCGGGGGCTGGACGTGGGATAATGGTCTCACCGCTTCGATAAGGAGAGCCCATGGAACCGGACATGAAACCGCCGCGGCCGACCCCGCCGCCGCCGACCATCAACGACGCCCGCAAGCGCGCCGAGGAAACCGACCGGCTGCGCCGGCGCGAAGGGCGGGGCGCCACCTTCCTGTCGAACGCCCTGGGCCGCAGCGAGGGCGGGGTGGCGACCAAGGTGCTGATGGGCTGAACGGAGAAGGCCCCGCCGGGCGGCCACGGCTGCTGTCCGCGAGAAAGAATCAGAGCAGCCAGCCGCCCCAGTCGCCGGTGACGTCGCCGTTGAGCTTCATCTGGTACTCGGCGACGCCGTTGCCATCGATGTCGAGGCGGACGGAGGTGATGCCGGCGGCATAGGTCAGGGTCATCTCGCCGGCGGTGTGGGTGAAGGCCGAGACCTTGGCGATCACGCCGGCGAAGGCGCCGGTGAGGTCGAGGCGGTCACCCTCGAGGGTCGAGAAGTCATAGACCTGATCGGTCTCCAGGGCGCCGCTGAAGGCGTGGCCGACCAGGAAGGTGTCGGCCCCCAGGCCGCCGCGCAGCAGATCGTTGGCCTCGCCGCCGATGATGATGTCGTCGCCGTCATTGCCGTTGAGGGTGTCGACACCCGCCAGGCCCGAGAGAGTGTTGTTCCCGCTGTTGCCCTGCAGGTTGTTGGCCCCGGCGTTGCCGGTTCCGGCGGCGTTGGCGGCGGCCTGCAGTTCGAGCGCCTCGATGTTGTCGGCCAGGGTCCAGGAGAGGGTGGTGCGGACGATGTCGTAACCCTCGCCCGCGACCTCGATGGTCTGGTCGCCGGCGTCGTCGACGATGTAGACGTCGTTCTCGGTTCCGCCGGTCAGGATGTCGGCGCCGGCCCCGCCGTCGAGGGTGTCGTTGCCGGCCCCGCCGGTCAGGGTGTCGATGTCCGACTGGCCGTCCATGCGATCGTTGCCGGTCCCGCCGTTGAGATTGTCGGCCCCCGTGCCGCCGAACAGCTTGTCGTTGCCGTCGCCGCCGGAGAGGACGTCGGCGCCGTCGTCGCCCTGCAGGATGTCGCCGCCGGCCCCGCCGACCAGGTCGTCCGCCCCGTCGCCGCCGTAGAGCAGGTCGGCGAGGTCGCCGCCGTCGAGCAGGTCGTCGCCGCCCTCGCCGCGCAGGGTGTCGTTGCCGCCCTGGCCGCTGAGCTGGTCGTTGGCGGCGCCGCCGGCGTAGCTGTCGTTAGCGCCGGTGCCGGCCTGGATCACCGGCGTGGGATCCGCCAGCCGGCCGAAAACGACATAGGCCGCGCCGGCATAGGGAGCGCCGATGATCAGGTCCATCGCCCCGTCGCCGTCGACATCACCGGCCGAGGCGACCGAGTAGCCGCTGCGGCCGCCGTTCACGTAGCCGTCGACGCGGAAGCCGGTGGCTCCGTCGAGGGCGGCGAGGCTGGAACTGGCGGTAAAGCCGCCCGCCTTGCCGAACACGACATAGGTGGAGCCGGCCTGGCCGACGCTGCCGGGGCTGGCCAGCCAGCCGCCGATGATCAGATCGTCGAAGCCGTCGCCGTTGACGTCGCCGGCGTCCAGGGACCAGCCGGCGAAGCTGGACGAGGGGCCGTCGAGCCTGAAGCCGTTGGTCCCGTCGAGGTCGGCGAGGTTGACGGTGGGATCGAAGCCGCCGGCCGCGCCGAACACCACATAGACGCGCCCGGCCCCGATGGAGTTCGGCGCCGCATAGGAGGCGACAATGAGGTCCGAGAAGCCATCGCCATTGATGTCGCCGGCTGAGACCGAGCGGCCCATCCGATCGTTCGCTGCCACCCCGTCGATCTGGAAGCCAGTGGTTCCGTCGAGGCCGGAGAGGGGGACGTCGGCCGCGAAGCCGGCGGCCTTGCCGAACACCACATAGGCCGAGCCGGCGCTGGACAGGCCGCCGGGGTCGGCGTTGAAGGCGCTGACGATCACATCGTCGAAGCCGTCGTTGTTGACATCGCCCGCCGAGGCCACCGACCAGCCGGCCTGGTCGTTCCCAGCGACGCCCGAGAGTCGGAAACCGTCGGTCCCGTCCAGGTCGGCCAGTTCGATATCGGCCGCGAAGCCGGCGTCCGTGCCGAACACCACGAAGGCGCCGCCGGCGTAGCTGGGGCCGAGGTCGCGGCCGGCGATGATGAGATCTGTGAAGCCGTCGCCGTTGACGTCGCCCGCCGAGGCGACCTGCCAGGCCGTCCGGGGGACGCCCGGGTCGGGGCCGTGCAGGCGGAAGCCCGAGGTTCCGTCGAGGTCGGCCAGGGACTGGACGGCGCTGAAGCCCGAAGCCTTGCCGAACACCACATAGGACACCCCATCAGCGTTGTCGGCGTAGGGGGCGGCGACAATCAGGTCGCCGTAGCCGTCGCCGTTGACGTCGCCGGCCGAGGCGACGCTGCGGCCGCTCTGTCCGGAGGCGACGGCGCCCTCCAGGCGAAACCCGTTGGTTCCGTTGAGGCCCGCCACGTCGGTGGTGGCGGCAAAGCCGCCCGCCTTGCCGAACACCACATAGCTGGCGCCGGCGAAATTGGTCCCGCTCGTGTGGAAGCTCCTGGCCCCGACGATCAGGTCGCCGTAGCCATCGCCGTTGATATCGCCGGCCGAATTGACCGAGAAGCCGAAGTTCTGGCTGGGCGTCAGACCCGTGAGGGCGAAGCCCGTCACCCCGTCGAGGGCCGAGATCTGAACGACTGCCGGGAAACTGGCCATGACGCACCCCTTGGGCGCGGCGGCGACGCGGACCGGTGCGGCCCGCGTTCGGGACCGCGCTCAGATCGGGTAGCTGATCGGCCCGCCGCCCGGCAGTGGAATAAATTGGAACGATCGCGCTTTCCTGGCGCCCGCCGGCCGTCTTCTTTTTCCCTGTTGCCCCACCGGCGCCGCAGCGAGGGCGGGGGGCGACCAAGGCGCCGATGGGCCGAGTTCAGAGCAGCCAGCGGCCCGAGTCGCCGGTGACGTCCCCGTTGATCTTCATCTGGTAGTCGGCCTTGCCGTCGCCGGTGATGTCCAGCCGCAGGAGGGTGACCCCGTTCGCGAAGCTGAGGGTCATCTCTCCGGCGTGCCTGGTGAAGGTCGTCCCGACATAGGCGAAGGCGTCGTTGGCGCCGCCCGGGATGGCGTCGATGCTATTGAGAATGATGCGGTCGCCCTCGGCGATCGAGAAGTCGAAGACCTGGTCGAGCTCCACGGCCGGCTGGCCGAAGTTCTCGGCTATGACGACGAAATAGTCGCGGCCGGCGCCGCCGTAGAGCCGATCGCTGCCCTGGCCGCCGAAGAGGGTGTCATCGCCGTCGCCGCCGTTCAGGGTGTCCACCCCCTCCTGACCCCGGAGGAGGTTGTCGCCGAGATTGCCCTTGATGTTGTTGGCCAGCGCGTTGCCGTTGCCGAACAGGTCGTCCCAGCCCGTCAGTTCCAGGCCCTCCAGGTTTTCGGCCAGGGTATAGCTGCGCAGCGACCGGACGAGGTCGTAGCCGGCGTTCGCGGCCTCCACGATGGTGTCGTGGTCGTTGAAGTCGGAATAGTCGAAGACGTTGAGGATGTAGATGTCGTTGCCCAGACCCCCGGCCAGAGTATCGGCGGCGACGCCGCCGTCCAGGTAGTCGGCGCCATCGCCGCCGGTGAGGGTGTCGCTGCCGTCGCCGCCATCGAACCGGTCATTGCCAAGGCCGCCGACCAGGGTGTCGTCGCCCGCCCCGCCGAACAGCTTGTCGCCGCCCTCGCCGCCGTCGAGGCTGTCGGCGCCGTTCTCGCCGTACATGAGGTCGCCGCCCGATCCGCCCGTCAGGGTGTCGAGACCATCGCCGCCATAGAGGCGGTCTGAAAGATCGCCGCCGTCCAGCAGGTCGTCGCCGGCCAGGCCGCTGAGCACGTCGTTGCCGCCGCCGCCGCTGAGCTGGTCGCCATGGATGAAGCCGACATAGCTGTCGTTGCCGTTGGCGCCCGCCAGGACCACAGTCCTGAGCTGGCCCAGGACGACATAGGCGGCGCCGGCGGTCTGGCCGGCTCCACGGGCGCCGACGATGACGTCGTCTAACCCGTCGTTGTTGATGTCGCCGGCCGAGGAGACCCAGCCGCCGGCGAACGCGGTGAGCCCCGCGCCTTCGAGGCGGAAGCCATTCAGCCCGTCGAGGCTGGAGACGTCGATCGCCGCCGAGAAGCCGCCCGCCTTGCCGTAGATGACGTAGGCCGCGCCGGAGTTGCTGCCGTAGGGGTCGGCCTTCTCGGCCCCGACGATGATGTCGTCGTAGCCGTCGCCGTCGATGTCGCCGGCGCCGGCGACGGACCAGCCCAGTTCGTCGCTGACCGCGGCGCCGAGGATGGCGAAGCCGTCGGTCCCGCTGAGGCCGGGCAGGTAGTAGCTGCCGCCGAAGCCGCCGGCGTGGCCGAAGAAGACGTAGGCCGCGCCGGCGTTGACGCCGCCCCCATCTCTGAACCGGGCGCCGACGATGACGTCGTCGAAGCCGTCGCCGTTGACGTCGCCGGCGCTGTCGACGGCCCAGCCGCTGTAGTCATTGGCGGCGCCGCCATCGAGGCGGAAGCCGTTGGAGCCATCGATGTCCGACAGGTAGAGAACCGGGCCGACCCCGCCGGCCCTGCCGAGGACGACATAGGTGGCGCCTGAGCGCAGGCCGTGCGGCCCGCCGTCGCCGGCGCCGACGATGAGATCGTCCAGGCCATCGCCGTTGACGTCGCCGGCGGCGCTGACCGCGACGCCCGCCGTCGCGAAGTTGGGGCCATCGACGCGGAAGCCGTTGGTTTCATCCAGGCTGGCCAGGCTGATGTTCGCGTCGAAGCCGCCGGCCTTGCCGTAGACGACGTAGGTGGAGCCGCCGAAGGCGCGGTTGGGCGCGCCGATGATGATCTCGTCATAGCCGTCGCCGTTGAAGTCGCCACCTGCGGAGACGGTGAAGCCGACGAAGCCGTTGGCCTGGCTTTCGACCATGCGGAAGCCGTTGGTCCCGTCGAGGCCCGAGAGGGTCATGCTGGCGGCGAAGCCACCGGCCTTGCCGAAGATCACATAGGCGCCGCCGGAGTTGCCGGCGCCGAGGTCAGCGGCATAGGCGCCGATGATGAGATCGTCGTAGCCGTCGCCGTTGACGTCGCCGGGGCGGCCGGCGGTCCCGGCCCAGTCGCCGGCCGCCGCGCCGTCGAGGCGAAAGCCGTTGGTCCCGTCGAGGGCGCCGAGGCTGAGGTTGGTGAAGCCGCCGGCCCTGCCGAAGACGACGTAGGCCGTGCCGGCGTCCGCACGGCCGCCCGGATCGGCCTTGGTGGCGGTGACGATCAGGTCGTCATAGCCGTCGCCGTTGATGTCGCCGGCCGAGGCGACCTGCCGGCCGGCGAGGTCGCCGAACGCCTGGCCCGAGAGAATGAAGCCGAGGGTCCCGTCGAGCGTGGACAGGGCGAGGGTGGCGGCGGGCATGGCGGACCTCCGAGACGGGACTGCGCCCGCCGGCCGGGCCGCTGGGCGTCAAGGGTCGCGTTACAAAGCACAGGGAAAATCGGCCCGGCAGTGTGCAAATTTGACATCTGGGGTCCGCCGAGTGGCGAGGTGTCGGCGCCTGTCTTTTTCCCTGTTGCGCCGCCGATGTGGGATAATAGTCCTGCCGCTTCGATAAGCGGCTTTCAGTTCAGACACAGCACGAATGGCGCGCGCGGAGGTCCTCTCCACGGCCTTGCCGATCCGTGCCTTCCGGAGAGCCGAATGACCGACAGTCGCGCCGAAGAGGTGTTGCGCCGCCAGGCCCAGATGGAAGCCGAACGGGCCCCGCTGGACGGGGTCTGCCAGGAGGTGGCCGAGCGGGTGCTGACCCGGCAGCGGGACTTCACCGGCAAGCAGAGCGGGGCGGCCGCCTGGCGGTCGGAGAAGGTGTTCGACAGCACCGCGCCGCTGGCGCTCGACAAGTTCGCCGCCGCCATCGAGAGCATGCTGACGCCGCGGACGAGCCGCTGGCATGAACTCGCCATCAGGAACTGGCGCGACGCCCGGGACCGGCCGGCAGCGCTGCCGGAAGGGGTGCGGGGCTGGCTGGGGCAGGTCAACGAGACGCTGTTCTCGGCCCGCTATGCGGCGGGGGCCAATTTCGCCAGCCAGGCGCACGAGACCTATGTCGGCCTGGGGGCTTTCGGCAACGGCGCGCTGTTCGTCGACGAGGCGCCCCAAGAAGGTATGGGCGGCGGCGGCCTGCGCTATCGCTCGATCCCGTTCGCCGAGACCTGGTTCGCCGAGAACTTCCAGGGCCAGGTCGACACCGTGCACCGCAAGTTCGAACTGACCGCCCGCCAGTGGCTGCAGCGGTTCGGCGACGAGACTCCGGACAGCATCCGGCGGGCGGCGGAGAGCGAACCGCACCGCAAGTTCGAGCTGGTCCACTGTGTCGGGCCGCGCGAGGACGCCGACTGGTCGCGCAAGGACTGGCGGGGCATGGCCTTCGCCAGCTGGTACGTCAGTTTCGAGGGCCGCAAGCTGCTCAAGGAGCAGGGCTACCGGACCATGCGCTATGCGGTGGCGCGCTATGTGACGGCGCCGCGCGAGGTCTATGGGCGCGGGCCGGCGATGACGGTGCTGGCCGACATCAAGACGGTCAACGAACAGCAGAAGACCCTGCTGCGCACCGGCCAGCTGATCGCCGAACCGCCATTGCTGCTGTCGGACGAGGGCGGGCTGACGGCCTTCAAGCTGCAGCCCCGGTCGATCAATCGCGGGGCCCTGTCGCAGGACGGGACCGAGCTGGTGCGGCCGCTGTCGGTGGGGGCCAACCTGCCGATCACCCTGGAAATGGTCAACCAGACCCGGGAGTCGATCAACCAGGCCTTTCTGGTCACCCTGTTCCAGATCCTGGTCGAGACCCCGCAGATGACGGCCACCGAGGCCATGCTGCGGGCCCAGGAGAAGGGGGCGCTGCTGGCGCCGGTGATGGGACGGCTGCAATCGGAGCTGTTGGGGCCGCTGGTGCAGGCCGAGCTGGACATCCTGGCGGGGGCCGGGGCGCTTCCGCCGATGCCGCCGGAGCTGGACGGGCTGGAGGATGTGGTCACCGACATCGACTACACCTCGCCGTTGGCGAGGGCCCAGAAGTCGGACGAGGGGCTGGCGATCCTGAGGTTGCTGGAGGACGCGGCGGCGGTCGGGCAATTCGACCCCTCGGCGGTGAAGATGATCAAGGGGCCGGAGACCCTGCGGCGGCTGGCCGAGATCCGCGGGGCGCCGGCCGGTCTGCTGCGCAGTCACGAGGACATGGAGGCGCTGGCCGGGCAGGAGGCGGCGATGGCGCAGCTGCAGACGATGCTGGGCGCCGCCGGGCAGGCGGCGGGGGTGGCCAAGGACGCCGCGGCGGCCGGGCTGCTGGAGGGCTAGTCGGTCAGGCCGCAGGCTCCGGCAATCTCGACGATCTTCTCGCGCGAGCCGGCGCTGGCCAGGGGTTGGATGATGGTCTGGTTTGCCTGTTCGAAGGCCTGTTCGCCGGCATCGCCCTGGTCGTGAAGCCGGTCGAACCAGGCTTGGGACTGGGCCTCGAGCGATGTCTTGTCGAACCCCGGCGGCAGGGTGTCGCTGCTGTTGATCCAGTAGATGGTCCAGAGCATCTGCCAGGCGGCCGAACAGCGCGCCTCCTCAGCCAGGGTCCTGGGCGGCGCGGGCTTTGCTGCCCCGCGCTTCCAGGCGGCCGCGTAGCGGTTGGGGTCAGCCGGCGCCTGCTGCGCCTGGGCCAGGGCCGGCGCGGACAGCGCCGCGATCAGGGTCAGGGTGAGCAACTGTTTGGACATCGGACCTCCTGCTGAGCTGATCCTGGCCCGGCCGACCGGCGCCGTCATCCTCCGATCCGGGGGTATCGAGTCTTGAGAACAAAATGGGAACTGTTGCGCCTCGTCCGTGGGATAATAGTCCTGCCGCTTCGATAAGCGGCGGGAGAGATTGATGGACATCCTGCATCCGCTGCTGCGCCGCAAGCGCGCCTACCAGGGCCTGTTCGGCGATGGCTCGGGCGGCGAGGCGCGGGCCGTTCTGGCCGATCTGAAGCGCTTCTGCATGGTCCCCGAGGCGCCGGTGGCGCGCAGCCCCGACGGGGCGGTGGATCCGCTGGCCTCGATGCGGCTGGTCGGCCGCCAGGAGGTGTTCAACCGCATCCGCGCCATGGTCGCCATCGACGACCGGGCCCTGTTCAACCTGAAGGAAGAGGCCATTGATGAGTGAGCACGGGATGAGTGACGAAACGCCGTCGATCGAAGCGCTGATGGAAGATGTCGGTGGAGCGGTGGCTCCCTCGGGAGGGCGCGACGCCGTGTCTCCCGACGCTGCCGCCGCCGACAATCAAGGGACCGCATCCGCGCCGGATGCAAAGAGCCACGGCGCGTTCCTTGACCAGTTCAGTGATGACGTCACCCGCAGCTACATCGAGCGCAAGGGTTTCAAGGACGTGCAGTCGCTGGGCGCGAGCTTCGCCTCGCTGGAGCGGATGATGTCCGGCGGGCGGGTGCCGATGCCGGCCGGCGAGGACGACGAGGCCGGGTTCGCCCGGGCCTTCGCGGCCCTGGGGCGGCCGGAGACGCCGGCCGAGTATGGCTTCGGCGACCTGGCCGGGGTGGACGAGAATTTCAGCAGCAAGGCGGCGGAATGGCAGTTCGAGGCCGGCGTCGGCAAGGCGCGGGCGGGGGCGCTGGCCGAGAAGTGGAACGCCTATGTCGGCGAGCGCGAGGCCGCCGCCCGTGAAGCCTTCGAGGTGCAGAGCAAGGCCGACTGGATCGACCTGCAGCGCGACTGGGGCAAGAGGTTCGCCAAGAACACCGAGGCCTTCCGGCGCGGCGCCGCCCAATTCACGCTGGGCCGCGACGAGATGATTGCCATCGAGGGGGCGCTGGGCACCCGGCGCACGGTCGAGCTGTTCGCCAGGATCGGCGAGGGCCTGGCCGAGGACAAATTCATCGAGGGCGAGAGCCCGGCGAAGTTCGGCATGACCGCCGAGGCGGCCGAGGCGCGGATTGCCGCCCTGCGCCGCGACCAGGCCTGGCAGGCGCGATGGATGGCGGGCGGTGAACTGGAGAAGGCCGAGTGGTCGCGGCTGACGCGGATCGCCAGCGGACAGCAGGGCTGAGCCGGGCGGCCATGACCCGGAGCTTCGGACAGATCATCATGGACGCGGGCGGGGCGGCGAAGGTCGCCCGCCTGATCGGGGCCAAGAAGAGCAGCATCCAGAACTGGCGCCAGCGCGACCAGATCGAGGCCGGCAGCTGGGACCTGCTGGAACGGCACGGCATCGCCACCCGCGCCGAACTGGAGGCGGCGGAGGCCTGGCGATCCCTGCCCGACGATGTCGCCGGCCGCAAGCATGCCGCGCTGATCACCGCGCTGGGCGTGGAAAGGCTGGCGGAGATGTTCGGCGAGCGCGCGGAGCTGGTGCGGGAATGGCGTCGGCGTAACGCCATTCCCCGTCACCGCTGGCAGGCGCTGATCGAGGCGGGGCTGACCGACCGCAGCGCCCTGGTGGAGGGGTCGGTCAAGCGCCGGCTGGATATCGGCGGCCTGAGGGTGGCCGCGCCGCCGCCGCCCGAGCAGCAGGCGGCGACGCGCGCCCGGCATCGGGCGGCGCGGGAGCGGCTGACGGTGTTCGCCCGGGTGATCAGCGTGCCGGGCGCGCCGCAACGGCTGCCGGGCGGGCCGCCGATGCTGGCGGCGCATCACCGGCTGTGGCTGCGCAAGCTGGAGGCGCTGGAGCGGGGCGATATCCGGCGGCTGATGGGCTTCATGCCGCCGGGCGCGGCCAAGTCGACCTATGCGGTCGACGTCTTCACGCCCTGGTTCCTTGGCCGGGCGAGGGACCGCAGCGTGCTGACCGTGACCTACGCCACCAGCCTGGCCGGCCGGCGCGGTCGCAAGGCGCGCGGCGTGACGCGGCAGCCGGTCTTCGCCCAGGTGTTCGGGGTGCGGCCGCAGGCCGGCCATGCCCGGACGCTCGACTGGAGCCTCGACAACGGCAGCGACTGGATGGGCGCGGGCATCCTGGCCGGGATCACCGGCAATCGCGCCGACCTGATCGTCATCGACGACCCGGTGAAGGGGCGCAGCGAGGCCGACAGCGAACCGACCCGCCGGCGAACCCGCGAGGAGTTCGACGATACCGTCCGTACACGGCTGAAGGCCGGCGGGCGGATCGTGCTGATCCAGACGCGCTGGCATGAGGACGACCTGGCGGGGAGCCTGTTGCCGACCGACTACGATGGTCGGTCGGGACCGGTGCTGTGCCGCGACGGCGAGGTCTGGGAGGTGGTCAACATTCCCGCCCAGGCCGAGCGCGAGGATGATCCCCTGGGGCGACAGGTCGGGGACTATCTGTGGCCGGAGTACTGGCCGCCGACCCACTGGCCGCAGTTCAGGCTGAACCCGCGCACCTGGAACGCCCTCTACCAGCAGAGGCCGAGACCCGAGGAGGGCAGCTATTTCGAGCGGGGATGGTTTCGGCGGTTCCAGGAGCATGAGCTGCCCAAATCGCTCCGCTACTATGGGTCCAGCGACTATGCGGTCACCGAGGGCGGCGGCGACTTCACCCGGCTGACCGTCTGGGGCGTCGACGCCGACTTCAACCTGTGGCGGGTGGCCAGCTGGGGCGGCCAGACCAGCAGCGACCAGTGGATCGAGCGGCAGTGCGACCTGATCTCGGACTTCCGGCGCCGGGGCGGCATCCGCCGCTGGTTCGGCGAGGCCGGGGTGATCCAGCGGGCGGTGGAGCCGATGCTGCGGGCGAAGATGCGGGCGCGGTCGGTCAGCTGTCCGCTGGAGTGGCTGAGCTCGGCGCAGGACAAGGCGACGCGGGCGCGGTCGGCGCAGTCGCTGGTTCGGGAGGGCCGCATCATCGTGCGCGATGACGGCGATGGCGATTGCTTCATCGACGAGTGCGTGGCGTTTCCGACCGGGCGCTACGATGACGAGGTGGACTGCCTGTCGCTGATCGGCCGCGCCATCGACCGGCTGACGCCGCCGGTTCCCAGCTGGCGGCCGTTGCCGGAGTTCGCGGACTGTGGCTCGGTGTGGGAGCCGGGGGTGAACAGTGGGTGGGGGCCGGCGGAGTTTGCGGATTGTGGGCGGGTGTTTGACGATTGAGACTGGCGACCGCTTCTGATCTCCTGGCGGAATTTCACAATGCCTGCTTTCGAGTCAGCGGATCGTCCTTATTTGCGGTCACGGCCTTTGGACGCGAAGCAGGCGAGAGGTCGATCATGTGGCGCTTCCGGCTTGCATCGCGACCTAGCCCGAGTCGTGCTCGGTCGCCTCAACGTGACGACCCGCTCGTTAGGCGCGATGGGCAGGCACGGCGCGCCAAGAGGCGAGCGAAGCGCGTCGGGCTGCCAAATTAAAGTTCTCGGCGTGCGGATGAGTCGCCAGGCGCTCCCGAGGCGTCTGGGACCAATAGCGAGCTCGCTAAAGGAGCCAGCCTCCGGTGCCAACGGGCTCAGTGCCCGCCAAAACCGGCTCCGTGGTGACAGCAGCATAGATTGTCAGCGAGTGGTCAACCGCCTTGTCGCCGTTCACGTCCAGCAACAGTACCCTGAAGCCGTAGTTCTCTGAGATCGTCAAGATTGCCTCGCCGCCGCCTCCGGTGAACTTGGGAACGAAAATGAAGGCTTGGTCTCCGTCAACGTTGACGTTGGCATCGATCAAGGAGAGGTCGATCCGGTCGCCCTCCGTGAAGTCGACATCAAGGAGGGTGTCCTTCTCGATCAGGCCGCCGCCGCTTTCGAAGACGGTGCTGACCTGAAAGGTGTCGGCACCGTCGCCGCCGGTAAGCGTGTCGTTACCCCAGCCGCCATCCAGGATGTTGTTGCCGCTGTTGCCGTTCAGTTCGTTGCGGTCGTAGGAGGCTTCCGCGCCGAAGCCGTTGATATCGGCCGAGCCCGTCAGCACGAGATTCTCGACGTTGCTGCTCAATTGATAGCTCACGCCGGCGTAGACGAGATCGATGCCCTGGTTGGTCTGCTCCAGGATCTGATCGGCCGATGTCCCAATGTAGTAGGTGTCGTGACTGGCCCCGCCTTCCATCGTGGCCGAGCCGCCCCGTGCATCGAGAACGTCCTGGCCGCCGCCGCCCATGAGGTGGTCGTTGCCGCCGCCGCCAATCAGGATGTCATCCCGCGAGCTGCCGATGAAGGTCTCGCTGCCAAATGACCCGACCATTCTGGCCGCCCAAATGGGATTGGCGCTGAATGTTCCGCCGTCGTGGCCCGCCTCCAGCCGTATCTCCTCAATGAGTTGGTCTCCGACCGACCACGCACTCAGGTTGTCTTCGACAATGACCGTGTCATAGCCAGGCTTCATCTCCATCACCTTGTCGCCGGTGTCGTCGATGTAGAACGTGTCGTTTCCTTCAAAGCCAGCCATGGTGTCCGCGCCGGTACCACCGACCAGGATGTCGTCACCCTCATAGCCGACCAACGTGTCGTTGCCGTCGCCTCCGGAAAGGAGGTTGTTGCCAGCATTGCCCCAGATCGCATTGCTTAGGCCGTTGCCGGTTCCGTCTAAGGCGCTTCCAACCAGCTGGAGCCATTCGATCCCAGCGCCCAAGGCAAAAGAGACGCTCGCTTCGACCATGTCGACATCGGCACCGCCTTCGTCTTCGATTGTCTGGTCGCCAGCGTCGTCGACGAAATAGCGATCAGCGCCGAGGCCACCGCGCATCGCATCGGCGCCTGAGCCGCCATACAGGGTGTCGTTCCCGCTCCCACCGCGCAGGTCATCGCTCCCATCGTCTCCGTACAGGAAGTCGCTGTCATCGCCTCCGTCGATCAAGTCATTGCCATCGTCGCCATACAGCTTGTCCAGCCCGCTGCCGCCTCCGAGGACATCGTTGCCGTTGCGGCCGCTGATCAGGTCGTTCCCACCACCGCCGTTAAGCTCGTCCATCCCGGCCCGGCCGTAGATTTTGTTGGCCAGATTGTTGCCAGTCACTTTCGCGCCGACGTCGGTGTAGACTAGCAGCGTCTCCACGGACTGGTCGTTCCCCAGCACCCATGCGCCCGTGACGTAGACCTTGTCATCGCCTTCGCCGCCGACCTCGATGACGGTGTCATTGGCGTTGTCCACGAAATAGACGTCGTTGCCGGCCCCGCCTGTCATGCTGTCCGCGCCAACCCGCCCATTCAAGGAATCGGCAAGCGCCCCGCCGACAAGCACGTCGTCACCCGCCGTACCTACAAAGCTAGCCATCCGTCTTCCCCCAATGAGGCTACGATCCTGCCCGCCGCGATGTGCGGCGACAAGTGCGCGACCCGACACAGCGTGAGGTTTTGCCGACAGCCGCAGATCAGTGGCGATGACGACGCCGGCGACACCCGGCCCATATGTCCAATCGTGTCTGGGCTTCCCGGGCCTGAACGTTACGGTTTCGACCTGGACAAATGCCTGTTGTCCGCTGATCGCGGTATAATAGGCGTGCCGCTTCGATAAGAGGCCCGCAGAGCTGGGCCCCATAGAATGGCGGTCAACGCACCCGACATCGCCGGTCGGACAAGGCACAAGACGGGGATGGCGAAGAGTGAGCGGGGCGACCCAGTCGACTACTCACAGCTTTAATTTGCTTCACACATCTTAGGGAAGACTCCCCATTCCGAGGTGTGATTTCCTTCATTCGCGCCTTGCGGGATGCGCTCGCACTGGCCGCTCAAAATCGGAGCTTGATCATGCCGACGTACACGGGAACTTCCGGAGCTGACACAATCACCGGCTCGGCCGGTGATGACATCATCGACGGCTTGGCCGGGGACGACATCCTGAACGGTGGCGCCGGGGTCGACACGCTCAACGGCGGGGATGATGCCGATACGCTCAATGGGGACGACGGCAATGACACCCTGAACGGCGACGCCGGCAACGACACGCTGTACGGCGGTGCGGGCAACGATACGCTCGACGGCGGGACGGGCGCCGACCTCATGGACGGCGGAGCCTTCGGAGACACCTACATCGTCGACAACGTCTTCGATACGATCATCGAGACATCCACCGGCGGCACCGACACCGTCAAGGCCTACGTCAACTATGCCCTGGCGGCGTATGTCGAACGGCTGACGCTGATGGGCACTGCCATCTCGGGCACCGGTAACGCCCTCAACAACATTCTCACCGGCAACGCCAGCGACAACTATCTGTTCGGCGACAACGGCGCGGACACTCTCAACGGCGATGCCGGCAACGACACGCTCTACGGAGGCTCGGACTCCGGGAAGGATCTGCTGGATGGCGGAACGGGCGATGACACCATGTACGGTGGCTCGGGCGACGACATCTTTGTGGTCGATAGCCTGAGCGATGCTGCTGTGGAGAACGCCGGCGAGGGGAATGACACGGTCCGGGCCTTCATCGACTGGACCCTGACCAACACGGGCAACATCGAGAGCCTGCAACTCCAGGGCGCCGCTAATCTGAATGGAACCGGTAATTCCGGAAGCAATCAGATGCTCGGCAACAGCGGGGACAACATCCTCAATGGAGCAGGCGACACTGACACCCTCCATGCCGGCGCCGGCAACGACACGCTTGTCGGCGGACTGGGCAATGATCACCTCTACGGCGAGGCTGGCTACGACACCTTCAAGTTCCTCAGCGAAAGCATCAATGTCTCGATTGAGAAGGACGAAATCTACGACCTCGACATGGCGAACGGCGATCGCATCGACGTCTCGGCGATCGATGCTGACACTGGGACCGCTGGCGATCAGGCCTTCGTCTTCGTGTCGAGCTTCACCGGTGTGGCGGGGCAGATCACCTCCGCCTATGCGCCTGGAACGACCCCCTACACGGACTTCAAGTTCGACGTGAACGGTGACGGCCTGGAAGACTTCCGAATTCGGGCTCAGGGCGACCAGACCGGAACGATCACCGATGTCCTGACCGGTGGTGAGCCGATCGGCGACGGCGGTTGGCTGCTCTAAGGGCAGCGCAGCAGGAGCCTCCCGGCACCCGCCGGGAGGCTCTCGCAATTTGGCACTTTGAACGGCGTGGGCGGCGCAGAATTATTCCGCATCTGAGATGCGGAATAATTGCAATCCTCTCCTGGCCATCCGCAGGCCCGGCCCGCACCGGACGTCCGCTCACTTCCCCTTGAGCGTCGCGGCGACGATCGAGGCGTTGTAGTCGCGGTAGGCGGCGCGGACGAGGTTTTCCCAGGCCGGCAGGTCGACGATCACCGCGTCGCCGCGCGCCACGCTCTCGCCCATCACCGATAGCGGCGCGACATCGGCGGCGCCGGCCTCGTCGCGGGCGAAGGGCGTGGCGACCCCGTAGTCGGCTTCCGGGCGGATGAAGAAGGCGAAGACGTAGCCGCGGTCGATGGCCTTGGCGAAGAAGATGCCGGAGACGACGCCGCGAATGCCGAAGACGGCCGAGCCGCCGGCGCTGGCGGTGTTGCGCTTGGAGCCGCTCTGGACGTTGGCGGACATGTTGGCGAAGTCGATCACCAGGTTGGGAATCACCGCCAGGGAGCCTTTCGGCTGGCCTTTGACGAGGCGATTGTTGAAGGGCCCCATGGCCATGACGTTGGCGCCGTTGGAGGCCAGTTCGCTCCGGTAGGGGGCGAGCAGCGGGGCGTTGGTGGCGCCGACTGAAATGTAGCTCTGGCGCAGGCTCTTGTTGACGGTGATGCCGCCCTTGGCCTCGACGACATAGCGATTGTTCGGCTGCAGCGGGATGGTGTTGGCGGCGATCATGGCCTGGGCCGTCTCGTCCGAGGCGACCGGCAGGCCGGCGGCGGCAAACTGGGCCCGCAGGTCGGCATGGGCCTCATCCGCCAGCTTGCGCATGGTGGCCTCGTCGACCCCGGCCAGCACCTTGGTGTTGCGGGCGCGGGCCCCGCCGCCGACGGCGGTGGCCTGGTTCCCGGTGATGAAGGTCAGCTGGTAAGTCGGCAGGATGATGGCGTTGGAGCCCTTGAAGTAGCCCTTGTCGTAGCTCGCCATCTTGATCGGGAAGGTCTGCCCCCCCGAAGAAGATTGGGCGGCGAAGGCGACGCCGACCCCGAGGGTCAGGGTCGCGGCGATGGCGGCGGCGAGGGCGAGCTTTTTCATGGGGCGGACTCCGGACGTATCGCCCTCAACGTGAGGGCGCTGTCTGGATAGGCAGGGCGAGGATAGCCGTCGTCCCCAAAATCAGGGGGTCGGGCGCAAAGGCGAAAAGTGCTGTTGCGGGCCGACCGCGGTATAATAGGTGAGCCGCTTCGATAAGCCGAAGCGCTCCCCACACAGCTTCCCCGCCCAGCGGGATACGGACCCGCGGACGACGCGGACAAGCCGATCGGTTCACTTTTCAACCCTTCGGCGCGCAAGCGCGCCTCTTCCCCCACCACCACGCTACGCGCGGTCCCCCTCCCCCGGAGGGGGAGGAAATGGAGACACGCAGTCCATGACGGACCTTTCCGCTCAATATCGTATCGAGTTCGCCAAGACGGCGAGCCTTCTCCTGCAACAGCGCGGCAGCAAGCTGCGCAATCATGTGATGGTCGGCAGCCACAAAGGCGAGGGCGCTTCGCCCGTCGACCAGTACGGCGTCACCGAGGCGCGCGAGCGCACGGGCAGGGCCGTGCCCAAGGAGAGCGCCAACACGCCGGTCGACCGGCGCTGGGCCTATCCGCGCTTCTTCGACTGGAGCGACATCGTCGACAACATCGACCTGCTGCAGACCGCCTCCGACCCGCAGAACCCGCTGGTCCAGGCCTGCACCGCCAGCCTCGGCCGGCGCATCGATGACGAGATCATCCGCGCCTTCTTCGCCGACGCCCGCACCGGCAAGCAGGGCGGGACCACCACATCCTTCCTGGCCGGCCAACAGGTGGCGGCCGGCGGCCTCGGCCTGACGTTCGAGAAGCTGCGGGCGGCCAAGAAGATCCTGATGGCCAACGAGGTCGACCTGGCCAACGACCCGATCATCTGCGTGGTCAACTCGGTGCAGCACGACGCCCTGCTCGGCGAGATCGAGATCACCAGCGCCGACTTCAACGGCGGCGACCGGCCGGTGCTGAAGGAGGGGATCATCACCCGCTTCCTGGGCATCGAGTTCGTGCACTGCGAGCGGCTGACCCTGTCGGGCGCCAACCGGCGGGTGCCGATCTACGCCAAGAGCGGCATGCACCTGGGCATCTGGTCGGACGTCGCCACCGACATCGGCCCGCGCCGCGACCTCGAGGGCAATCCCATGGAGGTGACCGGCTCGGTGACCATCGGGGCCACCCGCACCGAGGAGAAGAAGGTCGTCGAGGTGCTCTGCGCCGAGAGCTGATGCCAGTTGCTCCCCCTGCGGGGGAGCTGTCGCCCGCCCCCGGGCTCGGCCGACGGCCGACCCGAGGACAGGCTACGCGGGGGACTGAGGGGGTCCTCAGCGGACGGCGGCGGCTTCGCGGATGAGGCGGCCGCCGGTGGGGACCCCCTCCACCACGCTTCGCGCGGTCCCCCTCCCCCGAAGGGGGAGGAGCTGTGATCGCGCTCTCACTCCGAAATTCGAGGAAGATCCATGGCTATCGCCAACACCAAATCCACCGTCGTTTCCAACCGTGACGCCAGCCCGCGCGTGCCCAGCCCCGCCCATCTGGTGCGGGGGCCGCTGTTCGAGGCGGTGGGGACGGTCGAGATCGCCGCCGCCGATGACGATACCTCCGTGTACCGCATGGCGCGGCTGCGCAGTTCCGACCGGGTCTCGCAGCTGACCGTCTTCAACGACGCCATCACCGGCGGGACCGGCTTCGACCTCGGCCTCTACCGCACCGCCGACGACGGCGGGGCGGCGGTCGACGCCGACCTGTTCGCTTCGGCCATCAGCCTGGCGACGGCGACGACGACGGGCACCGACGTCGTGTTCGAGAGCGCCGCCACCGACATCGCCAAGATCGAGAAGCGGCTGTGGGAACTGCTCGGCCTCAGCGCCGATCCGCAGCTCGACTACGATGTCGCCTTCACCGGCGCGACCGTCGGCACGGCGGCGGGGACGGTCAGCCTGCGGGTGCGGTTCACCGGCGCGACCGTCGGCACGGCGGCGGGGACGGTCAGCCTGCGGGTGCGGTTCACCGGCGGGTACTGAAGGCAAACGGGGACACATTGAATTTCCAAGGAAATTCAATGTGTCCCCTCTCTCGCGAGCTTTGAGGACATCCGATGCCCACATCCTCCACCGCCGTCGGCAACGCGGCGCTCGGCAAGCTTGGCCAGGGCGCGGTGCTGTCGTTCGACGATCCCGACGACCGGGCGCGCTGGCTGAAGAGCCGGTTCGCTGATGTCCGCGACCTGTGCCTGCGGGCCAACCGCTGGCATTTCGCCATGGCCCGGGCGCGCCTAAGCGCCGAGGCCAGCGCGCCGGCCTTCGGTTATCAGCGGCAGTTTCCTCTGCCCACGGACTGGCTGCGGCTGGTCGAGGTCGGCGGCGTCGCCGTGACGCCGGGGCTGGCCGACTACCAGGGCGCTTCGCAACCGGCCTTCGCGCTGGAAGGCGGGCGGATCCTGACCGACGCGGCCGCGCCGCTCGACATCCGCTACGTGCGCCGTGTCGAGGATGTGGCGGCCTGGGATCCGTTGTTCGCCGAGGCCGTGGCCTGCCGGCTGGCCTTCGACCTGGCCGAGAAGCTGACCCAGTCGTCGGGCAAGAAGGAGGCGGCGCTGCGCGACTATCAGCTCAGCGTGCGCGAGGCGGTGCGGGTCAACGCCATCGAGACGGCTCCGGAATCCGCGCCCGACGGGGCGTGGGTTCTGGCGCGACTGTGAGGACGCGATGAAAGCCAATCCCGCCATCACCAGCTTCAACGCCGGCCTGCTGTCGCCCCTGCTGGGCGGGCGGCCGGACCTGGAGAAATGGCAGTCGGGCCTGATCCGCTGCGACAACCTCATTCCCCGCGTGCAGGGGGCGCTGCAGCGGGCGGCCGGCAGCGTCTTTGTCGGATCGGTCAAGGACAGCGGCGGGCCGTGCTGGCTGGCCCCCTTCGTGTTCAGCCAGGAGGACGCCTTCGTGCTGGAGTTCGGGCCCGGCTACATCCGCTTCTTCTGGAATCGCGGCCGGCTGGTGAAGACGGACGGGGAGATCTACGAGATCGGCACGCCCTATCTGGCCACCGACCTGACGCGGGCTGACGGCAGTTTCGGCGTGCGGTTCGAACAGTCGGGCGACGTCGTCTACCTGGCCTGCGCCGGCCATGCGCCGCGGGTGTTGAAGCGGAAAGCGAACCTGGACTGGACGCTGGAGGTTTTCGAGGCCAAGGGCGGTCCGTTCCAGGACGCCAACATCGACGAGGCCGTGACGGTCTCGGCGGCCGGGACCTTGACCGTCGGCGGGACGGTGACCCTGACGGCGAGTGGCAACATCTTCCTGGCCAACCACGTCGGCGGCTTGTTCGAGCTGGAGCTCAAGGACGGGGCCGATGTGCGGGCCTGGCAGGTGCGCACCACCACCGACGTCGGCGACCGGCGGCGAGCCGACTATCGGCACTACATCTGCACCCAGGTCGGGCCGGTCGACACCACCGACAAGCCGGCGATCTGTGGCGAGGAACTGCCGCTGCACACGCGGGGCAAATACTGGGACGGCACCGGCGAGGAGCAGAAGGGCGACGGGGCGGTCGGTTCGATCGGGGTGGAGTGGGAATACCTGCACTCCGGCTATGGCCATGTGCGGATCACCGGGGTGACCAGCGGGACCGAAGCGACGGCAGTGGTGCTGTCGCGGTTGCCCGATGAGCTGACGGCGCAGGCCAGTCATCGCTGGGCGTTCGGGGCCTGGTCGGCGGAGGCGGGCTGGCCGGACAATGTCTGTTTCTTCCGCGAACGGCTGAGCTGGTTCCGGGGCCAGCAGGTGTGGCATTCGACGGCTGGCGACTTCGCCAATTTCGAGGCGCGGACGCACGGCGAGGTGCTGCCCGACAGCGCCGTGGTGCTGTCGATCCAGTCGGCGCAGGGCAATCCCATCGAATGGGCGGCGCCGACCCGCTCGGTGCTGTTCATCGGGGCCGGCGGCGGCGAGCACAGCCTCAAGGCCCAGACCAGCGCCAGCCCTTACGGCCCTGGCAACACCCAACAGGACCCGGAGACCGCCTGGGGCGGGGTCGGAGTCGAGCCGGTGCAGGTGGGGGCGGGGGTGGTGTTCGTCGAGAAGCTGGGCCGGCGCCTGCGGCTGCTGGTTCCGGCCCAGGACGGCTATGAGGCGCTGGATCTGAACAAGTATCGCGGGCTGATGGCGCCGGTCGTCGCCATGGCCTGGCAGCAGACGCCGCATGAGAGCGTCTGGTGCGTCACCGCCGATGGCGGCCTGGAGGCCTTGACCCTGCAGCTTGAGGACAAGGTGTTCGCCTGGCGGCGACACCAGCTGGCGGGCGCGGTGGAGTCTGTGGCGGTGATCCCGTCGCCGGACGGGACGCGGGACGACGTCTGGCTGATCGTCTGTAGGCAGATCGATGGCGAGACGCGTCGCTACATCGAGGTGATGGCGGCCGAATACGAGGCCGGCGATACGCAGGCCTTGAGCGTCTACGCCGCCAGCGCCCTGACCTATGACGGCGCGCCGACGGCGACCCTGTCGGGCCTGGAGCACCTTGAGGGTGAGCTCGTGACGGTGAAGGCCGGCGGCGCGGCCCATCCGGACCGGCGGGTCGTCGGCGGGGCGATCACATTGCAGGCGCCGGCCGCCAAGGCCGTGGTCGGCCTGGCGGCGCCCTATGCCGGCCAGCTGATGCCGCTGGAGGCCGGTGCGGCGGCCGGCAGCGCCCAGGGCCGCATCAAGCGGGTGCATGCCCTGACCGTGCGCCTTCTGGACAGTCTGGGTGGGCGGTTCGGGCCGGCCATCGGCCGCTGCGATCCGCTACAGCACCGGCAGGCGGGCGAGGCGATGGACGCGCCGCCGGGCCTGACCAGCGGCGACATCACGATGACCTTTCCCGGCGGCTACGACGGGGCGGCGACCATCGCCTTCGAGGGCGACGACGGGTTTCCGTTCACCCTGATCGGGCTGTACCCGGAGCTGGTGACCTATGAAGCCTAGCCGCGACGCGCGGCTCCGGCCCTCGCCACCGCCCGCTCCGCGGGCGGTCCCCCTCCCCCGATCACGCGAGGCGCTCCGGGGGAGGATTGAGGTCGTTCCTTTCCGGGCGACGCATCTCGAGACCCTGGTGCTGCAACCAGCGCAGGCCGCCTGGCGCGGGCGGATCGATGGACAGGCCGGGGCGGCGCTGGAAGCATCGGGCGGGGCCTGGAGCCTGCTCGCGGACGGCGAGGTCACCGGCTGCGGCGGCGTCATCGACCGGGGCGGCGGCCGGGGCGAGGCCTGGGCGCTGATCGCCCAGGACGCGGGTCCGGCCATGCTGGCGGCGACGCGCGTGGTGTGCCGCTATTTCGAGACCGCGCCCTACCGGCGGATCGAGGCGGTCACCGCCTGCGGGTTCAAGCCGGCGGCGCGCTGGACCCGTCTGCTGGGGTTCGAGAACGAGGGCCGGATGCGAGCCTTCTGCGACGACGGAGGCGACGCCGAACGGTGGGCATTCATCAAGAGGGAGGTCGGCCAATGGCCTGGGCCGGACAGATATTAAACCTCGTCGGCGCCGTGGCCGGGGTCGCCGGCGGCGTGGCCGACGGACAGGCGAGCGCCGCCCAGCGGGCCTTCTCCAGCAAGGTCGCGCGCGAAAACGCCCGAACCGTCGGCGACCAGAGCGCCATGCGGCAGGAGGCCATGCGGCGGGAGTCCGGGCAACTGCTCGGCGCCCAGCGCGCGGCGATCGCCGAGAGTGGAACGGGAAGCGGCGGCTCCAACGGCCTGATCGCGGCGCAGGACGCCGCCCTGGCCGAGCTGGACGCCCTGACCGAGCGCTACGAGGGCCGGCTGAAGATGGCGGAGTACGACAACCAGGCTGACCTGCTGGGCGCCGAACAGGTGGGCGGGGTGCAGCGGTTGTTTGGCAAGCGCGGGCTGGGCGGCTTTTCCACCTTGAACCGCCAGTGGCAGACCTTCAGCGGCGGCGGGCTGGAGTGGAACAACGGCAAAGGGAGGGGCTGGTAGATGCCGATCATTCCACGATACCAGCCGCGCGGTGGACCGTCCGTTGGCGGACTGAACTACGCGGGCGCCTATTCACCGCCCGATGGGTCCGATTGGAGAATGCTGGGACAGGTCGCCAGGGCGGCCGGCGGCGTGTTCGACATGTTCGGCGGGGAGCGTGAGCCAGAGGCGCCGAACAGGGGCGGGGGGCGGCCCTCGTCGACCGGGCGCTCTGATCCCCGCAGCGCGTCCCACGGCCCGTCAGCCGACAAGCCGACCCCGATCAGCCGCGGCGGAGGCTTCGGCGAGGCCGTCGGCAAGGCGTTTTCGGCCGTGGGATCGGCGCTGGCGGCGGCGGGCAGCTCGCTGGCCGATGCGGAGTCGCTGACCAATCTGGGGGAGCTCGGCGGGACGCCCGATGCCCTGTCGCGGGCCATCGACGGCGCCTATCGGCCGGCCATCGAGGCGGCGACCACGCCACAGGAGCGCCGTGTCCTGGAGGCCAACCAGCGATCGCTGGGGGCGTTCTGGACGCAGCACGGCGCGCAACTTCAGGCCGCTCATGACGCGGCCGAACACGATGCGCTGACCGACCGGACCCTGCGGGTCGGGCGGCAGGCCATCCGACGGGCCCCGATCTACGAGGCCGTCGACGGCATCGCCGAACGGCAGATGGTCTTCAATGATGTCATCCTGCGGCAAAGAGAGGGGGATCCTCCGGGCGTGAGCCGGCAACGCCTGAGCGCCGCCCGGACGCTGTGGGCGGACGCCGAACTGCGCAAGGCGGAGCTGGACCCGCGACGATACCTGAAGACGGCGTTCCAATCGGCCGAGGGCGCTTCCCTGGCTGAGCGTGAGCGGCCGGTGGGACTGCTGACCCCCCAGGCGCGGATCGCGGCCGTTCAGGCGGCTCAGGCCGCCGTCGACGCGCAGGAGCGCGAAATCGACCGAAACCTGGTCGCCGGGGCCCGCAAGGGCCAGGTCGGCGAGGCCTGGCTGCACGAACAGGTCGCGGTCGGCGCGCTGTCGGCTGACCGCCCGGCCGTGGCGCAGGCGATGAAGATCGCCGGCGCCATCAGCGAGGCGGGCCGTCAGGCCCAGGCGGGCGCGGCGCTGATGGCCGAGGTTCGGCGCGGCGCCGGGCCAGCTCTGGACGTGAACGCGCCCGAGCATCGGCGCGCTCTGGACGACGACTTCGCCGCCTTCTATCGCCAGGCGCCGCCGGACGAGCGGGGCGAGGCGATCACGGACTACATCGCCGCGCTGGGCGTCGCCTCACCGAGCGCGCTCGGTCAGTTGAGCGCCCTGCTCACCTCCGATCGTCCCGAGGATGTGGAACAGGGGGCGGCGGCTTATGCGGGCCTGCGGGACCTCGACCCTGACCTCCTGAATGGCCTGTCGCCGGCGGCGGTCCAGCGAGTCGAGGCGCTGGGACAGGGTGGCGTCGACGCCTCGCCGGGAGACGCCGTCGAAACGCTGGGGATGACACCCAGCTGATCAGGGCATCGTACGCGCCGCCCGAGCCGCCGTCCCCGATGGTGGCGACATCGGGTTGGCGGTCGATCTGGCGTCCAACCGCTGGCAGCCGGCCGAGTCGAAGCCCGACATCATCGCGCGTTTCCAGGCGGAACTGGCCAAGGAGAAGGCCAAGGATGCCGCCAAGGCGCGGACAGCCGGTCCGGCGAGAGCGCTCTGACAGCTCTTGACGGCTCGATATTGTTCATGAATTGTTCCTGAAACCACAGGAGAGGCCGGTGAGGAGGTTGCTGCTGGCCGCGTCCGCGGTCGTCGCGCTGGGCGTGGCGGGATGTAAGGCGCACGAGCCGCCGCCGGCGGCTCCGGCCTCGAAGCCTGGCAGGGTCTCCGCGGCGGTGGAGGAACATCTTCCGCGCCTCTATTCGGACGAGGCGGTCCGCGCCGACCTCGCGGACTGGCGCGACAGCGAATGCAATCGCGACCCGGGCCCGGAACCCACGGAACCACCCGGCGAGGGGTCGGAAGAGCTGGCCCGGGCGATCAAGGCCCACGACTGGCGCAAGGCGGCCTGGGAACTGGCGCGCCATGACGGCGCGCCGAGCGGGCTGTCGGTCGCCGACAGCGCGCGGGTGACCCAAATCCGCAAGTCGGTCGAGATGACGGACGCGGCGCGGCGCGGCGACCTGGCGCGGGTCGAGGCTCTGCTCAAGGCCGGCGCCGACGCGAACTTTGAGGTTCCGGACTTCATGGGTCCAATGCATTGGGCGGCGCGGTGCGACCGGGCCGAGGTGCTGCGGCGGCTCTTGGCGGCAGGCGCCCGGGTCGACCAGCGCAGCCAGTGGTCGGTGAGCCGCCTGGAGTATCGCAGCACGCCGCTGATGCTGGCGGTGTTCCACGGGGCGGCCGGCTCGGTGCGGGTGCTGCTGGCGGCCGGGGCCGATCCGGATCTGTATGAGCAGGTGCGCGACAACAGCGGCCCCTGGAGCCGCCAGGACCATGTCGCCCTTGAGTTCAGCACCACCCACGACATCGTCCGCCTGCTGCTGGAGAGCGGCGCCGACCCCAATCGGGTTTCAGCCGGTGGTTGGCGGCCGTTGATGAGCGCCGCGGAAGACCGCGATCCGGAGCGGGCGGCGCTGCTGCTGCGCTTCGGCGCCGATCCGGCGGCGCGCAATGACGAGGGCCAGACGGCGGCGATGATTGCGCGGCGCGTCGGCGCGCCGGAGGTGCTGACCCTGCTCTCTGACGACGGGCCGAAGGCCGATCGCAAGAAATAGGGCTTTGCCGGCCGGCCATGCGATAATGGTCTGGCCGCTTCGATAAGCGCCGCATTCCACAACCGTCGGGGAACCATCACGCTCCCCGCGCCGGACCCGCCGCCGCCTCTCACCCTGAAGGCGGCCGGACGGACAAGCCGCCCCCAACCCCATCACGCCAGGCCGCGGCCCGCGCCCTCATGCCTCGTGCATGGGAGGCCCGCGCCGCCAGAGGGAGCCGCATGACCGTCACCGCCCCGTCCCCCCGCTCTGTAGCCTACGCCGGCGACGGCGGCTCCGGCCCCTTCCCCGTGCCCTTCCGCTTCCTGGAGGCCGCCGAGGTCAGGGCCGTGGTCATCGCCCCGGATGGCGCCCGCGAGACGCTCGCGAATCTGGTCGTCGAGGGGGTCGGCGAGCCGGGGGCTGGCGGGCTGAACGGAGGCCAGGCGACGACCCCGCGCGCCATCCTGGCGGGCGAGACCCTGGTGCTGTGGACCGAGACCGCGCTGGTGCAGCCGGCCGACTACATCGCCGCCGACGCCTTCCCGGCCGAAACCCACGAGGCCGCCCTCGACCGCCTGACCCTGATCGCTCAGGACCAACGCCGCGACCTCGCCCGCGCCCTGACCGCCCCGCCCGGCGACAGCGTCGGCCCGCTGCCGGACACCGCCCGCCGTAAGGGCATGCTCCTGACCTTCGACGCCGAAACCGGCGACCCGGTGACGGACCGCGACTACACAGGGTTTGTGGCGGAGGTGGTTGGCGGGCTGGATGTTACGGCGGAGGCGGTGGCGGCGGTCGGAGCGAGCCAAACTGGCGCCCTCCTTGACATCAATGATGCGCGAAGCGGAGGCCTTGCCGAGATAGCGGAGGCGGTGTCAGCAGGAGCAACTGCACTGGGCCTTCCGTCCGGAGGAGTGATCGATGTCGTGTCCGTCGAAGGTGGCTATGACGAGGGTTGGGCCTACACCGACGAGAACGGGTGGACGACCGACGAGTATCATTTCTCGCCCTCCGGAGATGTCGGCCAAGTAGTGCGTCACAAGATTCCTGGCGCCGACTTTTCAGGCCTGTCCGGTGCCTACCGCATCTTCGAGCCACCGCCGGTATTGCCTTACGACATCAACATCATCGTCATCAGCGGCCAGTCAAACTCAGAAGATGCGGACAGTGTCCCGATGCTGCCCCGCACCGCTAGTGCCATGGTGCAGATGCTAGACACCACCCGGCCACGCCACTTCAGCGGTACGTTCGGGCTTTCGGGCTTTAGCAACGCAGTTGGCACCGAGTACATCGCCAGCCAGAGCCACTGGGGCGGCAACATGGCCCCGGCGGTCGGCGACATGATCGAGCAGTTGATTGAGGACGTGAACGGCAAGAACTTCGCCGTTCACGGTCGGGTCGTCGTGCCCGTCCACATCGGCATGTCGTCGTCGTCAGTTGCCCAGATCAGCTACGGCACACCGCACTTTGCCACGATCATGGCTTGGTTCACGGCCGCCAAGGCGGAGGCCGACGCGGCGGGCAAAAGCATCGGCATCATTGCTGGCGCGTGGTTATGGGGGGCGGACGCCTATGACAACACCATCGGCCAGGCGGCCGCCGAGACCGCCATCCATAACTACTGGAACGGCTCAACCGGTGACGTGTACACCTCCCTGCAGCTAGGCGCCCTGGGATTGAGTGCCGACTTTCCGGTCGGATTCTTTAGCAGTCACGCCCACCTACGCGGCGGCAACGACGTCAACCCGTTTGTCGCCGAAGCGGAGGCGGCGTTGGTGGTTGCGCACCCGACCAAGTACTGGATCATCAACGGAGAGGGACAGTTCTTCCTCGCTGGCCGGCGGCGCGGTTTCGCGGGCTCCGGTGTCCACCATAGTGCTCACGAGGCGGCCCTCGTCGGGGCGCACATCGGCTGGTGGGTCCATACCATCGTTAGCCTGGGCAACAGCTGGAACAGCTGTATTCCGACCTTCAGCCGTACCGGTGCCAATCAGGTCACGATTTCGGGCCTGCCCTCAGCTGGCTACAGCTGGGACTTTCTGGCTACGGGTCTGGCACCGACCGTCGCCCAGGCCAACCACGGCTGGTTCTTCTATGATCCGGCGTCAGCCAGCACGGAATTGGCGCTTGCCCGACCACCCCGTGCTGGGCCCGGTGGAACACTGATTGCGGACTTCGTTTCGTCGCTGCCGACCAACCTGTCGGTGCGTTATGGCGCTCGCGCCTCGGGCTCGACTATCGCCGGTAACGACATCTGGAAGGAGCTCTCGCCGGTCGCCTTCATGATCGACGCCGAGCCCGTTGATTTGCATCGCAACATCCCCGCTCTCAACAAGGTGATCCCGTAGATGGCAATCTGGGCCCCCGACGACGACAATTTGATCTTCGAGCACCACTTTGGAGGCACCGAAGCCGATAGCCTGCTCAACCATGTAACCGGCACGACAGTAGCCAGCGTCGCGGGCACCTGGGCCGGCGGTACCGGCTACATGGACATCAACGGCAATACCGGCCCGCGCGTCGATTTCGGCTATGCGATCCAGCAGCGACTAGCCACCGTGACTGCCGTTGTCGATCCGAACACAGCAATGGCCTTCCTTGCCAGCTCTGGGACGAACCCAGCGCTTGCGGCGACCGCTCGCATCTGGGTGGACGCAAACCCCCCGGCCGGTGTTGCGCGAAGCATCAATGCCCAGACGGTCACCTTCGTAAGCTCAGGCGCTGCCGGCTTCCAGGTGAACATCGGCGCTACCCCCCAGGAAACCGCTGCCAACCTCACCGCATTGATCAACGCCCAGACTGCAACCTTCGCCTGCGGGGCCTTCTGTCCGGCTGGAAACAGCGTCATCGAACTGACCGCCAACGCAACCGGCACCGGAGGCAACAGTATCGCATTGGGGGGCGGCGGCGCGCCGATCCGCTTTACGGCCGCTGGGGCCACGTCGGCCGTGACTGCAATGAGTACGGGCACGGCAGGTGAGGTGGTGACCGCCGGTCTGTATCACGTCTCGACGAACTTCCAGGGCCGCAACAGCGCGCTTGGCGCTGGAGGACTTGCCAGCTACGCCAACCCTGGCGGCGCCAACTACTATTACATGAGCAGCATCCTGCGCGAGCGTGACTTTCCGGAGTTTCGCTTATACGGCGGCGGGGCGCTACTCGGCAGGGCCTTCGGTACAACAGCAGGCCGTACCAGGGACACCACTGCCCACCTCTGGGCAGCCCTGACTGGCGGAGGGACGGGCAACAGCAAGATCGCATGCGCCCAGCTCTTCGACGGAAGGGAACTGAGCGACGCCGACGACTTGGCCAACTACCTAGCACTCAAGATCGCTATTCAGGCCGTTGGGCCGACGGTCATTTGATGCCGCCGAAACTCCTCATCGACCTCTTCACAGGCCCTGACGGCCGAACCTGGGCGATCGGGCGGGTCTACAGCCTGCCGATGCTGCTCTGCGGATTGGCATTGCCGTTCGTGGCGGTGCTGCGCGGTCAGGTCCTGGATCTCATGGCGCTGGGCGGGCTGTTCGGGGGACTCGGCGCCGCGGTCTGGGCCTTGATCCGGGGCACCAGCGCCACCGAGCCCGCTGTCCCGGCCGATGGAAAGGACTGAGCCGCATGTGGACCTATCACCAACGCAGCGGTCGTCTGCGACACGACGGAACCCTCGTCGGCAAGGGGTACAGCGGCGATGGCCCGGCCCTTTGCGAAGGACGCAACAATCCATCGATGGAGGCGGTGCGGGGCAAGGGGCCGATCCCGCGGGGCCGCTGGCGCATTGGGCCGCCCCGTGACAGCCGGCGGGTCGGACCGCACGCCCTGGACCTGACGCCGATCGGTCACGACGCCCATGGCCGCTCCGCCTTCATGATCCATGGCGATGACCGGGAGAACGACGCGTCGCGCGGCTGCATCATCCTGTCCCGGATGCTGCGGCGGCGGATCAGCGACAGCGGTGATTGCGACCTGGAGGTGGTCGAATGAGCGGCCTCGCCGCCCTGGCGGGCCAGCTGCTGCGCCGGTTCGCCGGTCCCTTGATCCTTGGCCTGACGACCTTGTCGCTGTTGCTTGTGGCCGGCGGCCTGCTGTGGGGGAACTGGCGTGACGCGGGGGCCAGAAACCAGGCGCGCGAGGCCGCCCGCCAGCGCGCCGAGGTAGAGATCGCCCAGGCCTCCGACAAGGCCTCCCGCGCCGCCCTCGAAGCCGTTGCCCGCCAGGGCCAACGCGAAACGGACCGACAGGTCCGGGAATTGGAGACCCGCGATGACATTCTCTCCGCGCCGGACGCCGGCGCTTCTGCTGGTATTGCCGGCGATGCTGGCCTTGCCGGCCTGTGTCGGCGGGCCGTCTATCGTGACCATCCCCGTTGCGCTGGACTGCGCCGGCCGGATTCCGCCGCAACTCCGCGCTGAGGTGTCCGCCGCAGCGCCGCCGGCCGACAACAGCGTCGGCGAGTGGGTGGCGTTCGGCGACGCGCAGACCGGCCGGCTGGAGACCGCCAACGACCGCAAGGCGACGATGCTGTGGATTCTGGAGGCCTGCGAGGCCGAGGAACGCGCCGCCGCCACGCGCCTGGCGCCCCGACCACCCTGGTGGCGCCGGCTGACCAGCGGGGCAGGGCGATGAGCGAGGGACGCCAGACGGTGGCCGGCGCCTATATGAAGATCGCCGCCCACGAGGAACTCTGCGCCGAGCGCTATCGCGGCATCAACGAGAAGCTGTCCTGGGTGCTACGCAGCCTGGTCGGCATGTTGCTGGCGTTGCTCGCCTGGGCGCTGGTGCAGCTGTATGCGTTGGAGCCGTTGCGGCGAGGGGATCGTCAGATGGCTCCGGATAGTCAGCGATCAACGGCCTTCAGTCGCTCGCCTGAACAGGTGCTATGCGGAGAAGCTTGCGTATTGGCGCACCGATCAGGACCTCACTGGCCTTTCGTCGGAACGCCTCAGTGGGCTCTTCGACTAGGCGATATACAAGCCACGCTGCGGCAATTGCGAGAACCGAAACCAGGACAACTTCCAACTGGGGCGGCAGGTGCATCTTCCGCAAGATGATGTAGCCGATGTGTGCGTGGAGTAGATAGAGCGGGTAGGTCACCCTTCCTGCGTCTCGAGCGATCGGCAGACCGGGTCCTTGTTTCATGAAAAGCAGAAATGGAACCAGCGAGGCCATCACCGTCAACGCTGCAATCAAGGGCACGATGTCTCGACCTGCCTCGACCTGGCTTGCCGCTCGGGAGAATACTCCCTGCGCCGCAAGTGCGCTGCTGACGACCAGTAGAGTGGTGAGTAGGCGGTCCCATCCGGTCCGACGAATGAGGGCTAGGGCGCAACCCACAGCGAAGAGGTCAAAATAGCCCCCGAGAAGAGGGAGCGACGGAATCGACCAAACTTCCTTTGCGATGCGAGACAGCAGTAGGAGCGTGACCCATGACGTTAGTATGCCTCGCACATGATGCATCTGCTTGAAGGCTAGAACTAAGAATACCCCGCCGTAAAAAACCAACTCCAAGGCAAGCGTCCAATAAACGCCGTCGACGGGCTTTTGTTGTAACCACTCCGGCACCATCGTGAGATTTGCCAAATACCTCAGGATGTCGACATGATCTCCTGGAAGTCCCCAGAGGTTCTTCGCGATGGCCGTTAGAGTCATGCAAAAGGCGAAAGTTCCCCATAGCCGAACCGCGCGGGATACCGCAAATTGATCGGCAGTCCGGCCAATGGCTGAAAACAGGATGACGAATCCGCTGACGAGGAAAAAGACGTCCACACCGAGATATCCATACTCGGCGATTGCCCCAAACACCCCGAAGTCGGCCGTCTCGCCGGTCTTGCCATTCCGAGGGCCGTTGGCGAGGTAGTGAAACAACATAACCGCCGCTGCGGCGACGAAGCGGGTGTAGTCCAGCCAGTCTAGCTTCTTGCTGACCTTTGCTGATCCCTCGAACCCCATTCCTCGTCCCCAGCAGATGGCGCGCTACGGGACGGCGCGCCCGACCATCCGTCTCGTGTCTTGCGCTACAAAAACGGGTGTTGATCCCGTGATCGACATATTGGATCAGAGAGCCTTGGCTCGACGCCCCGTCACTGGCGCGGTACGTGGAAGACCCAGCCTGGAGTGTCAAGCGTTGCCGCCGAAGAGGATGTACCTTCAGTTGGCGGCGTCCGCCTCTATCTTGGGGGGGAACGTGGTTCTCGCCTATGGTGTGTCAGTCGTTCTAACGCGCCTTCTCGGCCAGGCTGGGTTTGGCATTTATTCAGTCGTGATTGCGTTGGTTACGGTCCTGACCGCCCCCGCGATCTTCGGCCTGCCAAATCTGATTGGTCGCGAGGTTGCCTGGGGAACCTCAAAGGGCGAATTCGGGCTGGTGGCCGGATTGGTGCGAAGGTCCCACCAGTTTATCGTCGGTATGGCGGTGTTGATGCTGGTCTGCGCGGCGGCTGGCTATCTTGTGACCGCTAAAACAAACGAGGCCTTCCTATGGGGCCTGCCGTTAATCCTCCTTATGTCCCTTGCTGCCGCTCGTTCGGCGATGTTGCGCGGGATTGGAAAGGTATTGGCGGGCCAATGGCCGGAGCAACTGCTGCGCCCGGCGTTGCTTGTAGCGTTAGCCTTAGGCTGGGTCGGACTCCACGGTCATCTCAAGCCAGTGCACGCCGTGGCCCTCACGGCGCTCTCGGCTCTAGTCGCGCTATGCGTGACGGTAGTGCAGTGGCGATTTGCCAGACCAAAAGAGCTGCGGGGGGTCGCGCCAGCCTATCGCGATGCAGCTTGGCTTAAAGCCGTCATTCCGTTTGCGCTGAGCACTGGCGTGCTCGTCGTCTCTGCGCAAGTTGGTCTGATCATCATCGGAGCTCTCAAAGGACCGGAAGAGGTCGCGCTCTTTAGGGTTGCAAGTCAAACTGCTCAGCTAGGTGCGCTTGGCTACACGGCCGCCATCATGAACATCAGCCCAAGAATCGCGTCTGCCTTCGCGCGAGACGACCAAGCCTCGATCCGACGTACGGCTCAGCAGGGGGCAGCATTTGCAACAGCCTTCAGTGTGCCGGTTGCGATAGTCATGATTGTTGGTGGGACGCCATTGATGGAGCTGATGTTTGGACGCGAGTTCGGAGCAGCAGCGGCACCCCTTGCAATTCTTGCTATCGGTCAGATCATCAATAGCGCGTTTGGTTGCGGGGCGTCTCTGTTGAACATGACCGGCAATGAACGAGACTGCACCTACGCGCTAGGAGCCGGACTCGTGGCGCAGCTCATTTTTGCTGCGCTGCTCATTCCTGCTTTCGGCACGGTCGGTGGAGCCGTTGCCAGCGTAGTCGGGGTGATCGGGTCCAATATTGCCCTTCAACGTATGGCCATCATTCGGACCGGCATAAATCCAGCGATCTGGGCCGGGCTCTTCATCGGTGCCGTGCGTTAGTTCTCCGGCACACTCTTGGAGAGGTTGTTGAACCAGCGGCGGCCCTGGTTCTCCACCCAGTAGTAGGTCAAGCTCGCTACACCAACCGTTAGTGCAAGGAAGCAAATTGCCGCGAGGTCTCCGACCAACAAGTTTGGCATGTTGATAACTTGAGCATTGAATATGCCACGCACTACAATGGCATTGAAATTTAACGCCGATCCCAAGACGCTCGCAGTGCCAAAAATGACGAGGACAAGGACGTAGTGGATTAGGTAGATAGAATAAGAAATTTCGCCCAGGAAAGACAATGCACGTTGCTTGAGGATGTGAGAGAGCGGTCCCGATTGGGCGGCAAAAATAAGAACTAAAGCCGCGAACAAGAACGGAGGGATGACGGGAACCTGCCAGTGCTTGAATAGCACGGTAAAGACCAACAGGAAGGGTGCGAGCCACTCCAGCCACCCAGGAATGGCGATTTTCCGCGCGGTGAGGAAACCAAAAAGCCGATACACCAGAGACCCGAGGAAGAAGCCAAAAAGGCCCCTCACAAGCGCGGTGTGCCCCTCAGGTGGATACCAAGGCAGACTGCTCATCCAGAGCGTCGCAAAACAGCCTGCTATAGCCAGCACTACTGCTAGCAGAACTGGGCGCTTGAAGAACGAGATAGCTACGAAGACCAGGCAAAGCGTCCACTCCACGCTGATGCTCCAACTCGGAATGTTCCAGGTGAAGTCGCGAAACAGCCCGAGCGCGTGGATAAGCAATACATTCGCAGGTAGCGCCCACAGATTCGTGTCGCCGGTGAATGCGGGCCGTCCAAGGGTGACATCTAGGGTCAATGAACCCATCCAACGGGCCGTCTCTAGAAACACGACCGCCAACAATGTCACCAAGTGAAGTGGATAGAGGCGTCCAAAGCGTCGGATTAAGAAACGCCATCGGGACGTGCTTGAATCTAGGCCCTCTCCGTAAGCGTGGGTCAAAACGAAGCCGCTTAATACAAAGAAGAAGTCAACGGCAATATCGCCGGTTCGAACCCAGAGCCAATCATACACATGGGAGACAGCGCGGAAATGGTATAGCACAACCCAAAGCGCGCAGAGGCCCCGCCAACTGTCGAGCGCCTCGAATCGAAGTGCTTGCCTCTTCATGCTCATACAAGCGGTCATAGTGTTCACCGCTTGTAGCGAACAGACCTTATCTTCGGTCTGGCGCAACGACCCCACCACCGTCCTCTCGGACCTCGCGCGCATTCCCCCTGATTCCGCTGTTGGCCCTGCTCGCCGCGGTGCTGCTGTCCGGGCGGCGGCTGAGGCCGGCGGAGCTGGTCGAGGCTCTGCCGGTCTATCGCACTCGCGCCTGGCTGGCCGGGCTGGTTCCCATGGGGCTGACCGGCGGGGCGCTGCTGATCAACGGCCAGATCGGGGTGTTGCTGTCGGGGCTGAACGGGGCCGAGACGGCTGGGCTGTACCGGATCGCGATCCAGACCTCGCTGATCGCCGGCCTTGGTTACACCGCCGTGATCGCCGCCCTGGCCCCCCGCTTCGCCGCCGCTCATGCCGGCGGCGACCGCGAGAGTCTGGCCCGCGCGGCGGCGGTCGGCGCGCTGCTGGCCACGGCCAGCTGCCTGCCGTTCGTGGCGCTGTTCGGGCTGGCCGGAGGTCCCTTCATGGGCCTGGTGTTCGGCGCGCCGTTCGCCGCCGCCGGGCCGGCGCTGGCGGTGATGACCCTGGCCCAGCTGTGCAACGCCCTGTTCGGGGCCTCGTCCTCGGCGCTGATCATGGCCGGGCACGAGCGGCGGGCGGCGGCGGCCTTCATCGCGGCGCTGGTCGTCCATGCCGGCCTGGGGCTGGTGCTGATCCCACCGTTCGGCGTCGTGGGGGCGGCGTTCGCCTACCTGGGGCAGATGGCGGTGATGAACCTGTTGCTGTGGTGGCAGGCGCGCCGGCTGCTGGGCGTCGACACCGGCGTCTGGGCGGCGTGGAGATTGCTGCGGCCAGGCCCGCCGGCCTGATCACGGCAGGCTCCACGCCCTCTTCGATTTCGCGTGCGAGGAGAGTGTTGCGGTCGCGCTGACCGGCCCTATTGTCCCGCCATGGAGTCGGCGGTCGATCTGGCGCAGTTCGTGGCGCGCGTGTTCGCCTGCTCGCCAGCGACGGCGGAGGCGGTGGCGCGGCGGGCGGCGTTGCGGGTCTACGCGGCGCGGGCGGTGGTGCTGCGCCAGGGCGATCCGTGCAGCGACACCTGGCTGGTCATGGCCGGACGGGCGCAGGCGCTGGTCTACGGCGTCGACGGCCAGATGACCCTGGTCCAGGAGTATGGCGGCGGCGACCTGTTCGGGGCGATCACGGCGCTGGACAGCGGGCCGCAGGACGCCGACGTGGTGGCCGCCGAGACGCTGCGCGCGGCCCTGTTCCTGAGCAGTGACTTCCTGGAGCTGATCGAGGCGCACAGCGCCGTGGGGCTGGCGGTGTCGCGGCTGCTGCTGCGCCAGCTGCGGGCGGCCACCGGGCGGATGGTCGAGCGGGTGACCCTGACGGCGGCCGGGCGGACGCGGGCCGAGCTGCTGCGGCTGGCGCGGGACGAGGGCGGCCGGCGGGTGATCCGGCCGGCGCCGCAGTGGACGGCGATGGCGGTGCGTATCCAGACGACGCGCGAGACGGTGTCGCGCGAGGTCAGCAAGATGGAACGGCTTGGCCAGATCCGACGCGAGGACGGGGCGATCGTGCTGGTCTCGCCGCGCGCCATCGAGGAAGGCGTGATCTGATCCCGCCTCAGTCGGCGGCGGCCATCCTCGCGCCTGACGGGCTCCAGAGGTTCAGGCTGTAGACGCCCAGGTCGGTGTCCACGCCCAGCTGGGCCGGATCGACCGGCGGCAGCTCGCCGACCGGCTCGCTGGGAACGGCCTCGCCGTCGGGACCGGCGGCCAGCAGGCTGGCGAACACCGCATCGACCAGGGCCCCGCCGGGCGGCACGGAGGCCAGCAGCCGGGCGGCGGTCTCGACGGGGCGGCCCAGCAACAGGCCGTGCAGCGCCCGTCCGGCCCCGGCCGCCCCGGCGATGCGTCCGCCGTCCAGCAGCGGCGCGGCGACCCGGGCGGCGCGGACCGCCTGTTCGCAGCTGTCGAAGCTGAGCAGCAGCACCTCACCGGTCCAGGCGGGCGGCCGCACCGGGCCCGCGCCGACCCGGTCGAGGGCGGCGAGGATGGCCGGCAGGGCGGCGTCGGCCTGACCCTCGGCCGGCGACAGGTTGAGCACCGCCGCGATCACCGCGCCCTGCGGCGTGGTCAGCGCGCCGCCCGGCGGCAGGTCCCGCCGGCGCGGCGCGGCCAGATCCAGGCTTCGCCGTCCGGTCACCGCCCAGACATCCCCCGCCCAGAGCGTCAGGGAGCCGGCCTCGGCCGCCTCGCCGTCGGATATGGTCAGCTGGATGGCCTCGCTGGCCAGCAGGCGGGCCTGCATCGCCGCCCGGCCCATGGCCGCCCGGCCGGCCAGTTTCAGCGACAGGGGATCGGGACGGTCCTCCAGCCCGCCGACGACGACGACCGTATCGGCCCGCTCCAACACCGCGTCGAAGCGCTGGCCCCAGCCTTCGTCGAGCAGGGAGACGCTGGCGTCCCGGAAACCGGCCCGCGAGCTGGGCAGGACCAGGTGCAGCTCGGCGCCCCGCGCCAGCAGGGCCTCGGCGACGACGATGTCGGCCCCGGCCGCCAGGGCGCCGTAGCCGAAGCCGACGTTCTCCGCCTCCAGGAGCAGGCCCACCCGCTCGGCCAGGTCGGCGTCCTGCGGATCGACGCCCAGGTGGCCGGTGAAATGCAGGGCGCGGGGCGGCCGGAACGGCTCCAGCCAGTCGCTGGGCTGTCCCTGGGCGTCGAGGATCAGGGCGAACTGGCGCAGGGTCGAGGCGTGGTCCTCCCAGGCCCGAGGGGCCAGCGCGACCGCCCCCATCAGGGTCACCCAGGCCTCGCGGGTGCGGCCCAGCAACAGCTCGGCCTCCGACCGGGTCGCCTCCCGCCAGTAGGGGGTGTCGGGCTCGGCGTCCCCCTGATCCAGCCGCGCCAGCACCTTCTCCGCCAGGGCCGCCGCCCGCGCCGGCTCTCCGGCCAGCAGCGACAGGCTGGCGGCGTTGATCAACGGATAGGTCGCCCAGTTCAGGGCCCCGGCCGCACCGTAGGCCTCGGCGGACTGGCCATAGAAGGCCCGCCGCACCGCCCCGCTGGCCCGCCGGCCCTGATCCTTCAGCAGGCGGCCCTTGAGCGAGAGCACGGCGACGTCGTCGGCGACCTCGTCCAGGCCGGCGGCCTGGAACAGCCGCAGGGCATAATCCAGGGCGCCGGCGCGGGCGTGGGCGATGATCGGGAGGAGGGACGGGGACATGGGAACGCCTGGACTGGGGAATGCCTGCTCTAGGGAATGCTGCCGCCGCCGGAGCTGGGAATGTCAGGGTCGAAGACCATCGGCATCCTGTACTCCGTCTCACCGTCCGTCCACACGAACGAGATTTGGAAGTTGAAGGCCTGCTTGGTGTCGTAGATCCGCCGTGCGTAGGCGAAATTCAGGATGCGGCTGCGGAGCGGCGCCAGGGCCCCGCGGGCGGTGGCCGTGCCATCGCTATCGATGAACTGCACGCCGAAGCTGTCGTCGGAATAGAAGTCCTTCGACGTGACGCCCAGGCCGCCAAAGGTGAAGCACCAGTTGATGGCGGGATCGAGCTGCAGCACGACAAACCCCTGGTCGCCGTTGGTCAGGGGCTCGGTCAGGGGAATGTTGTAGGGATTGTCCAGGGGCGCCATTGGTTCCCCGGAGGGTGTGCGGGTCGGAGCCGAATCGCCGGCTTGCGAAAACGGGACATTCAGCGCCTGGCAGTATTTCTCGACCTCCTCGTACGGGTCGCCGGGGGGAAGATCGCTCGTGGTCTCATACGAGAGGAAGCGCAGGTCCTTGGGCGCGCCCGGGTTCGACGCGTCGATCGAGAGCAGCACATGGACGATCTTCTTCGGATTGAAGGGAATGCGCGGATAGGCCTCGGCGTCGTAGTCCCTTGGCAGCTTGAACTCGAGATTGTTGACGATCAGCTGATCTGCGGTCGGTTTGGCCATCAGGGCTTTCCTTTTCTTCCGGCGGCTTCGATCGCCGCGATAGACCGTTCGGCGCTGGTGAGCTGATCCCGCCAGCGCTGGTTTCTGGGTTCCAATGCGATGAGCGCCATCAGGCCGTCGCGGCACCGGCGCGCCCGCGTCAGGGCGGACCTGTAGTCGCCCCCGCGATAGTCCAGCCGGGCGAGCGACCGTTGGGCGCCGGTCCACTGGTCCTTGAGCTTCACATTGTCCGGATCGCGGCGCAGCAGCGTGTCCAGCAGCGCCTCCAGCGTTTCCGCCTCGCGGCGGGCGGCGGCATGATCGGCGGCGAACTCATAGGCCTGTGAGAGCCAGGCATGGCGATTGGCCAGGTCGAGGCCCTTCTCGGTCGTCGCCGGCGTCGCGCCCACGGCCCGCCGCATCAGCGCCAGCGCCTCACGGCAGCTCCGCAAGGCGCGATCGACCTGCTTCTCCTGCTCGATCGCCAGGGAGCAGAGGTTGCCATCGGCGTAGGCCAGTTCGGTCAGGAACTTCGGATTGTCGCCGTCGATCGCGGTCAGGCTCAGCGACAGATCGCGATAGGCCTCGAACCCTCTTCGGGCGGCGGCCGTGTCCTTGCCGAGATAGGCGATGTAGCCGAGCCAGAATTCGCTTTGGCCGTGGGCCCAGATACGGTCCGGATTCTTCGGCTCGCTCTGCAGCAGGGCGGCGGTGACGCGGCGGGCTTCGGTGAACTGGGCGACGGCGGCGGCCAGGTCGCCGCGGTTGGCGTCATCCTCGCCCATGGCCATCAGGATCCGCGCCCGTCGCTCCAGGGACTCGGCCGGCAACCGGTCCAGATCGCGACCGCTGTAGTAGGCCAGCGCCCGCTGGTTGGCGGCGGTCAGCACGTCGAGCCGTCCCACCCCTTCCAAACGGTCGCGCAGATCCGTCAGCATGAACTCCACCAGTCCTTCGGCCTCCCGTCGCTGCCGTTCGGCCTCGGCTCGTGCGCTGAGCGCAAAGGTCGTCATCGTCCCCATGGCTATCACCCCGGCCAGCGAGGCCGCCGTGAGCGCTGTCACGGCTCGCAACCGCCGCTGCGCGTCCCGCTGGACCAGCTGGTCGACCCCGACGCCGGCGATCCCGGCGACCAGCTTCAGCAGCGCCAGCCGCTCGCCGTCGGCCTCCTTGCGGAAATCCGCCGCCAGCGGCTCAACGCCGCCGGCGGCCAGCGCCGGCGGAAACGCCTCGGCCGGCTCCCCCCGGATCAGCGCCGCCAGGATCGGCCGGTCCGGGTGCAGCTCGCGGAAGAGTTCGATCTCCCGGCCGACCCAGGGCGAGGCGGCGGCGTCCGGCGAACAGGCCACGATCAGGCAGTCGGACGCCGCCAGCGCCGCCCGCACCTGGACGCTGAGGTCCTGCGCGGCGGGCAATTCCTCCCGGTCCTTGAAAATCGGCGTCAGTCGCCGGCCGGCGGCGCCCAGCCGCTTGGGGAGGACATAGCCCTCCAGCCGCCGGTGCAGGCGCGCGGCGAAGACGGCGTCGCGATGGCTGTAGCTGATGAAGGCGCGATACCGTCCGCCTGTCGCTTCCGATGCATCCGCCATGCGAATCCCCCCGGCCGCCGTCCGCGCAGGCTGTCAGAGGTTCGAAGGGCGCACAACGTCGCATTGCGCGGTGAGCGCCAAAAGACCGTTGATCGTGCCCATCGGCCTCAGAATCCGTGGAACACCGCGAATGCCTCCACCGGCTCCCGATCGGCCACCAGGCTGTTCACCGCCGCCGTCTCGTCCGGCCACCCCAGCGACAGGCCGCAGACCACATACTGGTCCTCCGGCACGCCCAGCACCGCCTTGGTCACCGTCCAGTAGTTGTTCCAGGCGCCCTGGGCGCAGCTGCCCAGGCCGCGGGCGGCGGCGGCCAGCATCAGGGTTTGGATGAACATGCCGATGTCCAGGAAGCTCATGGCGTCCAGGTCATTGTCGATGGTGAAGATCAGTCCGACCGGCGCGTCGAAGAACTGGTAGTTGCGTCCCCACTGGCGCCAGTTCGCCGCCTGGTCGCCCTTGGGGATTTCCAGGAGACCGTACATCGCCTTGCCCAGGGTGCGCATGCGGGCCAGGTAGGGATCGCGTCGCGCCCCGCCGCGCCGGGGAAACTCTGCGCCGTTGTCGGCCGGGTTGGTCTCACGGTGGGCCAGCACCTCGCGTTCCAGCCGGGCCCGCGTCTCGCCGGCCACGACATGCACCTTCCACGGCTGGATGTTGGTCCCCGACGGCGCGCGCCGGGCCTCTTCGAGCAGCGCGCGGACCAGGGCCTCGGGCACCGGATCGGGCTTGAAGGCGCGGATGGAGCGGCGGGCGCGTAACGCATCAGTGAGCAGCAAGGGGGTCGCTCCGGTGGAACCGGCGCGACCATGCCAACTCGCGGACCCCGGGACCAGATGGACGTGGCGTCAGCCGCCTAGGTCTTCGTCTTCGGTTTCGCCTTCGCCTGCTCCTCGCGCAGGCCGCCGGCCGAGGCCTCGATGAAGCTGACCTTGACCCCGGCCTTGACCTTGCCGGCCAATTCCTCGGCGTCCCAGTTGGTCAGGCGGATGCAGCCGTGGCTGAACTTCTTGCCGATCTCCTTGGGTTCGTCCGAACCGTGGATGCCGAAGGTTTCCTTGCTCAGCCCGATCCAGACAACGCCGACCGGATTGTTGGGCCCGGCCGGCAGGGTCAGTTTCCCCTTCACGCCCGGCTGGCTGTAGGTCAGTCGCTTGGGGTCGAAGGTGTAGGTCGGGTCCTGGGCGACGCCGGTGACCTTCAGCAGGCCCTCGGGGGCGGGCCGCTCGTCGCTGCCGATGGTCGAGGGATAGAAGGCCAGCAGCTTGCCGGCGGCGTCGAAGGCCCGCAGCGCCTTGTCGGCCTTGTCGACCTCGATCAGCGCCACGTCGGCGGGCAACACGTCGTCGCCGACCTGGGCGACGGTGATGGTCGTCCCGGCCTTGGCGAAGTCGACGCCGGGGTTGAGCTGGCCCAGCAGCTCCTCGGTCATATGGAACTTCTCGGCCAGGGCCTCCCTGGCGCTTTCGAAGCCCATGCTCGGCAGCTTGGCCTGGGCGGTCATGTCGTGGCCGAGGGTGACGAAGGGCCCCTTGGCGTCCTCCTCGGTGATCACATAGTCGCCCAGCACCGGCCGGGCGTCGGCGGCGGTCAGCTTGGCGAACACCGGCTCGTCCATCTCGCCGTCGACGGTGAGCCCATTGGCCTCCTCATAGGCCGCCACCGCCTGGCGCAGGTTCTCGCCGGCCGTGCCGTCGATGACGCCGGGCGAGAAGCGGGCCCGGTCGAGCAGGATCTGGGCCCGCAGCACCGCCGGCGCGCGGGCGTCGTCGGCTGGCGGAACGGCGAAGGGGGCCTGGTTGACCGCGCCGGGCGACAGGCCGCCGGCCAGCTGCGGCGAGGGGGTCGGCGTGGCTTCCTGCGGCGGGATGGCCGGGCCCTCGGCCTTGGGCTCGGGAGCCGGACTACAGGCGGCCAGCAGGCTGACGCAGGTCAGGACGGGGAGGAGGCGAATTATCATGCCCCTGTAAGCCGCGAGAGGTTCGGGAGTTCCGGTTCGGCGAACGAGCCTCGCCCCCTCCACCAACCGCTGCGCGGTCGGTCCCCCTCCCCCGCCAGGCCTGCGGCCTGTCAGGGGAGGACCGGCTCGCCCGTCCACTCCCAGTGCCAGGGCTCGTAGGCGTAGTTGACGAAGCCGAACCGGCCGGCGTTGCGGACCATCCAGCGATAGGCCGGGGTGCGCGACTGGGCCAGGCGGTTGAAGGCGGCCGTCGAGGCCGGATCGCCGCCCGGCGCCATGCCGACATGGATGTCCAGCGCCAGGCCGGTGCGGTGGGCCGAGCAGAGGGTGCGGCGCACGCCGTCGCAGTTGCCGTCGGTCAGACAGCGGGCGGCGTCGGCCTCCGGGTCGCGGAAGGCCGAGAAGATCTTCAGGGCGCCCGGCTGGCCAAACACCGCCGGGGCCTCGGCATGGGCGGCGGCGATCATCCGGCGATAGGCGGCCAGGGCCCCGGGCCGCAGCTGCATGGGCCGGCCGTAGACCTCGGACGGGGCGGCATAGACCAGGTTTATCGTCGGCGGCGGGCAGTCCTCGGGCCGAATCTTCGAGAACGGCCGGCGTCGGTGCCAGCGCAGCCGCATGGCCTCGAACACCGCCGGGGTCATGACGCCGTCGGCCACCGGCCCGTTGCGCCGCTGCCAAGCGGCCAGGGCGGCGGCGAAGCCGGGCTCGCCATGGCCGCAGGCGGTGGCGATCTCGGCGGCGATCAGCGGGGCGTAGGTCTCCCAGCCGATCTCCTCGGCGCCGAACGGCGACCAGATCAGGCTGCGGGCCGAGTCGGCGTTGGCGCGGGCGGCGGCGGCGTAGCGGCTGTCGCCGCAGTCGCTGGTCAGCCGGGGCGCGGGCAGCGGTTCGGCCGAGGGCGACGGGGCGACGAAGGTCTCGCCCTGATAGGCTTCCTGCAGGGTTGGGTTCTGCGCCTTGGGCGTGAACAGGAACCAGCCGCCGACCACGACGACCACCGCCAACAGGGCCAGGGCCGCCGCCCAGCCAAGCAGCCGCAACAGTCCCTGGATCGCCCGGTCGAGAATGCGCAGGATGGCCTGCATGCCGCCTCCAGACGGCGCTATCCCGTCACGGCTGAGCTAGCGCGTCAATCGCAGGAAGGTTCAGAAGCCCGGCGGCCCCGCGCGCCGCCGCCAGCCCTGTGGCCAGGCAGGCCTGCAGCAGGTAGCCGCCGGTCGGGGCCTCCCAGTCGAGCATCTCGCCGGCCGCGAAGACGCCGGGCAGGCGGCGCAGCATCAGGCCCTCGTCCAGTTCGGCGAGCCGCACGCCGCCGGCGCTGGAGATGGCCCGCTCCAGCCCCTGCATGCCGGTCAGGGTCACCGGCGTCGCCTTGATCAGGGCGGCCTGGCTGCGCGGCGAGATCGGGATCGGGCCGCCGGTCGCCTCGCGCATCAGGCCGATGGCGGCGGGCGACAGCCCGGCCGCCTTGCGCAGGTGGTTGGACTGGCTCTGACGCCCCTGCGGTGTGACCAGGCGGGCGGTCAGCTGGCCGAGGCTCTGGTCGGGGCGCAGGTCGACGGTGAGCCGCGCCTTGCCGTCCCTGGCGAGCGCCTCCCGCAGGCCGGCCGACAGGGCGTAGACGGCCCCGCCCTCCAGGCCATAGCCGGCGATCATCGCCTCGCCGCGCACGGTCCGGTCGCCATGGGTCAGGGCGATGGCCTTCAGCGGCTGGCCGGCGAAGCGCTCGCGGAAGACCGGCGTCCAGGCGACGTCGAAACCGACATTGGCCGGCTGGAAGGGGGCGATCTCGACGCCGCGCGCCGCCAGCAGGCCGGCCCAGCCGCCGTCGGAGCCGAGTCTTGGCCAGCTGGCCCCGCCGAGCGCCAGGATGACGGCGTCGGCGGTCTCGGTGACCGGGCCGGCCGGTGTCTCGAAGGTCAGGGCGCCGGCGGCGTCCCAGCCGGTCCAGCGGCTGCGCAGCGCCAGGGTGACGCCCAGCTCGCCCAGCCGGCCAAGCCAGGCGCGCAGCAGCGGCGAGGCCTTCATGGCCTTGGGGAAGACCCGGCCGCTGGAGCCGACGAAGGTCTCCTGGCCCAGGCTTGTAGCCCAGGCGATCAGAGCGGCCGGGGTGAAGGCGTCAAGGCGCGGGGCCATCCAGCCGGCCGCCTCGCCGTAGCGGCCGAGGAAGGCCTCCAGCGGTTCGGAATGGGTCAGGTTCAGCCCGCCGCGCCCGGCCATCAGCAGCTTGCGGCCGGCCGAGGGCATGGCGTCGTGCAGGCGGACGCTGGCGCCGGCCCGGGCCAGGACTTCGGCGGCGACCAGGCCGGCGGGGCCGGCGCCGATGACGGTGACTGTTGGGGACATGCCCGGCTTGTAGCAGGTTCGCGGCCCTGTGAACGGCCGTGATGGAGCAGTGGTCCATCCGGGACGTTCCGGGTTTCGGGAAATTTTACCCGGCGGGTTGAAACCAAGCCGAGTCTGAAGCGCTAATCTCCCCGTGCAATAAGACACGGAGGGAACACCCAATGCGTATCGTCATCGCCGCCGCCGCCGCTATCGGCGCCCTGTCCCTGGCCGCCTGCGGCAGCCCCGCCGAGAAGGCCGCCGAAAAACAGGCCGACGCCGTCGAGGCCTCGGGCGAAAAGACCGCCGACAGCCTGGAAGCCCAAGGCGAAGCCGCCAAGGACGCCGCCGTCGCCCAGGGCGAAGCCACCAAGGACGCCCTCGACGAGAAGGCCGACACGGTCGAGAAGGCCGCCGACGCAAAGGCCGACGAGATCGAGAAGAAGGCCGAGCACTAGGCTCCCCGTCTTCAAGGTTCTCAGCAGCGCCCTTCGACTTTGCGGTCGGGGGGCGTTTTGCTTAGGGTGTGGCGTTGGGGCTGGTATCAGAGCCCCATGAGCAACCCGCCCAACACCGCCCAGATCGACTATTGGAACGACGCCGCCGGCCTGACCTGGGCCTCGCTGCAGGCCCTGCTCGACCGCCAGATCGCGCCGCTGGGCGAGGCGGCGATGGCGGCCCTGGCCCCGAGGGCCGGCGAGCGGATTCTCGATATCGGCTGCGGCTGCGGCGACACCACCCTGGCCCTGGCGCTCGGCGTCGGGCCGCAGGGCCGGGTGCTGGGGGCCGACATCTCCCGGCCGATGCTGGAGGTGGCGCGGCAGCGGCTGGCGGCCGCCGAACTGGAGCAGGCCTCGGTGATCGAGGCCGACGCCCAGGCCGAGGACTTCGGAGCCGGCCAGTGGGACGGGGTCTACTCGCGGTTCGGGGTGATGTTCTTCGCCGACCCGCCGGCCGCCTTCGCCAACCTGGCGGCGGCTTTGAAGCCCGGCGGCCGGCTGGCCTTCGTCTGCTGGCGGCCGCTGATGGAGAATCCCTGGATGACGGCGCCGCTCGACGCGGCGCTCAAGCATGTACCGCCGCCGGAGCCGACCGATCCGCTGGCGCCCGGACCGTTCGCCTTCGCCGATCCCGGGCGGGTGCGGGGCATCCTGGCGGGCGCGGGCTTCGGCGACATCGCCATCACCCCGCACGACGCGGCGATCGGCGGCAACAGCCTGGACGAGGCTCTGGTCCTCGCCGCCAAGGTCGGGCCGGCCGGCCGCCTGCTCGCCGACCATCCGGATAAGCGCGAGGCGGTCAAGGCGTCCCTGCGCGAGGTGCTCAGCGCGCACGACACCCCGGACGGCGTCTATTTCGACTCCGCCACCTGGATCGTCACCGCCACCAAAACCTAGCGGCCGCCCTGGCCGTCATCGACCTTGATGCAGGTCCCGGTGACCGCGTCCGAGGCCGGGCCGCAGAGGTAGAGCAGGGTGGAGTCGAGCTGGGCCGGGTTGCCCAGCCGCTTGCGCGGGAAGTGCTGGGTGATGTCGCCGACCCGCTCCAGCATGCCGTCCATCATCTCCGAGGCGAAGGCGCCGGGCGCGATGGCGTTGACGTTGATGTGGAACTTCGCCCACTCGACGGCCAGGGCCTCGGTCATCCGCACCACGGCGGCCTTGCTGACCGAATAGAGGGCCGCGCCGCCGCCCGTGTAGCTGAACGCCGCCACCGAGGCGATGTTGACGATCCGCCCCGGCTGGCCGGCGGCCATGCGCCGGCGGGCGAATTCGCAGGCCAGGATCCAGGGGCCGCGGACGTTGGTGTCGAGGACGGCGTCGATCAGCTCGACGCTCATCTTGTGGGCCCTTTGAGCGTCCGGGATGCCGGCGTTGTTGACCAGGATGTCGACCGGGCCCAGCGCCGCCTCCGCCTGGCCGACCACGGCCAGCAGCTGGTCGGCGTCGGTGACGTCCAGCGCCAGGGCCACGGCCCGGCCGCCGGCGGCGTTGATCTCGGCGGCCAGGGCCTCCAGCCGGTCGACCCGGCGGGCGGTCAGGGCCACGGCGCAGCCCTGGGCGGCCAGCACCTGGGCGAAGCGCTTGCCGAGGCCGGAGCTGGCGCCGGTGACCAGGGCGACGTGGCCGGTCAGGTCGATGGAGGCGTTGGGAAGTTCGTAGGTCATGGGGCGTCCTGGGCGGTCTTTTGACGACTATTCCCGGGCTGACCGTGGGGCAGGGAAGGGTTGTTATCGAAGCGGCCCGACATGATACCACGGGAGCCGATCCGGCAAGCAGCGCGTTTGCTGGAGATTTTCATCAACTGATTGATTTTAAGGGGCTTTATATTGGTTTTGGGTGAGGTTTGGCTGCGGTTTCGATGGGGCCGCCGTTGGGGTTTCATGGGGGGTTGATCAGGGTTTCATGGGGTGGTGAAGCGGGGAGGTGGCGCGCCGGGCGAGGCCGCCCGCTTCTCCCCTCGCTTGGCAACCTCTAGAGAGGACGCAGCGGAGGAAGCATGGCCTGGAGCCGGACTTACCAGGGCGAAGAGCCCGTGCGGGTCAACAAGTGGCTGGCGCAGTCGGGCGTCTGCTCGCGGCGCGAGGCCGAGGGGCTGATCGCCGAGGGCCGGGTGACCATCGACGGGGCGCCGGTCGAGGACGTCGGCCGCAAGATCCTGCCCGGCCAGACCCTGGTCCTCGACGAGGCCGGCAAGGCGGCGCTCGACACCAAGCTGACGGTGGTCATCCACAAGCCGGTCGGCATCGTCTCCTCGCAGCCGGAAGGCGACCAGGTGCCGGCCGTGCGGCTGCTGCGCAAGTCGAACCTGTTTGTCGAGGCCGAGGTGTTTCCCAACAGCGACCACAAGCTGGCCCCGCTCGGCCGGCTGGACATGGACAGCCGGGGGCTGTTGATCCTGTCGGAGGACGGGGTGCTGGCCAAGGCGGTGATCGGGCCCGACAGCGAGCTGGACAAGGAATACTTCGTCCAGGTCGACGGCGACGTCACCGAGGAGAAGGTCGCCCTGCTGCGCCACGGGCTGGAGCTGGACGGGCGGACCCTGCGGCCGGCCCAGGTCGACGAGGTGATGCCGGGCCGGCTGCGGTTCGTGCTGGTCGAGGGCCGCAACCGCCAGATCCGGCGGATGTGCGAACTGGTCGAGCTGGAGGTCGTCGACCTGGTGCGGACGCGGATCGGCCCGATCGAGCTGGACGACCTGCCGGAGGGGATGTGGCGGCCGATGACGAGCGAAGAGCGGGCGGCGCTGCTGGAGGCGTCCAAGCCGCGACCAATTTGACCCAAGGTCACCCACCCCTGTTCAAACGGTCGTTTTAGCCGTATTATCGCTGATAACATAAGAACAGGGAGAGACGGTTTTGACGCAGGGTTCAGAAACCGAGCACTTCGACGTGGTCATCGTGGGGGCTGGCCTGTCGGGTGTCGGCGCCGCCAAGCACCTGCAGGACCGCTCGCCGGACCGCACCTATGTCGTGCTCGAGGGCCGCGCGGCCATGGGCGGCACCTGGGACCTGTTCCGCTATCCTGGCATCCGCTCCGACAGCGACATGTACACCCTCGGCTACGTCTTCAAGCCGTGGAAGGCCGCCAAGGCCATCGCCGACGGCCCCTCGATCCTGGCCTATGTCCACGAGACCGCCGCCGAGAACGGCATCGACCAGCACATCCGCTACGGCCACATGGTCCAGCGCGCCGACTGGGACACCGAGACGGCCGCCTGGACGGTGACCGCCGAGGTGGCCGGCAAGCCGGTCCGCTTCACCTGCAACTTCCTTTTCATGTGCTCGGGCTACTATTCCTACAAGTCGGGCTACAAGCCGGAGTTCGCCGGATCGGCCGACTTCAAGGGGACCATCGTCCACCCGCAGGAATGGCCCGCCGACCTCGACCATTCGGGCAAGAAGGTCGTGGTCATCGGCAGCGGCGCCACCGCCGTCACCCTGGTGCCGGAGATGGCCAAGACCGCCGCCCACGTCACCATGCTGCAGCGCTCGCCGACCTATGTGGTCAGCCGGCCGGCCGAGGATCCGGCCGCCGAATGGCTGAAGAAGAAATTCTCCCCCATGACCGCCTACCGCATCACGCGGTGGAAGAACGTCCTGCTCGGCATGCTGTTTTTCCGCATGGCCCGCAACAAGCCGGAGAAGGTCAAGGAGCAGATCCTCGGCATGGTCCGCGAGAAGCTGGGCCCCGACTATGACGTCGCCACCCACTTCACCCCCCGCTACAATCCCTGGGATCAGAGGCTCTGCCTGGTGCCGGACAATGACCTGTTCGACGCCATCAACAACGGCTCGGCCAGCGTCGTCACCGACCACATCGAGCGCTTCACCGAAACCGGCATCCTCTTGAAGTCCGGCCAGACGCTGGAGGCCGACATCATCGTCACCGCCACCGGCCTGAACCTGGAGGTGCTGGGCGGCACGCAGTTCGCCGTCGACGGCGAGCCGGTCAAGTTCAGCGAGACGCTCAGCTACAAGGGCATGATGTACAGCGGCGTGCCGAACCTGGCCTCCTCGTTCGGCTACACCAACGCCAGCTGGACGCTGAAGGCCGACCTGACCTGCGCCTATGTCTGCCGGCTGCTGAACCACATGACCAAGACGGGCCTGGCCCAATGCACGCCGGTGCGGCGGCCGGGCGACGAGGGCGACGAGGACTGGCTCGACTTCTCCTCGGGCTATGTCCAGCGCTCGGTGCACCTGTTCCCCAAGCAGGGGGCGCGCGCGCCGTGGAAGCAGCACCAGAACTACGCCCTGGACCTGATGACCCTGAAGTTCGGCAAGGTCGACGACGGGGCCATGGTGTTCTCCAACCCGATGTCGAAGGTGGGGGCGGCGCCGGCGGAGAAGAAGCTGGCCGCCTGATCGCCTCTATTGGGGGATTGCATCGATCCGCGGGATGTCCTTAGCCTGCGCGCCAGTAAGCGTGCGTTTGGTCATCAGGGCGTCCCCCACCAGCCACGCTGAGCGGACGGGCGCCGTCTTTCGGGGCCCGCCGATGAAAACCCTCCTTCTCCGCACCGCCGTTGGATGTTCTGCGCTCGCCCTCGTCGGCGCGGGCCAGCCGTCGCAGAAGCAGACCGGCCCGGTGGCGGTCTACTGGATCAGCGCCTCGACCAGCGCCGGGCCGATGGCGGCCATGGCCGGCGGCGGCCCGGCGCAGCGGCCCTCCTTCGGCCAGATGATGAGCGGCGGCTTCGACCCCGGCGGAACCATGCGCACCCTGCGCCTGCAGCTGGGCTCCAGCCGCAAGATCGCCGCCCCGGCCGCCGACCACTTCCTGCCGCCCGGCATGCGGCTGGGCGCCTCCGTGCCGCTGCTGCCGCCCGAACCGGCCGCGGCCCCGCGCGGCCAGCCGAGCAGTCCCGAGGACTACCGGCGCGAAAAACCCAAGGGCAAGATTCTCATCTACTGGGGCTGCGGCGCCAAGGCCGGGCCCGGCCAGCCCTTCGTGCTCGACTTCGCCAAGATGGCCGACGGTCAGCAGGACTTCGCGGCCCTGAGCGCCGGCCAGATCGTTTCCACCGAGCGGGGCCCGTCGGCTCAGACCCATGCCTCCTACGCCGAATGGCCCAACCGCCGCTCCAGCCCGGCCATTCCGCAGGGGGCGTCCCTGGCCGGCGACCACGCGGTGCGCGGCAATTTCGCGCCGGAGATCAAGCTGGCCCTGACGCCTGGGACCGACTTCATGGCCCCCATCCGGCTGGCTCAAACGCCCACCGCCGGGGCCATGCGGCTGACCTGGCCGGCGATGGGCCGGGCGCGCGGCATCTTCCTCTACAGCATGGGGGCCCAGGAGACGCGCGGCGGCGGCTCGACCATGGTCCTCTGGACCTCCAGCAAGGCCCGCAGCTGGGCGATGGCGGCGCCGGACTACCTGAGCGACGGCGACCTGTCCCGGCTGGTGGCCAGCGGCGCCCTGTTGCCGGGCTCGGCGACGGAATGCACCGTGCCGCAGGAGGTGGTGGCGGCCAGCGGCCAGGGCATGCTGATGATGACCGCCTTCGGCCAGGAGGCCAACTTCGCCCATCCGGCCAGGCCCGCCGATCCGAAGGTGGCCTGGAACATCGAATGGACGACCAAGATCCGCTACCGCAGCACCTATGGGACCCTGCTGGGCATGAACGGTGAGGACTTCGGCGATACGAGCCAGGCGGAACCGGAGGAGGGCAAGCCGCCGCCGAAGGAAAGCAAGGGCCGGAAGATCCTGCGGGGGCTGGGGATTCCGGGGACCTGAGGGACCGCGCTACGACGCCCACCGGCCGTGCCGCATAATCCGGGGACACTATATAGATTTTCGCCGCTGCGGTGGCCGAGGTCTGAGGCGAAAATCTATATAGTGTCCCCGGATTATGTCGTGCTGGCGGGTCAGCCGCGGGTCTTCGGCAGCAAGCGCATCCCCAGCAGCACGATGGCGATCAGCACCGCCTCGACCACCATCGGCGGGATGACGCCGGGCCCGCCGCCGGTCAGGATCAGGTTGAGGACCCGTCCGCCCAGCGCCAGCCCAAGGATCAGCAGCACCGGCCACAGCCAGCGGCTTTCCCGGCGCACGGCGGCGACCAGGGACAGGCCGCCGGCGGCGGCGAAGAAGGCGGCCATGTCGGCGCGGATCGTGCCCAGGCCAGCCGCGCCCTTGGGTTCGAGGGCGAAGCTGGCGGCGGTCTCGGCCGGGGCCAGCCAGAAGCGGCTGGCGATCAGCAGGGCCAGGGCGCCGACGACGCCGAGCAGCAGGCGGGCGGCGATGCGGCCCCCGCTCTCGCCGGCCCGGCGCATCCGCCAGGCGAGCCCGGCGGCGACCAGCAGCAGGACCGCCAGGCCGCCGAGGAAGACCGGCCTGTAGGTTCGCACCAGGCTCCGCAGGATGTTCTTCGCCACCTGCTTGTCAGCCGTGTAGCCGGCCGGAATCTCGGCGACGCCGACCCGCTTCGCCCAGGCCTGGTAGTCGGCCTTCAACGCGGCCAGCTCGGCCGGCCGGGCGGCGGCCAGGTCGTTGGTCTCGCCGGGGTCCTTGGCGATGTCGTAGAGCCGCCAGGCGGGGTCGGCCAGCGGGCCGGCGCCCTTGATGGCCTTCAAGCTCCCCTTCCACAGGGCCGCCTCGCCGGCCGCCTCCATGGCGACAGGGGTGACGGCGTCGTAGGGGCTCGGCGCTGTCCCGGCCAGGACGCCACGCAGGCTGCGGCCGTCCAGCGCCTGGCCGGGGGCGACGCCGGCCAGGTCCAGCAGGGTCGGGGTGATGTCGGTGATCACCGAGAAGCCGCGGGTGGTGGCGCCGGCCCTGACCCCCGGCCCCGACAGGATCAGCGGCACGCGCGTGCCGCCCTCGGAGGCATAGAACTTGAACAGCGAGCCGGGCGCCGCCGAGGCGCTGGCCCAGCCGGGGCCGATGGCGTTCCAGGTTCCCTTGGGCCCCAGGCTGTCCGGCTTGGTGCTGTAGCCGACGGCCTTCAGCCAGGTGCGGAACACCGGCTCCAGCAGCGGGTCGGCGCCCTCGGGGCCGTTGTCTGAGAGGACGACGAACAGGGTGTCGTCGTAGCGGCCGGTGGCCTTCAGGTGGGCGACCAGACGGCCGAGGTTGGCGTCCATCGCCTCCAGCATGCCGGCATTGACGGCCATGCGCCTGGCGAAGGCCTGCTGGTCCTTTTTCGACAGCTTGTTCCAGTCGGCGACGTTGGCCGGCGGCGGGCCCATCGGGGTCTCGGGATCGATCAGGCCGGCCCGCACGGCCCCGGCCTTGCGGGCCTGGCGCAGGGCGGTCCAGCCCTCGGCGTACTTGCCTTCGTACCGGGCGACATACTCGGCCGGGGCCTGCACCGGCATGTGGATGGCCAGCATCGGCAGGTAGGCGAAGAAGGGCCGGCCGTCCTTGGGGGCGCTGTCGATGTAGCCGATCATCCGGTCGACCAGCAGCTGGGAGGAATAGAAGTCCTTGGGCAGTTTGGTCTTCCTGCCGTCCTCGTACCACTCGCTGCCGTCGTAGATCGGGAAGTAGGGGCGCTGCTGGAAGTTGTCGCCGCCGGTGGCCTCCAGGGCCAGGGAGCGATCGAAGCCGCGGGCGCTGGGCAGGTCGCCGGCCCCATGGCCCAGGTGCCATTTGCCGGCCATGTAGGTGCGATAGCCGGCGGCCTGCAGCCGGCTGGCGACGGTGGTGACGTTGCCGGCCAGATGGCCCTGGTAGGCGGGGTTGCCGCGATGCTCGGGCGGGGTGCTCTCTGGCAGGTTGGCGACGCCGGCGGTGTGGCTGTCGACGCCGGTCAGCAGCATGGCCCGCGAAGGGGCGCACATCGGCGAGGCGTGGAAGTTGGCGAACTTGGTCCCCGAGGCGGCGAGGGCGTCGATGGTCGGGGTGGCAATCTCCGAACCGTAGGCGCCGAGGTCGGTGTAGCCGGCGTCGTCGATCAGGATGAGGACGATGTTGGGCGGCTTGCCGGGGGCAGGAGCGGGGGCCGGGGCGGCGGCGCTGGGCCCGAAGGCGAGCAGGGTGGTCAGGCCAAGGAGCGCCAGCACGGCCTTCGCCGCCTGCTTGAACTGAACCATTTCCATGCCCCGTCTTTATATTGGCATTTATAATGCCAATATATCATACGCCAGTCGAGACCCAAGGGTAACCTCAGACCCTTTCCGGTTCGGGTGGCACACCCGATCCGGGCGAAAAGGGTCTGATCTCAAGAGTGTCGAGCCCGTCCGGGCGGCGGAACCGGTACCCACTTCCGCCTGACGGGCTCGAAGTTGACGCAACCGTCACTCTTGGCCTCGGCCCCTCACGGGCGCACAGTGCGGGCGACCGGTCCTTCAGAGACTGGCGGGAGAGACGAATGGCCGACGACATGCCGCTGCCCAGCCTGTTGCAGCTGACGCCGCTGGACCCGACCTACCGCGCCGATCCGCATGTGGTGCTGGACGATCTGCGAGCCCGCTGTCCGGTGCACCGCGACGACATGTCGGGCAACTTCGTGCTCAGCCGCTATGCCGACGTGCGCGGTGTGATCTCCGACCTCAATATGCTGCGCGACCCGATCAACGCCGAGGAGGGGGCCATCCTGCAGCGGCGGTTCCTGGGGGCGGTCGATCCCAGCCTGCCGCGCAGCCATGTCTCCAGCATCCTGACCCTCGACGATCCCGACCACGCCCGCATCCGCCGGCCGCTGGCCCAGGCGCTGTACGCCCGGGTCGCCAAGTTCAAGCCGGAGGTCGAGCGGATCATCGGCGAGACCCTCGACGGCCTGGAGGGTGAGGCGAGCTTCGACCTGATGGACCGCTTCTGCGTGCCGATCCCGATCGACGTCATCGCCTGCATCCTGGGCGTCGACCGCGAGCGGCTGGGCGAGTTCCGCGAATGGTCCGAGGGGCTGATCCAGGGTCTCAACCCGTTCCGCAACGAGGCCCAGACGGCGGCCATGGAAACGGCCAGCGCCGCCCTGACCGACTATTTCACCCAGACGATGGCCGCCCGCCGGACCGAGCCGCGCGACGACCTGATCAGCGACATGGTGCGGCTACAGGCCGAGGCGGATCTGGCCGACACCGAGCTGCGCATCAACCTCACCGCCCTGCTGGTCGGCGGCAACCTGACCACCACGGACCTGATCGGCAACGCTGTGCGTCTGCTGCTGCTCAATCCCTCAGAGTTGGACAAGCTGAAGGCCGATCCCGGCATCATCAACGCCGTGGTCGAGGAGGTGCTGCGCTACGAACCGCCGGTCGACATCACCGGCCGCATCGCCAACCGCGACATGGAGATCGCCGGCTGTCCAGTGAAGTCGCACCAGGCCCTGACCCTGTCCCTGCGCGCCGCCAACCGCGACCCGGAGGTCTACGACGACCCCCACGCCTTCAACGTCAGCCGCAAGCACCGGCCGCATGTGGCGTTTGGAGGGGGCGCGCACATCTGCATCGGCGCGCCGCTGGCGAGGCTGGAGGCGCAGGTGGCGCTGGTGCGGCTGTTCGAGCGGTTCCCGGACCTGAAGCTGGTCGAGGGCGAGCCGCAGTGGCGGACCCTGCCGTTCTTCCGGGGGCTGGAGCGGATCGACGTGGCGGTCTAACGGCTCATCCAGGGCTTCGACTTCGATGAGCTGTGCGCCGCCGCCGCCTGCTCGCGCTGGAACTTGCCGCCGCGCGGTGGTTTCGGCTTGGCGTCGATGGCCGCCTTCTTCAGGCGCAGGGCCTTCTGGATGGGGGTCTCGTCCGACGGAACGGGCGGCGGAATGGACGGATCGTCGGTCATCTCCCTGAAATAGGCGCGGTGGCCCGCCAAGGCCAGCCGTTAACCGCCTCCTTCGACGGTTGCGTAACCGCGACGGCGCAAGCTTCGGTTATCGGAGGGACCATGCCGAGACAGACGCGACCGCCGCCGGGCCGGAACATGGGCGAGACGTTGCTGCGCAACGGCGCGCCGATCGCGGCCATCGCCTTCGCCATTCACAGCCTGTGGCCGGTCCTGGCGCCGAACACGCCGCGGCCCTGGGAGGGGTTGCTGACGGGCGCCGGCCAGGTGGTCCAGGCGTCCGGCGCGCCGCAGGCCATGGCCCGGCTGGTCGATGCGCCGCCGGCCGTCGACCACCATTTCAGCGGCTGCGACGAGGCCCGGGCGGCCGGCTACGAGAACATTCCCTTCACCGACCCCTCCTATCGCGAGGCGATGGACGGCGATCACGACGGCTGGGCCTGCGAGCCCTACCGGCGCTAGGCCGGGTCGCGCTCTACAGCAACGCGACGCCGGCCGGCCGCCGCTTTCGGCCGGGGACGCCGGCGCCTGACGCCTGGGTCAGCAACCACCGAGCGGGACGGGCAGACAGGCAGCAACGCGTCCGGTGGCGCGCCGGGCCCTTTGGCAATTGTCTTGCCGGGCCAGATTGAAGCGCGGCGAAGCACCGCCATGCACCAAATACTCTAACCAAAGGAAAATGTATACTGAGCGTATAGTCAAGAATGAATGAGCCAATGTTGTGTAGTGGTGGATTCTATACACGATTCACCAAAGAAATTACTGGCCGATCTTCCGGAAATGATCTCTAGTCCCCCCGCGCGCCACGACGGGAGACCCTCCTCAACGCTCGGACGCCGCCGCGGGGCTCCGCCATGACCAAGTTCACAGCTGTCCACGGCGGCGACATGTCGACCTGGAGTCTTGCGGATATTGAAGACGGCGCGGTCACCGTCCACACCGCCACCACCTGGACGGTGATCGGGGCCAGCGGCGCCACCTACACCTTCAAGGGGACGTTCAGCGCCTACGACGGGGCCAACTTTCCAACCGCGGGTACGGTCACCTCGTTCACCGCCGCCAACGGGCCGTTCTCGGACGGCTATGTGATCAACACCTTCAGCCTGTCGGTGGCGGCGCTGCGGACCTTCCTGGCCAATGACGACGCGGCCGGCCTGCAGACGGCCCTGTTCTCGGGCGCCGACAGCTTCACCGATTCCGGCGCCAACGACACGATGTACGGCCTGGACGGCAACGACGTCTTCCTCTTCACCCTGCCGGCCGGTGAGAACCGGGGCGGCCAGGACACCGTCGACGGCGGCTCGGGCAACGACAACTTCCTGTTCGGGGCCAATTTCACGGGCGACGACAGCGTCGAGGGCGGCGTCGGCTTCGACCGCATCACCCTCAACGGGCCCTACAGCGGCGGGGTGATCTTCCAGGCGGCGACCATGACCGGCGTCGAGGCGCTGAGCATGACGGCCGGCAACAGCTACAGCCTGACCACCCATGACGGCAACGTCGCGGCCGGCGAGAGCCTGACGGTGGCCGGGGGCGCGCTGGCCGCCGGCGAGACGCTGACCTTCGACGGCTCGGCCGAGACCGACGGCGTCCTGCTGGTCACCGGCGGGGCCGGCGACGACGTCCTGCGCGGTGGGGCGGGCAATGACACCCTGACCGGCGGGGCCGGCAACGACACCCTCTACGGCGATGCGGCGCCGGGCGGCGGTGGTGGCGGGGTGGAGCTAACCCGTCTGCTGTCGGTCAACGGGGCCGGCGAGCAGGGGGCGGGGGCCTCGTTCGGCCTGGCTATCTCCAACGACGGAACCAAGGTCGCCTTCATCAGCGGCTCGAGCAACCTCGTCGACGGCGACCTCAACAACACCTGGGATGTGTTCGTGAAGGACCTGACGACCGGCCAGGTGACCCTCGTCTCCCAGACCCAGGCCGGGGTGCAGCAGAACAGCACCCAGCCCAACAACCTGCACTGCAACTTCTCGCCCGACGGAACCAAGGTGGTGTTCACCACCCAGGCCTCCAACCTGGCGGCCAGCGACACCGATGTGGTGATGGACGCCTATGTGAAGGATCTGATCACCGGCGAGCTGACCCACGTCTCGACCAGCTCGGCCGGCATCGACGGCGGCGGACTGGTCTTCCGGCCCGCCTTCTCGCCAGACGGGACCAGCATCATCTTCTATTCCGAAGGCGCGGGCTATGTGGCCGGCGACACCAACAACAGCTTCGACATCTTCATCAAGAACCTGACCACGGGCGTCGTCACCCGCGTCTCGACCGCCGGCGGCGGTGAGCAGAGCGACTGGTCGTCCGTGGGCGGATCCTTCTCGCCCGACGGAACCCGGGTGGTGTTCCAGAGCCAGTCCAACAACTTCGGGGCCCTGCCCGACGAGGACTTCGACCTCGACCGCAACATCTTCATCAAGGACATCGCCACCGGCGGCATCATCCAGGTCAGCAGCAACAGCATCGGCATCACCGCCAACGAGGACTGCTGGCAGCCGGTCTGGTCGCCGGACGGGACCAAGGTGATGTTCGGCAGCTTCGCGTCCAACCTGGTCGGCGACGACAGCAACGGCCAGTACGACCTGTTCGTGAAGGACCTGGTCACCGGCGCGGTCACCCGGATCAGCAAGGCGACGGACGGGACGCAGGGCAACGCCAGTTCGGGGACCCTCACCGGCGGGGCCTGGTCGCCGGACGGAAACTTCATCGCCTTCGAAAGCTTCGCCACCAACCTGGTGGCCGGCGATACCAACGACAGCGCCGACATCTTCGTCAAGAACCTGACGACCGGCGAACTGATCCGGCTGACCGTCGACGCCAACGGCGTCGAGGGCAACGACCATTCGGGCGACAAGATCGTCTGGGCCCCGGACAGTTCGGCCGTCGGCTTCGGCAGCGACGCGTCCAACCTCGTCCCGGTCGACACCAACAACCCGTTCAACTCCGTTCACACCAACACCGGCCGCGATGTCTTCCTCGCGCCCCTGCCCTCGGCGCCGGTGGTGGTCGGGTTCGGCAACGACATTCTGAACGGCGGCGACGGCGACGACACCCTCTGGGGCCTGCGCGGCAATGACCAGCTGACCGGAGGGGCCGGGCTGGACACCCTCTACGGCGGCGAGGGCAATGACATCCTAGTCGGCCTGGGCGACGCCGACCTGCTCTACGGCGACGTCGGCAATGACGCGATCCGGGCCGGCGACGGCGACGACATCGGCCAGGGCGACGGCGGTGACGACAGCCTGTCAGGCGAAGGCGGCCACGATCTGCTCTACGGCGGCGACGGCAATGACCTGGTCGACGGCGGGACCGGCGACGACACCCTGTTCGGCGAGGAGGGCGACGATGCCCTGGTGATCGGCGGCGGCGGCGCGGATGTCGCGGTCGGCGGCAATGGCGCCGACACCTTCATCGCGGCGGCGGGGTTCAACAGCAATGACGCCTTGGACGGGGGCGAGGGCGACGACGTCCTCAAGCTGGCCGGCGAGTACGCCCTGACCGTCTTGAACGACACCACCCTGGTCAATGTCGAGACCATCCAGCTGGCCAACGGCTACAGTTACGACCTCTACACGGCCGACGGCACGGTCAGCGCCGGGGGCCTGCTGGTCCTCGACGCCACCCTGCTCGGCGCCGCCTTCACGGCCCGCTTCGCCGGCTTCCTGGAGACCGACGGCGCCTTCTTCCTCAAGGGCGGGGCCGGCACGGACCACCTCAGCGGCGGCCAGCAGGACGACACCATCCTCGGCAACGGCGGCCTCGACTACCTGAATGGCGGGGCCGGCGGAGACACCCTGCGCGGCGGTCTTGGCGCCGACACCGTCCACGGCGACACCGGCGACGACATCGTCTTCAACACCGACATCGGCTCCGACAGCCTGTTCGGCGACGGCGGCAATGACCTGTTCTACTTCGCCGCTACCCTGGACGCCGCCGATAGCGTCGACGGCGGCGACGACTACGACACCGTCAGCCTGCTGGGCAGCTATCTGAACGGCATGGTCGGGGCGTTGGGCGACGTCGAACTGCTGCGGCTGGACGGCAATTTCAGCTACAAGCTGACCCTGGCCCAAACCACCGTCAACGCCGGCGACACCCTGACCATCGACGCCTCGGCGCTGGGGGCGCTCAAGTTCCTGACCCTGCTGGGGGCCCTGGAGACCAATGGCGGGCTGAACGTCATCGGCAGCAACGGCGCCGACAAGATCACCGCCGGCGCCTGGGATGATGTCGTCAGCGGCGGGGCCGGCGACGATCTGGTGCAGGGTCTCGGCGGCAACGACGAAATCCACGGCGGCCTCGGCAAGGACATCATGTCGGGCGGGGCCGGGGTCGACGACCTGTACGGCGACGACGGGGACGACATCCTGTCGGGCGGCGTCGATGCCGACCGCTATTTCGGCGGCCTCGGCAATGATCGGATCTTCTTCGACGCGGCCGCCCATCTGATCGGCGCGGCGCGCATCGACGGCGGGGCCGGAACCGATGTCGTCGAACTGGCCGGCGACTATTCCGGCGAGGTGGTCTTCGAGGCGACGACGCTGACTGGGGTCGAGAAGATCCTGCTGGCGACCGGTTACCACTATACCCTGGTCCTGGCCGACGGGAATGTCGCGCCGGGGCAGGGGCTGATCATCGACGGCGCCGCGCTCGGCGCCACCACGATGGACATCGACGGCTCGGCCTCCCACAGCGGCTACTTCACCATGCTCGGCGGGGCCGGGGCCGATACGCTCACCGGCGGTGACGGCGGCGACGTGTTGCGCGGCGGAGCGGGCATCGATGTCCTCTATGGCGCCGCGGGCAATGACGAGCTGGACGGCGGCGCCGGCGACGACGCCCTCTATGGCGGCGACGGCAATGACCTCTTGGTCAGCACCTCGCTGGGCGAGAACAACATGTTCGGCGGCGACGGCGACGACGTGGTCAGCTTCACCATCGGCTACGACGCCCTGGACTACATCAACAGCGGCCTGGGCATCGATATCCTCAACCTTAAGGGCGCCTATGGGACGGTGGCCATGGACCTGTTCGGGGTCGAGGTGGTGCAGGTGCAGGGGGCCTTCAACTACAACCTGGTCCTCGGCGATGGCGACATCGCGGCCGGCGAGACACTGGCCATCAAGGCCAACCTTCTGACCGCCATCGGCGGCTATGCCCTGACGGTGACCGCCACCGAGGAACTGGACGGCCGGCTCGACCTTCTGGGCTACAACGGCAACGACGTCTTCGCGGGCGGACAGGCCGGCGACCTGATGGACGGCGGCGGCGGCAACGACTCCCTGCTGGGCGACGGCGGCGACGACATCCTGGTCGGCGGCCTGGGCGACGACTCGCTGAGCGCCGGGGCCGGCGCCGACATGCTCTACGGCGGGGCCGGAAATGATATCCTCACTGGCAGCGGCGACGTCGACCAGATGTTCGGTGAGGCCGGCAACGACCGCTTCTTCTTCAACCCCTTCGACGGGCTGATGACAGCCGGCCACCGCATCGACGGCGGCGTCGGGATGGACACCCTGTTCCTCAGCGGCGACTACAGCGCCGGGCTGGTCTTCGATCCGACAAGCCTGACCAGTATCGAACGGCTGGTCCTGGAAGCGGGCAATATCTACGATCTGACCTTCGCCGACAGCAACATCGTCGGCGGCGGCCTGCTGACCATCGACGCCTCGGAACTGAGCGACGGCCTGACCTTCACCCTGCACGGCGAAGGGGAGCTGAACAGCCACTTCACCGTCAACGGTGGCGGCGCGGTCGACATCCTGCACGGCGGCCAGAACAGCGACATCCTCGACGGCGGCGCGGGCGACGACGTCCTCGAAGGCAACGACGGCAATGACACCCTGATCGGCGGCGCCGGCGCCAACCAGCTCTATGGCGGCGGCGGCTTCGACAAGCTGACCGGCGGCGACAACAACGACTATCTCGACGGGGGCGCCAGCAATGACACCCTGACGGGCGGCGGCGGCGATGACGAAATGCTGGGCGGGGCCGACACCGACACCCTGCTGGGCGGTTCCGGCAACGACCTGATGAGCGGCGGCCTGGGCGTCGACAAGCTGTACGGCGAGCTGGATGACGACGAGCTGCACGGCGATGCCGGCGCCGACACCCTGGACGGTGGCCATGGCGAGGACCTGCTCTACGGCGAGGCCGACAACGACATCCTGCTCGGTGGTTTCGGCGACGACATCCTGTTTGGCGGCGACGGCATCGACACCCTGACCGGCGGCGACGGGCGAGACGTCATGACCGGCGGGTTGGGGGCGGACAAGTTCCTGTTCGGCGGCGGCGACTTCTTCCCGGACATCGGCTCCGGTCACGACCGGATCGTCGATTTCGTTCACTCACAACTGGACAAGATCAACCTGGCGGCGGTCGACGCCGACTACCTGACCGCCGGCGACCAGGCCTTCAGCTTCATCGGCGCGGCGGCCTTCAGCGGGGTCATCGGCCAGCTGCGCTATGCCTTCGTCGGCGGCGACACCCAGGTGACCGGGGACCTCGACGGCAATGGCACGGCCGACTTCGCCATCGACCTGACCGGCAACCTGGCGCTGGTGGCGAGCGACTTCGTCCTCTAGCGGCCGTTAACTGCCCTCTTCGACGGACGGGTAACCAGAGGCGCGCATTCTTCGGCTTCGGGGGGGTATTCCCGATGCCTGATCGAAGCGCCCTTTGGGGCAACCTGCGTAACCTGGCGATCATCGTGGTGATCGCCCTGACCATCCACAACCTCTGGCCGGTCTGGTTCCCGAGCACGCCGCGCCCGTGGAACGGCCTGGTCGCGGGCGCCGTCCGGACGCTCGGTTTCTAGAGCCGCAGCAGCAGGCGGGCCATGATGTCCCGCTGGATCTGGTTGGAGCCGCCGTAGATGGAGGCCGCCCGGTTGTTCAGGTAGCGGGCCATGGCGGTCAGGCTGTGGGCCGGGCCGATGGCGTCGATATTGCCGCCGGGCTCGCGGGCCTCGGGCTGGTGGACGGCGGCGTAGTGTGCGGCCGTCTCGATGGCCAGCTCGTCGAGGCGCTGCATGGCCTCGGTGCCCTGGGTCTTGAGCATCGAGGAGGCGGCGCCCGGGTTCTTGCCGCCGCTGAGGGCGGCCATCACCCGGTGCTCGGTCATCTCGATGGCCTCCAGGGCGATGGCGGCCTCGGCCAGGCGGGCGCGGAAGTGGCGGTCGGCGAGCAGCGCCTGCCCGTCGCTGGTCTCGGCGGCGGCCATGGCCTGGATGCGGCCCAGGCTGACCTTCAGGCCCGGCGCGGAACTGCCGCCGCGCTCGAACTCCAGCAGATATTTGGCCACCGTCCAGCCGTCGTTCTCTTCGCCGAGGCGACCGGACTTGGGGACCCGGACATTGTCGAAGAAGACCTGGTTGACCTCATGCTCGCCGGCCAGGGTGATGATCGGTTTGACCTCGATGCCGGGCGTGTCCATCTCCAGCAGCAGGAAGGTGATGCCCTGCTGCGGCTTGCCCTCGAAGTTGGTGCGCACCAGGCAGAACATGCGGTTGGCGTGGTGGGCGTGGGTGGTCCAGATCTTCGAGCCGTTGAGGACATAATGATCCCCGTCGCTGTCGGCGCGCATCTGCAGGGAGGCGAGGTCGGAGCCGGCGCCCGGCTCGCTGTAGCCCTGGCACCAGTAGTCCTCGCCGGCCAGGATGCGCGGCAGGTAGAAGGCCTTCTGCTCAGGGCTCCCGTAGCCCATGATACAGGGGCCGACCATCTTCAGCCCCATCGGCGACAGCGACGGGGCGCCGGCCCGGGCGCATTCGGCCGCGAAGATGTGGCGCTGCATCTCGTCCCAGCCCGTGCCGCCATGCTCGACCGGCCAGCCGGGGGCGACCCAGCTCTTGGCGTGGAGGATCTTCTGCCATTCGAGGCTGTAGCGCGGCTCGACGAAGACGCTGGTGACCAGCCTGCCGGCCTCGGCCAGGCGCGGGGTGAGAGCCTGGTCCAGGAAGGCGCGGACCTCGTCGCGGAAGGCGAGGTCGCGGGGGCTGAGGGCGAGGTCCATGCGGCGAAACTCCGGGCGATGGCGGTCACCCTCTCAGCCGGAGGCTGCGGCGGCAACCGTGACCCGACGGCAAGGCGGCTAGCTTTCTCATTGTCGCGCGTTTGTTCCGATAACCGGGTCCCACTTATCGGAACGCGCTTTAGAGCGCCTGGGTGGCGGTGCCGGCCACCACGTACCAGGTCACCACCAGGCCGCAGATGAGGGCGCCGGGGATGACGCTGCCGGTGCGCCGCCAGGTGAAGGTCGAGACGATGGCGGCGGCGGCCAGCAGCGGCAGGAACTGGATGGCGATGACCGTCGACAGCGGGTCGAAGTCGGTCGGCAGCCGGCCGGTGGCGAAGAAGACGCCGTAGTCGACGGCCAGGAACAGCAGGAAACCGCCGGCCATGGCGAAGACGGCGGTCACGTACTGCCGCAGGGCGCTGTCGTCTGGCGCGATGAGACTCCGGTGCAGGGCGGCGAAGGCGACCAGGAAGAACAGGGTGAAGGGCACGACATAGGTCAGCGCCACGACCGCCTGATGCGGGCTGAACAGTTTCAGGGCCAGGACCCAGAACCGGAAGTCGACCTTGAACAGGGCGTCGACCAGCAGCAGCGCGCCATAGCCGACGGCGACGACGAAGAGGGGGACCAGGACCTCCTGCCAGCCGGGGCGGCGGGGCTCCCGCGGTCCCTTCGGCTCGAACAGGCCGAGCAGCAGGGTGATGGCGGCGTTGATCGCCATCCAGGCCAGGACCTGGTTGCTGACGGTCTGCGGCAGGGCATGGCTGGGCGGCAGGAAGAGGGTGACCAGGATGAAGGCCGGGAAGTAGGTGAGGATGGGAATGAGGGCGGTCAGGGCCAGGGTCAGCCGCCGGCGGCCGGGGCCGTGCTGGGCGGTCGGAGCCGGGGCGCCGCGCAGGGGGGCGAACAGCGGGACCTGCAGCAGCAGGGCGAAGGTTCCGAGCAGCAGGACGACGAAGCCGACCAGGGCCAGGCCGGTGCCGGCCTCCTTCCACAGCCAGATCTGGTCGCCGGGCGGGCGGGGCGTGCCACCCTCCAGGGTCTGGCCGAACCAGTCGAGGCTGGCCGCGACGGCGGCCGGCGAGATGTGGTCGCCGGGGTGGGTGGTGGCCGGCGTGTAGAGGCGCCGGGCCGTGCCGGCGGCGATGTCGCCATAGAGGCGGCTGGTCTCGATGTTGGCGGCCGTGCCGAACAGGGTCTTGGCCTTGGGGCTGGTCCCGACGTCGGCGGCGCGGGGCGGGCCCCACATCAGCTTGGCGAACTCGTCGTACTGGCTGAACACCAGGGCGGTGTTGCGCGGCCAGGCCGGCGTGCCGTCCTTGGCGAACGGGGCGCCGGTGGAGGAGCCCTCGAGCACCACGGCCTTGTAGGCGTCCGGCATGACGGCGGCGGCGGCCAGGACCGTCCAGCCGCCCATGCTGTGGCCTTCGAGGCCGATGTTGGCCTTGTCGACGGTCGGCAGGCCGCGCAGGTAGGTCAGGCCGTCGGGGCCGCCAAAGCCGTTGGAGAAGGCCGCCCCGCCGCTGTAGCCGTGGCCGGTCTGGTCGAGGGCCAGGACGACGTAGCCGCGGCGGGCGAACTCGATGGCGAAGGCGGACTGGGTCTCGCGACTGTTGATGTAGCCGTGGACGGCGAGGACGCCGGGGGCCGGTTTGGCGGCGGTGGCGTTTGGCGGGGTGTAGAGCAGGCCGCTCATGACGACGCCGCCGGTCCCCTTGAACCGGACGTCCTCGACCTTGACGCCGCCGCCGGTCTGGATGGCCGAGGCCAGCCACGACCCGCCGAGGATCAGAAGCCAGCCGATCGCGAACAGCAGCCATGACTTGCGCATTGTCGTTTCCCGCCCCTTGCCGCCGTGCTCGGCGGTCTGTTGGGGTCAGTGTCACACCGGTTGGGCGGCGCCGCAATCGGGCGGGCGGCTATCGAAGCGGCTCCATTGTACCGCATCGGCGCCTTGGCGGCAAAAAATACTGTGCAAAATCAACGGTATAGGTCCAATCTGGAACCGCCTTGGGGACCCCCTTGCGAGGCGGATTGACCACCCTTTGCGCCCCTTCCGACCACCCTCGCACCACCCACCGGCCGGGGCGGCGGGCAGGGCGGGGTCTCGTCCGGCCTGGCCCAAGGTGAGCGGCTTTCCAATGTCGGGTATGCCGGCTCAGGTCCCTGGCGGGAGGACCTCGATCCAGTCGCCTTGCGCCAGCTCGATCTCGTCGAGGTTGGCGCCCGGGCCCTGGCGGTCGACGACGAGGAAGTCGCTGACCTCTCCGAGCGCCAGGGAGTAGTGGTGCCAGGTTCCAGCGGCGTAGTTCACGCCTTGGGCGCCGTCCGCGAGGAAGACCTCGATCCTGGCCGGGTCGAGATCGCCGGCCGGGGCGACGGCAACCAGGTAGGGGCGGCCGCTGAGGGGCATGAAGGCCTGGCTGCCGTCGGGGTGGCGTTCCATGATCTTCAGGACCAGGGCGGCCAAGGGCGTCGAGCGGAAGATGCTGAGGATGACCTCACCGTCCTTGGCGGTGGCATGGCCGAGGGCGTGGTAGCGGGTCGTGGCGCCGTAGTTGATCGGGTAGTGGTGGGCCTCGTCGCGGGCCGAGATCACCTCGCCGAAAGGGGCGAAGGCTTCGGGCGTCAGGGGGCGGGGGCGGACGGTCCTCATTTGGCGCCGGCCTTGATCCAGGCGCCGAGCCTGGCGCGCTCCTCGGGAGTCATGCCGGTCTCGTTGCCGAGCGGCATGGAATGGTTGGCGACGGCGCGCTGGTAGATGCGCGGGGCGTAGCTGCGGATCTGCTCGGGCGTGTCGTAGGCGACGCCGTTCGGCGGGGCGGTGAAGCCCTTGTGGGTCGGGTGGGCCGAGTGGCAGGCGGTGCAGTGTTTGCCGATCATCGCCTGCACCTCCGGGAAGGTGGCCGGGGTAACGCCGGCCTCGGCCGGCTTGGGCGTGGTGATCAGGGCGAAGATCATCACCCCGACGAACAGGGCGACGCCGTTGACCAGGATGATCGGCTCTTTGCGGCCGGCGTTCTTCTCGTTGAAGAAGTGGCGGATGACGGCGCCCGACAGGCCGATGCCGGCGATCAGCAGCCAGTTGAGCGGATGGTCGGTGACGATCGGATAGTGGTTGGAGATCATCAGGAAGAGGACCGCCAGGGTCATGTAGTTGTTGTGGACGCTGCGCAGCTTTCCCTTCTTGCCGAGGGCCGGATCGACGGGCTGTCCGGCCAGCATGGCGGCGACGATTCGGCGCTGGTTGGGGATGATGACGAGGAAGACGTTGCCGACCATCGCCGTGCCGATCAGCGCCCCCAGGTGGATGAAGGCGCCGCGATTGCTGAAGATGTGGGTCAGGCCCCAGGCGGCGGCGACCAGGACGGCGAACCAGACCACCGCGAACAGCCGGGTGCGGTGGGCGATGGCCTTGCAGAGGGCGTCGTAGACCAGCCAGCCGCCGACCAGGAAGCCCGTGCCGAGGGCTATGGCCTGCCAGGGGGTGAGGGGGAGTTTGGCCGGATCGATCAGGTAGATGGAGGCGCCGGCGTAGTAGATCAGGGTCAGCAGCAGGATGCCGGAGAGCCAGGTGGTGTAGGCCTCCCATTTGAACCAGTGCAGCTCGGCCGGCATGTCCGGCGGGACCGAGAGGTACTTGCGCTTGTGGTAGAAGCCGCCGCCGTGCACGGCCCACAGGTCGCCCTGCACGCCCTTGGGGGTCTCAGGGCCGGCCCGCAGGCTGGCGTCCAGCCACATGAAGTAGAAGGACGAGCCGATCCAGGCGATGCCGGCGATGACGTGCAGCCAGCGGGTGGCCATGTTGGCCCAGGCCAGGAGGTCAGCGAGCATCAGTGGACCTGAGGGTTAGAGGCGGAGGGCTTCACCCCAAAATCCGATCTCCCCGACGAAAGTCGGGGCCCAGTGTCCACCTGGTATGAGGGACAGCTCTGATCAGCGCCAAGGCCTTTGCCGGCTTGCCAGCTGGGCCCCGACTTTCGTCGGGGAGATCGGAGGGAGGGGGGCGAGGTTTTCAGGGTCAGGCCTCGATGATCTCAAGAAGCTGGGCCGCCACGCTGACCGCAATCACCTCCGGCGCCTTGCTCTTCAGGCCCGGGATGCCGATCGGGCAGGTCAGGCCCTCGGCGCCGACACCCTCGTCCCTCAGCCTGCGGAGGAAGCGGGCCTTCTTGGTCTCGGAGCCGATCAGACCGACGTAGGCCGGGGCGGCAGACAGGGCCGCGCGAGTCAGCAGGTAGTCGAGGTCGTGGTTGTGGGTGAGGATCAGGACGAGGTCGTCGGGGCCGGCCTGGGCGGCCAGTTCGATGAGGCGGGCTTCGTCCTGGATGGCGACGCCGGGGGCGGCGGCCTCGGGACGGCTGTCATGCCAGTCGAGGCGCAAGGGCAGGGGGGCGAAGGCGCGGGCGATGGCCTGGCCGACGTGGCCGGCGCCGAAGAGGAGGAGGCGCGGACGGCTGGTGTCGATGCGTTCGATGAGGGCGTCGCCTTCGGAAAGGGTCGGGCGGCGGCCGGCGAGCGGGGCGCCGGCGGCGTCGACCATGGCGATCGCACCGACCCATTGGGTCTCGTCGGTGAAGAAGGCGCGGTGCAGGTGGGTTCCGCAGACGCGGGCCTGCAGGGCGTAGGGCTGGCCAGCGGCTTCGGCGCGGGCGGCGGGTTCGAGCCAGGCGCGGGCGTCGGCGTCCAGCCGTTCCAGCAGCAGGCGGACGTGGCCGCCGCAGCACTGTTGCAGGAAGGGGCCGAGGGGGTAGTCCTGCATCGCCCAGGCGCGGTCCGACTGGAGCAGGCGGCGGGCCTGCTGTGTGGCGCGGTATTCGAGATTGCCGCCGCCGATGGTGCCGGACTGGCTTAGCCGCGTGACCAGCATGCGGGTCCCGGCCTCGCGCGGGGTCGAGCCCTCGGCGGCCACGACGGTGACCAGGGCGAGCGGTTCGCCGCGCGTGACGGCGCTCAAGGCTTGGGCGGCCCAGGTCATTGCGCGCCTGCCCGGCGACGGACCTCGGCCACAGCCATGAGGATGCGCTCGGGCGTGGCCGGGGCGTCGAGGTTGGGCATGACCTTGCGGTCGACGACAGCGGCCACGGCGTCGGTCAGGGCGCTGAACACGCTGATCGCCAGCATCAGCGGCGGCTCGCCAACCGCCTTGGCGCGGTGGATGGTGTTTTCCGGGTTGGGCTGGTCCCATAGGTCGATGTTGAGCACCGGCGGGCGGTCCGAGCAGGCCGGGATCTTGTAGGTCGAGGGGGCGTGGGTCTTGAGGGCGCCGTGTGCGTCCCAGACCAGTTCCTCGGTGGTCAGCCAGCCCATGCCCTGGATGAAGCCGCCCTCGATCTGGCCAAGGTCGATGGCCGGGTTCAGGGAGGCGCCGCAGTCGTGCAGGATGTCGGCGCGCAAGACACGGTTCTCGCCGGTCAGGGTGTCGATGGCGACCTCGGCGCAGGCGGCGCCCCAGGCGTAGTAGAAGAACGGCCGGCCCTGGTGGCGGCTGCGGTCGTAGTGGATCTTCGGCGTGCGGTAGAAGCCGGCGGCCGACAGGCTGATGCGGTTGAACCAGGCGCGGCGGGCCAGTTCAGTGAAGGTCAGGACCTGGTCGCCGGCGTGGACATTGCCGTTCTCGAAGCGGACGACGGCGGCATCGACCTTGAACTCCGTCGCCATGAAGGCGGCGAGGCGGGCCTTGATCTGGTTGGCGGCGTCGAGCGCCGCCATGCCGTTGAGGTCGCTGCCCGAACTGGCGGCGGTGGCGCTGGTGTTGGGCACCTTGTCGGTGGCCGTGGCGGTGATCTTCACCCGCTCGATGCCGATGCCGAAGGCCTGGGCCACGACCTGGGCGACCTTCTGGTAGAGGCCCTGGCCCATCTCCGTGCCGCCGTGGTTCAGCATCACCGAGCCGTCGGTATAGACGTGAATCAGAGCCCCGGCCTGGTTGAGGTGGGTGGCGGTGAAGCTGATGCCGAACTTGACGGGGGTCAGGGCGAGACCGCGCTTGAGGTGCGGCGAGGTCGCGTTCCAGGCGTCGATGGCGGCGCGGCGGCGGCGGTAGTCGCTGGTTGCCTCGAGGCGTTCGATCAGGGCCAGGGCGGGGGAGTGGTCGACGGTCTGGCCGTAGGGGGTCTGGTCGCCGGCGACGCCGTAGAGGTTGGCCTTGCGGACGTCGAGCGGGTCCTTGCCCAGCTCAAGCGCAATGGCGTCCATGGCCCGCTCGATGCCGACCATGCCCTGTGGACCGCCGAAGCCGCGGAAGGCGGTGTTGGAGACGGTGTGGGTCCGGCATCGGTGCGAGATGATATGCGCTGTTTGCAAAGCATAGGCATTGTCGCTGTGGAACATCGCCCGGTCGTTGATGGCCATGGAGAGGTCGGCGCTGTAGCCGCAGCGGCTGGCGTGCTCGACGGCGTAGCCGGCCAGGCGGCCCTCGGCGTCGAAGCCGACCTGCCAGCCGGTCTCGAAGTCGTGGCGCTTGCCGGTCATCACCATGTCGTCGTCGCGGTCGAGGCGGACCTTGGCCGGGCGCCCCGTGCGGCTGGCGATCAGGGCGGCGGCGGCGGCGAACAGGGCCGGCTGGCTCTCCTTGCCGCCGAAGCCGCCGCCCATGCGGCGGACGCTGACGGTGACGCTGTGGTCGGGGACGCCCAGCACCTTGGCGACGTTGTGCTGCACCTCGGTCGGGTGCTGGGTCGAGCACCAGACATGGACGTCGCCGTCCTCGCCGGGGGTGGCGATGGAGATCTGGCCCTCGAGGTAGAAATGGTCCTGGCCGCCGATGGCGACCTGGCCCGCCAGGCGATGCGGCGCGGCGGCGATGGCGGCGGGGGCGTCGCCCAGCGTCATGACCTGGGCGTCCTCGATGACGCTGCCGGCGGCGCGGGCGGCGGCGATGTCGAGGAGGGGGGTGAGGTCTTCGTATCTAATTTGGGCGAGGGCGGCGGCGGCGCGGGCCTGGGCAAGGGTCTCGGCGGCGACGGCGAACAGGGACTGGCCGACGTATTGCACCAGGCCGTCGGCGAAAAGCGGGTCGTCGCCGACCACCGGGCTGACATCGTTCTTGCCGGGGATGTCGGCGGCGCAGACGACATCGACGACGCCGGGGGCGGCGCGGACGTCCCACAGGTCCATCTCGAGGATGCGGGCATGGGCGCGGGGGCTCATGGCCATGAAGACGTGCAGCAGATCCACGGGCTCGGGCAGGTCGTCGATGTAGGTGGCCGAGCCGGCGACATGCTTTTCGGCGCTGTCGTGCTTGAGGGGGCGGTGGACCACACCGGGGAGAGGCGCGCCGGCGTCAGGCATCGACAGGCTCCAGGCTCAGGACGCTGGGGCTTTCGACGAGCAGCTTGCGCAGCAGGTTCTGGGCGGCGGCCAGGCGGTAGGCGGCGCTGGCCCGCATGTCGTCGATGGGCTGGAAGTCCTGCGCCAAGGCGTCGGCGGCGGCCTCGACGGTTTGATCCGTCCACGGACGGCCGGTGAGGGCGGCTTCGCAGGCCGCGGCGCGCTTGGGCGTGGCGGCCATGCCGCCGAAGGCGATGCGGGCCTCGGTGACGACGCCGTCCTCGATCTTCAGGGAGAAGGCGCCGCAGACGGCGGAGATGTCCTGGTCGAAGCGCTTGGAGAGCTTGAAGATGGCCACCCGGCGGCCAGGGTCCGGGCGCGGGATGGTGATGGTCTCGATGAACTCACCCGGGCGGCGGTCCTGTTTGCCGTAGGCGAGGAAGTAGTCCTCCAGCGGCAGGACACGGACGCTGTCCAGGGACCGCAGGGTGATGCTGGCCCCCAGCGCGATCAGGGCCGGCGGCATGTCGCCGATCGGCGAGCCGTTGCCGATGTTGCCGCCGACCGTGCCGCTGTTGCGAACCTGGACCGAGCCCAGGCGGCGGAGCAGTTCGCCGAGGTCGGGATGCAGGCGGCTGAGGGCCGGCAGGGCGTCGCTGTAGCGGACGGCCGAACCGATGGTCAGGGCCTCGTCGGTTTCGGTGATGGTTTGAAGCTCGGGTATGGCGCCCAGCCAGACGACGATCGGCAGCTGGCGGTGCTGCTTGGTGACCCACAGGCCAACGTCGGTGGCCCCGGCCAGCAGGGTGACGGCGCCGCTGTCGCCGGCCATCTTCAGGTCGGCGGCCAGCTGCTGGACGGTGCGCGGCGCGAACCAGTGGAGGTTCTTGCGCTGGATGATGAGGGGTTCGTCCTGGGCCAGCTCGCGCAGGGCGGCGATGAGATCGGCTTCATCCTCGGGCGGAGCGGCGGCCGCGTTTGCCGCGGCGACGATGGGGCCGTAGCCGGTGCAGCGGCAGAGATTGCCGGCCAGGCTGTCGTTGACCGGCGGCGGGGCGGCCTCGCGGCCGCGCACCCACAGGCTCATGACGAAGCCCGGCGTGCAGAAACCGCACTGGCTGGCGTGATGCTCGACCATGGCGGTCTGCACCGGGTGATGGTCGCCGAGGCTTTCGACGGTCTTCAGCGCCTTGCCGTCCAGCATGGGGGCGAACAGGATGCAGGCGTTGACGGCCCGCCATCTGACCTGCTCGCCCTCGAGCTCGCCGAGCGCCACGGTGCAGGCCCCGCAGTCGCCCTCGGCGCAGCCTTCCTTCGTGCCGGTGCGGCGCAGGTCGTAGCGCAGCAGGTTGAGCACGGTGGTGGTCGGGTCGATGTCCTTCAGCTCGACCGTCTCGCCGTCCAGGATGAAGCGGACCGTATCGCGCATCAGCTGCCCCGGTAGGTGGAATAGCCGAACGGCGAGACCAGCAGCGGCACATGGTAGTGGGCAGCCGGATCGGCGACGCAGAAGTCGAGGCCGACGGTCTCCAGGAAGGCGGGGTCAGGCAGGGTCAAGCCGAGGCTGCGGAAATAGGCGCCGATCTCGAATTCCAGGCGATAGGGGCCGACCGTCATGGTTTCGGCGGTGAGCAGGGGCGCGTCGCAGCGGCCGTCGGCGTTGGTGCGGGTGTGGGCCAGGACCTGGCCGTCGCGGATCAGGCGCAGGGCCACTCCGGCGGCCGGGCGGCCGTGGGTGGTGTCGAGGACGTGGGTCGTCAGACCGGTCATTGGCGCTCCAATCGCCGCCGAAACGCGGCGGAGCAGTCCAGAATTCTCTCTTGAGGCGCCGAATGCAACCGTTGTGGCCCGCGACATGACGCCAAGCCTTGACGTTGGGCGCCCACAGCGCTCCGAATGGGCGTCCCATGAGCGACAGCTATTCCAGAAACCTGATCGGCTACGGCCGAAACCCACCGCACGCGGGCTGGCCCGGCGGGGCGCGGATCGCGGTGCAGATCGTGCTGAACTACGAGGAGGGCGGCGAGCGCTGCATCCTGCACGGCGACGCCGGGGCCGAGACCTTCCTGTCGGACATGATCTTCCCCGGCCCGGTCGAGGCGGCCGAGCATATGAGCATGCAGTCGATCTATGAGTACGGCTCCCGGGCCGGGGTCTGGCGGCTGCTGCGGCTGTTCGAGAAATACGACGTGCCGCTGACGGTGTTCGGGGTGGCGATGGCCATGGAGCGCAATCCGGCCGTGGTCGAAGCCTTCCTCGAGGCCGGGCACGAGATCGCCAGCCACGGCTGGCGTTGGATCAACTACCAGGACATCCCCGAGGCCATCGAGCGCCAGCACATGGCGCGGGCCATTGAGATCCACACACGCCTGACCGGGGAGCGGCCACTGGGCTGGTATACCGGGCGCACCAGCCCCAACAGCCGGCGCCTCGCGGCGGAGGAAGGCGGTTTCCTCTACGACGCCGACGACTACAGCGACGACCTGCCGTTCTGGACGACCGAGGCCGGGCGGCCGCACCTGATCGTGCCCTACACCCTGGAGGCCAACGACATGCGGTTCTCCGGCACCGGGCTGAACACCGGCGACCAGTTCTTCAGCTATCTGAAGGATGCCTTCGATGTGCTCTACGCCGAGGGGGAGGAAAGCCCGAAGATGATGTCGGTCGGCCTGCACTGCCGGCTGGCCGGGCGGCCCGGCAAGATGCTCGGGCTGGAGAAGTTCCTGCGCTATGCGCTGGGCCATAAGGATGTCTGGTTCGCCCGCCGGATCGAGATCGCCCGCCACTGGCGCGAGCGGCATCCGCATGGCTGAGCCCGATTTCACGACGCGGTTTGGGGCGATCTACGAGGACAGCCCCTGGGTCGCCGACGGGGTCTGGGCCCATGCGGCCGAGCTGACCACGGCCGAGGCGATGGCCAGGGCCATGGCCGAGGTGGTGGATACGGCCTCGTACGAAAAGAAGCTGGCGCTGATCCGGGCCCACCCGCAACTGGCCAGCCGGGCCCGGATGGCCGACGCCTCGGTCAAGGAGCAGTCGGGGGCGGGGCTGGACCAGTGCAGCCCGGAGGAGTTCGCCGCCTTCCAGCGCCTCAACGCCGCCTACAACGACCGCTTCGGCTTTCCCTTCATCGTCGCCGTCAAGGGCATGAGCCGGGCCGACATCCTGGCCGCCTTCGAACAACGCCTGGCCAACGACGCGGAGACGGAGTTCGCAACCGCCATCGCCCAGATTCACCGCATCGCCCGCTTCCGCCTGGACGACCTCTTCAAGGACCTTTCGTGACCCATCCCTACGCCGGCCTGATCGACCTGGCCCAGCCGCGCCTGGGCGGCGCGGTGGTCTACGCCACCGACGACTTCTTCGCCGACAAGAGCCGGATGATCGACCCGGCCGAGCCGGTGTTCATCCCCGGCAAGTACGACGACAACGGCAAGTGGATGGACGGTTGGGAGAGCCGCCGCAAGCGGGTTCCCGGCCACGACTGGGCGATCGTCAGGCTGGGCGCGCCGGGCCAGATCGCCGGCTTCGAGATCGATACGCGCAACTTCACCGGCAACTACCCGCCGGGCGCCTCGGTCGAGGCCTGCGTCTCGGACGCCGAGGTTCCGGGCGAGGAGGCCGGCTGGACCCTGCTGGTCCCCCAGATCGACCTGCAGGGCGACAGCCGGCGGTTCGTCAACGCCGTGCACGAGGGGGTCTGGACCCATGTGCGGCTGAACATCTTCCCCGACGGCGGGGTGGCGCGGTTCCGCATCTTCGGGACCATCCACAAGGACTGGTCGAAGGTGGCGGCCGATACGGTGCTCGACCTACTGGCCATGGAGAACGGCGGTCGCGGCCTGATCGCCAACGACGAACACTTCGGCCGGGTCGAGAACCTGACCGCGCCCGGCCGCGGCAAGGACATGGGCGACGGCTGGGAAACCCGCCGCCGCCGCGAGCCCGGCCATGACTGGGCGGTGCTGGAACTGGGTCATGCCGGCGTCATCGAGGAGATCGTTGTCGACACCGCCCACTTCAAAGGCAACTACCCCGATCGCTGCTCGATCCAGGCGACGGCCGAGGCGCACGGGACAGTGGAAGAGATCGCCGCGGCGGCCGAGGCCTGGCCGGTGCTGCTGGGCGAGGTGAAGCTGTCGATGGACCACATCCACGTCTTCAAGGCCGAAGTAGCGAAGCTGGGTCCGGTGAAGTTCGTGCGGCTGAACATCTATCCGGACGGCGGCGTCAGCCGGCTGCGGCTGAAAGGGCGGATCGCGGGGTGACCTGGCGGCGAGGAACCTACCCCCACCACATCGACCTATGCTGGCTCGCCTGTGACCGCGAAGGGCGACTGGCCGCCCTCACGACGGGCGGGCAGGGGCCCGTCCCAGTCAGGGTTTTGGAGGCCTCCGGTCCTCCAGATATCGATGTCGAGTTTGCTCTTCGCGGGCTTCCGGCACGGTCCGCTCCACCGAACGACCAAGGTCTCTGTGAGAGCTTTCAGATGCTGTGCGCGCGCGGGCTGTTCGTCTTTGACTGGTCCGATGTCCATCGCCCGTCGGAGTACCTATTGGCCTATGAGCTTCAGGCGCGGCCGCAGGTCACGCTGCGGTTTGCGGACCTGCCAGCGCCCTTGGCGCGAATGGCGGACCTGGCAAGGCTGGACCTTTCGTTTGAAGGAACGACGCTGATCGACCCGCACCCACTCCTGCACTGCCTGGACGGCCTGGGCTGACCATTCCGCCAGCTGCTTGCCGCTCAACCGGGCCTCGGCCATCCTGCCGTTGAGCGGGATGGAGGATGGGAATGCGCGTCTGGACAATCGCCCTGCTATTGGCCGCCCTCGCCAGCCCCGCGACGGCGATGTCCTGCGACGAGGCCCTGGCGCGAGTGGACACCTTCGGGCGGCTGCGCTGGAAAGACCCGGTCAAGGCGCCGCCGGCCTGGGCGGTCGAGGTCGACTGCCAGTTCGAATGCTATTTCGCCGAACCGGAAGGCACGCGCTACGCCCTGGGTGATGGCTTCATGATGGACAAGGAACTGGTTGCCGGGACCGGGACGCCTTGGCCGTGGGGGCTGGACAGCCATGACGGGCCGGCCGAAGCGAAGGCCAAGCTGGCCCGGCTGTTGCCGAACGAGGGGTCCATGAACGTCCGCGAGGGCGGTCCGACCTACAATCTCGACATCGCCGACTGCATGGTCTGGATCGAGGTGACCTTCGAAGGCGAGCGGGGCGTCAAGGCCGTCAGCCTGAACGCCCAGCCCTGATCAGCTGGTCGCCGGGCACCGCGGCAGCTTCCGTTTCCGGGCCAGTTGGTCGACCCGGGCGCGGGTCAGCAGGCCGCGGCCGTCCAGCTGTTCCCGCCCGGCCGTGCTGAGGACGCCGAAGTAACCGCCCCCCAGCCGCTTCAGGTAGAAGACGGCGTCGCGGTGATAGGGGATGCTGGGAACGGCGCCGTACTCGGTGTCCATGAAAACCGCGATGTGGCTCGGCGTCCGGCCGCCGACATAAGTTTTCGACACCGAGACCCGATAGCCCTCGTTGGTGTTGCGCAGGGTGCCGAGGACGGCGACGTCATAGCAGAACTCGGCCGGCTCGGCGGCGATGGCGGGCGCGCTCATCGGGGCGGCGAGCAACAGAAGCGCGGGCAACAGAACAGGGCGCACGGCGGATCCTCCCTTGTTGTCCGGGCAGGCTGCGCCCGGACCGGAGAGGCGTCAACTGACGGTCAGGCCGGTGTGCGTTCGACAAGGCCGCCCTGCCGCTCGATGAAGCCGACGATGTCGTCGACGCCCTTGAGGCGGGTGAGGTCGCTCATCACCGTCGGCCGGGTTCCGCGCTGGACCCTGGCGTCGCTCTCCATCACCGACAGGTCGGCCCCGACATGCGGCGCCAGGTCGGTCTTGTTGATGATCAGCAGGTCGCTGCGGGTGATGGCCGGGCCGCCCTTGCGGGGGATCTTCTCGCCCTGGCAGACGCTGACGACGTAGAGGGTCAGGTCGGCGAGGTCGGGGCTGAAGGTGGCGGCCAGGTTGTCGCCGCCGCTCTCGATGAAGATGATGTCGAGGCCTGGGTGGCGCTGGTTCATCTCGTCGATGGCGCGCAGGTTGATCGAGGCGTCCTCGCGGATGGCGGTGTGCGGGCAGCCTCCCGTTTCGACGCCCATGATGCGGTCCTCGGGCAGCGCCTGCAGGCGGTTGAGGATGAGGGCGTCTTCCCGGGTGTAGATGTCGTTGGTGATGACGGCGAGCGAGTAGCGGCCCCGCATCGCCTTGCAGAGCTTCTCGGTCAGGGTGGTCTTGCCGCTGCCGACGGGGCCGCCGATGCCGACGCGCAGGGGTCCGTTTGTGCTCATGAGATGAACAGCCGGACGGGCTGGGTTTCGTGGCGCATGGAGGCGATGTCGCTCATCAGGGCGCAGGCTCCGAGGTCGTCGAGGGACGAGGCTGCGGCGCGGGCGGCGGTTTCGAGGATCAGAGGTTCCAGAGCGGCCAGCACGGCGACGCCGTCGGTCTGGCCGAGCGGCACGGCGCGCAGGGCGATGCTGGTCAGGTTGCTGGCGAAGGCGTGGAGCCAGGCGGTCAGGGCGGGCTCCAGCGGCACGGAATGGGCGGCGGCGGTGGCGCCGACGGCGACGCAGTAGGGGGCGGGGTCGCCGTAGGCTGGGATCAAACCCAAGGGCCGCCAGGCGCGGGCGGCGATGAGGAAGGCGGCGCCCTGGCTGAGGGACTCCCGGCGGCGTTCGAGGGAAGGGGCCATGGCGTCGGCCAGCTCGGCGGCGTCGGCGAGGCGCTGGCTGTCGGCGCTGGTCGAGGCGCGCCAGGCTTCAGTCAGGAGGACGGCGTCGGTCCAGCCCGAGCCGTGGGCGAGCAGGGCGGCGATCCAGGCGTGGAGGCTGGCGCGGTCGTGGACGGCGCCGTCGGCGATGGCGGTCTCCAGGCCGTGCGAATAGCTGAAGCCGCCGACCGGGAAGGCGGGCGAAAGCCAGGTCAGGAGCTTGAGAAGCGGCGCGCTCATATCCTTCTCCCGCTTGTCGGGAGAAGGTGGCCGCGAAGCGGTCGGATGAGGGCACCGCCGGCGGTCAGGGAGTTATTGTGGAAGCGGCACGCCAACCGTCCAAGGCTGGCGCTGCCCTCATCCGACCCCCTTCGGGGGCCACCTTCTCCCGACAAGCGGGAGAAGGGACGGTTAGTGTTCGTGAACATGGTGGGCTCCGCCGTATGCGCCGCCCTCGGGGTCGAAGCGCGCCGTCACCCGATGCACATGGGCGCCCAGATGCTCCAGCATGTGGGCGATGACGTGGTCGTAGCGGATCAGCAGGCGCTGGCCGTCGATCTGGGTGGCCAGGTGGCGGTTGCCCAGGTGCCAGGCGAGTTGCAGCAGGTGTTCGGGGCTGTGGGCGGTGATTTCCAGCAGGTCCTCGGGGGCGGCCAGCACCTCGAGGATGCGGCCGTCGTCGAGCTTCAGGCCGTCGCCATGCTTCAGCTGCACCGCGGCGGGTTCGTCCAGCAGCGCGTCGATGCCCAGGTGGTCGCTGGTCAGCACGGTGCGGCGGCGATGGCGGCCGTCCTGGTCGAGGGTGACGTGGTCGGCGGCGGACGACCAGGTTCCGGCGGGGAGGATGGCGGCGACTTTCAGCATCAGAACAGGAAATACCGTTGGGCCATCGGCAGGACCGTGGCGGGTTCACAGGTGAGCAGCACGCCGTCGGCGCGGACCTCATAGGTCTCCGGATCGACCTCGATGTGCGGCAGGGCGTCGTTGTGGATCATGTTGGCCTTGGAGAGGCCGCCGCGCACGTTCTCGACGGCGACAAGCTGCTTATCCGTGCCGATGCGGCCGCGCAGGCCGCCGTCCAGCGCCGCCTTCGAGGTGAAGACCACGGACGACCGGGTCAGGGCCTTGCCGAGCGCCCCGAACATCGGCCGGTAGTGGACCGGCTGCGGCGTCGGGATAGAGGCGTTGGGATCGCCCATCGGCGCGGCGACAATCGAGCCGCCGAGCAGCACCAGGTCGGGCTTCACCCCGAAGAAGGCCGGGTCCCACAGCACCAGGTCGGCCCGCTTGCCGACCTCGACGCTGCCGATGTGGCGGCTGACGCCCTGCGCAATCGCCGGGTTGATCGTGTATTTGGCGATGTAGCGTTTGACCCGCGCGTTGTCGGCCGCCCCGTCGCCGGGCAGCGGCCCCCGTTGGCGCTTCATCTTGTCGGCGGTCTGCCAGGTGCGGATCAGCACCTCGCCGACCCTGCCCATGGCCTGGCTGTCGCTGGAGATGATCGAGAAGGCGCCCAGGTCATGCAGGATGTCCTCGGCGGCGATGGTCTCGCGGCGGATGCGGCTCTCGGCGAAGGCGATGTCTTCCGGGATCGACGGATCGAGGTGATGGCAGACCATCAGCATGTCGAGGTGCTCGGCCAGGGTATTGACCGTGTACGGACGGGTCGGGTTGGTCGAGCTGGGGATCACGTTCGGCAGCCCGCAGACCTTGATGATGTCCGGCGCGTGGCCGCCGCCGGCCCCCTCGGTGTGGAAGGCGTGGATGGTGCGGCCCTTGATGGCGGCCACCGTGTCCTCGACGAAGCCGGACTCATTGAGCGTGTCGGTGTGGATCATCACCTGGACGTCGTAGGCGTCGGCGACGGTCAGGCAGTTGTCGATGGCGGCCGGGGTGGTGCCCCAGTCCTCATGCAGTTTCAGCGAACAGGCGCCGGCCAGGATCTGTTCCTCCAGCCCGCCGGGCAGGGAGGCATTGCCCTTGCCGCTGAAGGCCAGATTCATCGGCAGGCCGTCGGCCGCTTCGATCATCCGCTGCAGATGCCAGGGCCCGGGGGTGGCGGTGGTGGCTTTCGTGCCCGTCGCCGGTCCGGTGCCGCCGCCCAGCATGCAGGTGACGCCGCTCATCAGGGCGTCCTCGACCTGTTGCGGGCAGATGTAGTGGATGTGGGCGTCCATCGCGCCGGCGGTGAGAATCTTGCCCTCGCCGGCGATGGCCTCGGTGCCGGGGCCGACGATGATGGTGACGCCGGGCTGGGTGTCGGGATTGCCGGCCTTGCCGATGGCCGCGATCAGGCCGTCCTTGAGGGCCACGTCGGCCTTGACGATGCCCCAGTGGTCGATGATCAGCACATTGGTGATGACGGTGTCGACGGCGCCCTGGGCGCGGGTCTGCTGGCCCTGGCCCATGCCGTCGCGGATCACCTTGCCGCCGCCGAACTTCACCTCCTCGCCATAGGTGGTGAAGTCCTTCTCGACCTCGACGAACAGCTCGGTGTCGGCCAGGCGCACGCGGTCGCCGGTGGTCGGGCCGAACATGTCGGCGTAGAGGGCGCGGCCGATGCGGGCCATCTAAAGGTCCCCCATCACCGACTGGCGGAAGCCGTAGATGCGCCGGCCGCCGAGGATGGGGACCAGGGTCACCTCGCGGGTCTGGCCGGGCTCGAAGCGCACCGCCGTGCCGGCGGCGATGTCGAGCCGCCAGCCGCGGGTGGCGTCGCGGTCGAAGGCCAGCGCCGGGTTGGTCTCGAAGAAATGGTAGTGGCTGCCGACCTGCACCGGCCGGTCGCCGGTGTTGGCCACCTCCAGGGTGATGCGCGGGGCGCCGGCGTTGAGCTCGATATCGCCCTCGGCCGTGATGACTTCGCCCGGAATCATGAACGGCTCCGGTAGCGGGCGATCAGCCGGACCAGCGGCGCCGTCAGGCGCTCGCCCATGCGGGTCAGGGGAGTCCGGAACCAGACGGTCAGGCCCATGATGCCGACGGCGGCGAGCAGGGCCAGGCCGTGCTCGCCGCTGAAGCCGTGCAGCAGGCCCGGAGCGCCGTGCCCCTCGTGGGCGGCGGCGGGGGTGGCGACGCTGAGGATCAGCAGGGCGGAAAGCATGCGGGTCATCGGACCTCTCAGCGGATGGGGTGGTGGACGGTCACCAGCTTGGTGCCGTCGGGAAAGGTGGCCTCGACCTGGACGTCGTGGATCATCTCGGCGATGCCGCTCATCACCTGGTCGCGGCTGATGACGTGGGCGCCGGCCTCCATCAGCTCGGCGACCGAGCGGCCGTCGCGGGCCCCCTCGACGACGAAGTCGCTGATCAGGGCGATGGCCTCGGGGTGGTTCAGCTTGACGCCGCGCTCCAGCCGCCGCCGGGCGACCATGGCCGCCATGGAAATCAGCAGCTTGTCCTTTTCGCGGGGGGTCAGGTTCATCAGAGGGTCCAGACGGCGGGCGGGGCGGCGCCGAGGGCGGCGAGGGCCGGGATCAGGGCGCGGCGCAGGCTGAGGCCGTCGGCGGCGGCGAGGCGGACGACCAGCTTGCCGTCGAAGGCGCTGGCTCCGCCCAGGTCGCCAATCGCGGCGCGGACGGCGTCCAGGCGGGTGTCGGCCTCGGGCGCGACGAGCAGCAGGGTGGCGAAGGCGCCGGCCCCGGCCAGCAGGGCGGGCTGGTGGATCAGGTGCGGGATGTCGTCGTCCAGTTTCAGGTCGTCGGCGAACACCAGGCGGCCGCCCCGGCGGATGCGCCAGCGGTCGTGGAAGGCGCCGCGCGCGAAGGTCTCGCCCATGGCGTGGCGGCCGAGGATCACCGCCTCGGCGACGAGCAGGCTGGCGTCTTCGGCGACCTCGGCGGTGATGCGGCGCGACAGGGCCGAGCCGTCGAACAGGATGGTTTCCTGCGGCAGCCAGTCGAGCCGGGCGCCGGCTTCGAGGGTGAGGCTGGTCTCGACCCGGGCAACATCGGCGCTGGCCCGGTAGATGCGCTCGCAGGCCTGGGTGGTGAGGACGGCGTGGGCCCCGGCCCCGGCCTCGACCGTCCAGGCGAAGCGGTCGCCGCCGGTCATGCCGCCGGCCGAGTTGATCATCACCGCCTCGAGCGCGGCGCCCCGCGCGCGTGGCAGGCGCAGCTTGGCCGAACCCTCCTGGTAGAGGCGCGACAGCCGGGTGCGGCCATCCTCCGACCGGACCACCAGCCGCGCGGTCCCCCGCGCCCGTTGCGGGACGGCGGCGGCCGGAAGGTCGAGGGTCGCAAGGTCCATGGCCGCACTGTCGGCGGCGGGTTGGCAAGGTCCAACGGGCGCGGCCGTCCGCCGGCGCGCTTTCGGACGAACGCCTGTTTTTTAGGCGCCGTCCTCCACGGGGGCGGGATGACGCGCGGGCGGAATTGGAGGAAGCTGCCGCCAAGAGCGCGACAGCGCCGATGGGAGACGCCGATGGCCTACCAGAGCATCCAGGTCGAACCGCGGCCGCACGGCTTCGGCGCCGCCGTAACCGGGCTCGATCTCACCCGGCCGCTGCCGGCCGACGTCCTGGCCGAGGTGCGCCAAGCCTGGGCGGCGCACTCGGTGATCTGTTTTCCCAATCAGCCGATGGACCTCGACGCCCTGGAGGCCTTCACCCTGCAGCTGGGCCCGTTCGGCGAGGACCCCTTCATCAAGCCGATGCCGGGCCGGCCCAATGTGCTGGAGCTGCGCCGCGAGCCGGACGAGACGGCGACCAACTTCGGGGCCGGCTGGCATTCCGACTGGAGCTTCCAGAAGACGCCGCCGGCCGGCACCCTCCTGCATGCCCAGGTCGTGCCGCCGGTCGGGGGCGACACCCTCTATGCCGACTGCTACCGGGCCTGGGAGACCCTGTCGGACACCATGAAGGCGATGCTCGCGCCCTTAAGGGCCGTGCACAGCGCCCGGCAGGCCTATGGGCCGTCCGGGGTTTTCGCCAAGGAAACCGGCAAGCGGACCATGCAGATCGTGGTCAGCGAGGAGGCGGAGGCGACCGTCGCCCACCCGCTGGTCGTCACCCACCCGGTCAGCGGCCGCAGGGCGCTGTTCTGCAGTCCGGTCTATACGGTCGGCATCGAGGGCATGACCCGGCCCGAGGGCATGGCCATCCTGCGCTTCCTGTTCGAGTACATCACCCAGGACGACTTCGTCTACCGCCACCACTGGGCGGCCGACATGCTGACCCTGTGGGACAACCGCTGCACCCTGCATTTCGCGGATGGCGGCTATGACGGCCACCTGCGGGTGATGCACCGCACAACGGTGGCCGGCGACGTCCCCCAGGCCTAGGCTGCCCCATCTGGGTGCAACAGGCATTTGCCTTGACCCATCAACGCCCTAACTCCAAGGTCGAGGCGGAAAGTCGCCGTGATTTGGCGCGAGGGGGCGCTGTCTTGGTCAACAGGTTTTCAAGGGCGTTCGCCCCGGTGCTGCTCGCGCTGCCGCTGGCCCTGGGGACGGCCTCTGGGGCCGGCGCCCAGGACTTCGACGCGGTCATGGCGGCGCCGGACGATGTCGAGCTGAACCTCGCCTATGCCCGCGACCAGGCTTCGCAGGGCAACCTGTCGGCGGCCGCCTCGGCGCTGGAGCGGGTGCTGATCCAGGAGCCCAATCGCCACGCCGACCGGCTGTTCTACGCGGTGCTGCTCTACCGGCTGGGCGACTACCAGGGCGCCAAGGCGGAACTGGACCGGCTGAAGGGCGCCAACCTCTCGCCGCTGCAACGGGCCGAGGCCGACCGCTACCTGTCGCGCATCAAGGAAAAGACCGCCGACCACGCCGTCTCCGGCCGGCTGACGGCGGGTGTGATCTACGAGGACGACGCGGCCGGCGCCTATTTCACCGCCTTTGACATCTTCGGCGCGCCGCCGAAGGAAGAGGGGACCTCCAGCGAACTGTCCCTGGCCCTGAACGGCCGCCTCGACCTGGGCAACAGCAAGAGCTGGGAGCTGTACGGCTCGGGCCTGGCCTATGACCGCTCCGCGCTGTCCGGCGCGGCCGTCGACTTCCAGCGCTTCGAGGGCGAGGGCGGCGTCGGCCATCGCACGCGGCTGACCAGCCTGCGGGTCGGTGTGGTGGCGCGGCAGGTGCGGCTGGAGGGCGACCCGCAGCTGACCGAACTGGGCGTCCGCGGCGCCTTCAACTGGCGGGTCGCCAACCGCACCACGTTCGGCCTGCGGGCCGAGGCGGTCGACCAGAACTACGACGAGCCGGCCATCGATGCGGTGTCGGGCCTGATCGGCGGCGACCGCGACGGCGAGCGCTACAGCCTGGATGTCACCCTCAGCCACAAGCTGGCCGCCCGCACGACCGTCACTGGCGGCCTCGGCTACGAGGTCAAGACCGCCTCCTACGAGCCGTTCGGCTATTCGGGCCCACGCCTGTCGCTCGGCCTCGATCAGCGCTTCAAGCGCGGCGTCTACCTTTCGGGCACGGGCTCGGCGCGGTGGCTGGAGTACGACGAGGCCGATCCCTTCTTCCTGCTCGGCCGCCAGCGCGAGGACACCCGGCTGAACGGCCGCCTCGCCGTCGGCGCGCCGCTCAGCGCCTTCTCCGGCAGGGGATCGACCGGCGACCTGCGCGAGGACATCGCCCTGGAAGGGGCGCTGACCTACGCCAGCCGTGAAAGTGGCTTCCCGCTCGCCGACTACGAAGGCTGGGGGGCGGAGCTTCGCCTGATCTGGCGCTTCGGCGCGCGTAATTAGAGCTGTCAGGAACGCATCCGATGAAGACGCTCAGGATCCTCTCCCTCGCCGCCGCCAGCTGGCTGGCCCTGTCGGCCGGGGCGCTCGCCCAGGAGCAGGTCGGCGTCAACGCCGCCATCCGCAACCAGGTGCAGCAGAAGAGCGGCCCCGCCCCCCTGCGGCCGGCCGTGGTGCGCGGGCCGGTCAAGCTGGGCGACCAATATGTCACCGGTCCGGCCAGCCAGGTGCAGGTGCTGCTGCGCGACCGCTCGACCTTCACCGTCGGCGCCAACGCCCGGATGACCGTCGACCGTTTCGTCGCCCCCGCGCCGAACAATCCGGGCGGGGTCAGCGCCAGCGTCGCCAAGGGGGCCTTCCGCTTCGCCTCCGGCAAGACCTCCCGGGGCCCCTCGCGCCAGGCCATCACCACACCGGTCGCCTCGATCGGCGTGCGCGGCACCATCGTCGAAGGCCTGGTCGGGCCCGAGGCCCTGGCCCTGCTCAAGGAGCAGCCCGGCGTGCCGCCGTTCACCGGCGATCCGGAGACCATGCTGCTGGTTGTGCTGCGCGGCCCGGCCGGCTCGTCCGACAGCTTCGACACCCCCGGGGCCATCGATGTCGAGCGCGGCGGGCGGACGACGGTCCTCGACCGTCCGGGCCTGGCGCTGATCGTCACCGACGCCGGGGTGTTCGGACCGTTCGAGCTGACCGACGAGGTCTCGGCCCAGCTGATCGCCCTGTTGCTGCCGCCACCCAGTTCGGCGGACGACAGCGGCCGGGGCGGCGACACTGAACCGGCCTATGTCGCCTCTGGCGACGCCGCCGACGGGCCGGACGGGCAACCGCCGGCCGACGGCTCGGAGAATTTCGAGCCGACGCCGGACGTGCGCGACAATCCGGCCGGCGACGGTCCGTTCCCGCTGTTCCCGCCGGTGGACCCGATCCCTTAGGGGGCTAGAACAACCAACCGCCTTCGACCCCGGTCGGAACCTCCTCCGGCGGCGCGAGGGCCGGGGCGTTCATCGGTTCGCCATCGCCCTTGGGCGCGACGATGATGCCGCCGGCGACGTCGTTGACCGTGACGAAGATGGTCTGCCGGTCTTCGCTGCGGCCGTCGCTGACCAGGACCTCCACCGCATAGATATTGTCGCCGTCGGCGTCGGACGGGATTTCGAAGTCCGGCGGGATGTTGAAGGTCAGTTCGCCGGTCGCGGAGTCGATCTGGAAACTGCCGGAGTCGGCTCCGTCGAGGATGGCGAAGCTCAGCACGGCGCCGGCGTCGTTGTCGGTCGCGGTGATGAAGGCGATGAAGGTGACGTTCTCGTCGACGGTGATGAAGGCCTCGTCGCCGCCGCCGTCGAAGGTGAACTGCGGGATGTCGTTGCTGACATCGATGGTGGTGTCGGCGAACTCCAGGAACTCGATGTCGAACAGGTGGTCGGTGAAGCCGCCCGGACCAGTGACGAAGATGTCGTTCTCGTCGCCGAAGGCCACCGTGTATTCGGTGCTGGCGTTGACGTAGACCACGGTGTCGACGTCGACATCGTCGCCGCCGTCGATCTCGTCGGTGTCGCCGTCGCCGCCCTGAATGCGGTCGTCGCCCAGTTCGCCGAACACCTTGTCGTCGCCAAAGCCCCCGTCGAGGGTGTCGTTGTCGTCGCCGCCGCGCAGGGTGTCGTCGTCGTTGCCGCCGTCGAGGTCGTCGGCCCCGCTGCCGCCGCTCAGGAAGTCGTTGCCAGAGTCGCCGCGCAGGCTGTCGTTATCGCCGCCGCCGTCCAGGCTGTCGTCGCCGGCCTCGCCGAACAGGCTGTCGTCGCCCGCGCCGCCGTCCAGCTGGTCATTGCCGTCGAGGGCGAACAGCTGGTCGTCGCCGGCGTCGCCGTGCAGCAGGTCGACGTCAAGGCCGCCGTAGACCAGGTCGTTGTCGTCGCCGCCGAACACCAGGTTGAAGCCGTCGCCGGTGATGATGGTGTCGTCGCCGGCCTGGCCATAGAGGGTGTCGTCGCCGTCGCCGCCGTCGAGGCTGTCGAAGCCGTCTCCGGCGTAGATGATGTCGTTGCCGACATCGCCGAACAGGTTGTCGGCTCCGGCGAAGCCGTTGATCGTGTCATTGCCGCGCAGGCCGTTGAGGGTGTCGGACCCGGGGGTGCCGTTCAGCACATCGGCATTGAGCACGATGCGCACCCCGGCGCTGGCCGACTGGGCCAGGGGATCGACGATTTCGATGGTCAGGGTGTGGGGCGAGACTGGAACGTCCGAGGTCGAGCGGTAGCCGAGCGCCTCGACCACCGCCTCGATGGCCTGGCGGGTGGCGTTGCCGTTGAAGATGATGACCAGGTCGGTCCCGGAGCCGCCCGTGCCGGTGCCGATCGGCGAGCCCTGGAAGGAGACGGTGAAGGTACTGCCGGCGCTGACCCCGACCTGGCCGGGGCCGCCGCCGAAGTTGATCACCGACACCAGGTCGGCGGCGTCCAGGCCGCTGACCCGCAGGGTGGCGCCGTTGTAGTTCGCCACGCCGTTCGAATAGGCGACGTCGAAGTCGATGCGCTTGACCGGGTCGGCCTCATTGACCGTGAAGATGCCGATCAGGTTGGTCAGCGTCGGGCCGGGCGCTTCGCCGGCGTCGTCGGTGACGGTGACGGTGATGGTCTGCTGGCGGACCTCCACCCCGTCCGAGGCCTGGACGACGACCTCGTATTTGTTGTCGCCGTCGAAGTCCTGCGGGCTTTCGAAGTCCGGCGGAGTGGCGAAGCTGAGGAAGCCGGTGGCCGGGTCGATGTCGAACAGCGCCCCGTCCGGGCCGCCGACGATGCTGTAGGTGACGGTCTGGCCCTCGGGGTCGACGGCGACGACGGTGGTGACGTCGGGCTCGTTCTCCTGGAGGCTGATCGAGGCGGTCGGGCCGCCGCCGTCGGAGGTGATCACCGGCCGCTCGTTGTCGTCGGTGACGGTGACGGCGATGGCCTGGGCGTCGCTGAAGGTCCCGTCGGAGACCTGGACGACGACGTTGTAGACGCCGTCGGTTCCGGAATCGGTCGGGGTCTCGAAGTCGGGGGCGGTGACGAAACGTAGCTCGCCACTTGTCTGGTCGATGGTGAACAGCGACTGGTCGACGCCGCCGACGATGCTGTAGGTCAGCGCCGCCCCGGCGTCCGGGTCCGTGCCGCTGACGAAGGTTACCAGGTTGGTGTTCTCGTCGACATTGACGGCGGCGTTGGTCCCGCCGCCGTCGGAGACGATGGCCGGGCCTTCGTTGACGTTGGTGACGGTGACCGAGATGGCCTGGCTGTCGAACAGGGTCCCGTCGGTGACCAGGACCACGACCTCGTAGACGCCGTCGAGGTTGGCGTCGGTCGGCGCTTCGAAGTTGGGCGAGGTGATGAACTCCAGCGCCCCGGTGGCGGTGTTGATGGTGAACAGGCCCGCGTCGGCGCCGCCGGCCAGGGCGAAGGTCAGGGTTGAGCCGGCGTCGGGGTCGGTTGCGGTGATGTTGGCGACGAAGGCCGGGACGAGGTTTTCGGCGACATTGAAGCTGGCCGTCGGCCCGCCGCCGCCCGAGGTGATGACCGGGGCCTCGTTGACGTTGGTGACGGTGACCGCGATGGCCTGGGTGTCGGACAGGGCCCCGTCGAAGGCGCGGACGACAACGTCGTAGACGCTGTCGAGGCCGGAGTCGGTGGGGTTTTCGAAGTTCCGTCCACTGATGAACGACAGCACGCCGGTGTTGGCATCGATGGTGAACAGGCCAGCGTCGATGCCGCCGACGATGGCGTAGGTCAGGGTGACGGTGTCGGGATCGGTGGCCGTGACGGTAGTCACCGCCGTGCTGTTCTCGGCGATGTTGATGGCGGCGGTCGGGCCGCCGCCGTTGGAGGTGATGGTCGGCGGGATGCCGACCTCGCCGATGTCGGTGACGAAGACGTTGAGCGTCTGGACGTCGGCCAGCTGGCCGTCGCTGGCCCGGACCAGGACGATGTAGCGGTTGTCGCCGTTGCTGTCGGTCGGGGCCTCGAAGTCGGGCGGGGTGACGAAGCTCAGGTTTCCCGTCGTGGCGTTGATGGTGAAGCGGGCCGCATCGGCCCCGCCGGAGATCGAATAGGTGACCACAGCGCCGGCGTCCTGGTCGGTCGCGCTGACGGTGGTGACGAAGGTGGCGCCGTTCTCGGCCCGGGTGATGTTGGCCGTCGCGCCGCCGCCGTTGGAGGTGATCACCGGGGCGTCGTTGCGGTTGGTGACGGTGACGTTGATGGCTTGGGTGTCGGTGTTGGTCCCGTCGCTGGCCTGGACGACGACGTTGTAGACCCCGTCGCCGTTGCTGTCGGAGGGGGCCTCGAAGTCGCGGCCGCTGACGAAGGCCAGGACGCCGGTGTTGGTGTCGATGGTGAACAGCGCCTGGTCGACGCCGCCGACGATGCTGAAGGTCAGCGGGGTGGCGACGCCGTCGGGGTCGGTGGCGGTCACCGTGGTCACCGCCGTGCTGTTCTCCAACACGCTCTTGGTCGCCGTGGCGCCGCCGCCGTTGGAGGTGATGGTCGGGGCTTCGTTCTGGTTGGTGACCGTCAGGTTGATGGTCTGGGTGTCGGTCAGCGTCCCGTCGCTGGCCTGGACGATGACGGTGTAGACGTTGTCGGCGTTGGCGTCGGCGGGCGCTTCGAAGTTGGGATTGGCGGCCAGTTGGATGACGCCGGCCGCGTTGATGACGAAGCGGGCGGCGTCGGCCCCGCCGATGATGCTGTAGGTGATGGTGGCGCCGGCGTCGGGATCGACGGCGACGATCGAGTTGGGGCCCAGCGTGTTCTCGGAAATGGTGTAGCCGCCGACCGCGCCGCCGCCATTGCTGGTGATGACCGGCGCCTCATTGAGGTTGGTCACCGCGACATTGATCACCTGGCTGTCGCTGAAGGTCCCATTCGAGGCCTGGACGACGACCTGGTAGCTGTTGTCGGTGTTGCTGTCGGTGGGGGCCTCGAAGTTGGGCGGGGCGACGAAGCTGAGCACACCGGTCGTGCTGTTGATCGTGAAGCGGGCCTGATCGAAGCCGCCGACGATGCTGTAGGTCAGGGTCGCGCCGTTCGGATCGTTGGCGGTGACGGTGGTGACGGCGGTTCCATTCTCAGCCCGGCTGAGGCTGGCGGTCGGTCCGCCGCCGTCGGAGGTGATGGCCGGGGCCTCGGGCGCGTCGGTGACGGTGACGGCGATGGCCTGGGTGTCGGTGTTGGCCCCATCGGAGACCTGGACGACGACGTCATAGATGTTGTTGGCCCCGGCGTCGGCGGGGGCCTCGAAGTTGGGGGCGGCGATGAAGCTCAGCGCCCCCGTGGTGGCGTTGATCGTGAACAGGGCCGCGTCGGCCCCGCCGGCCAGGCTGAAGGTCAGGGTGGCGCCGGCGTCGGGATCGGCCGCGGTGACGGTGGTCACGGCGGTGGTGTTTTCGGCCAGGCTGGCGGTGGCGTTGGCGCCGCCGCCGCCGGAGGTGATGGCCGGCGGCTCGTTGGTGTTGGTCACCGTCACGGCGATGGCCTGGGTGTCGCTCAGCGTACCGTCGGAGACTTGGACGACGACGTCGTAGACGTTGTTGGCGCCGGCGTCGGCCGGCGCCTCGAAGTTTCGTGTGCTGATGAAGGCCAGCAGCCCGGTCGTCGGGTTGATGGTGAACAGGGCCTGGTCGGCCCCGCCGACGATGGAGAAGGCCAGGCTGGCGCCGGCGTCCGGGTCGCTGGCGGTCACCGTGGTGACGCCCAGCATGTTCTCAGGGATGCTGGCGGTGGCGCCCGCCCCACCGCCGCCGGAGGTGATCGCCGGCGCCTCGTTGCCGTTGGTCACCGTCACGGCGATCGCCTGGCTGTCGGTGATCGTTCCGTCGGAGACCTGCACCGTCACGTCGTAGACATTGTTGCCGCCGGCGTCGGTCGGGGCCTCGAAGTCGCGGCCGGAGATGAAGGCCAGGGCGCCGGTCGTGGCGTTGATGGTGAACAGGCCCTGGTCGGCGCCGCCGACGATGGAGAAGGTCAGGCTGGCCCCGGCGTCGGGATCGGCGGCGGTGACGGTGGTGACGGCGGCGGCGCCTTCGAGGACGCTGGCCGTGGCGGACGGGCCGCCGCCGTTCGAGGTGATGACCGGGGCCTCGTTGGTATTTAGGATCGTCAGGCTGATGGTCTGGGTGTCGCTCAGCGTGCCGTCGAAGGCGCGGACGATGACTTCGTAGACGTTGTTGGCGCCGGCGTCGGCGGGGGTCTCGAAGTCGCGCGGCGCGGCCAGCTGCAGCAGGCCGGTGGTCCCGTTGATGGTGAAGAAGGCGGCGTCGGCGCCGCCGATGATGCTGTAGGTCGGGGTAGTGCCGTCGGGATCGGTGGCGCTGACCGTCGTCGGGCCGGTGGTGCCTTCGAAGATCGAATAGGCCCCGGTCGGTCCGCCGCCGAGCGAGTTGATCACCGGCGCGCCGTTGGTGTCGGTGACCCGGATGTTGAGGGTCTGGGTGTCGGTGCGGGCCCCGTCACTGACGCGGATCTGCACCTGGTAGATGTTGTTGGCGCCGCTATCGAGCGGGGTGGAGAAGTCCGGCGGGTTGGCGAAGTCGAGCACGCCGGTCGCCGGATCGATGACGAAGAAGCCCTGGTCGGCGCCGCCGATGATGGCCCAGGTCAGGGTGGAGCCGGCGTCCGGATCGACGGCGGTGTTGACCAGCGAACCGGTCGTGCCCTCGGTGACGTCATAGGCCGCCGAGCCCGCGCCGCCGCCGGAGGTGATGGCCGGCGCCTCGTTGGCGTTGGTGACGGTGATGGTCAGGGCCTGCGTATCGACCAGGGTCCCGTCGCTGGCCTGGACGACGACCTCGTAGGCGTTGTCGGCATTGGCGTCGCCGGGAGCCTCGAAGTTGGGGGCGGTGACGAAGCTGAGGGCGCCGGTGGTGGCGTTGACGCTGAACAGGGCCGCATCGGCGCCGCCGACGATGCTCCAGGTCGGGGTCGTGCCGTCGGGGTCGGTGGCTAGGTTGGTGGTGACGGCCGTGAGGTTCTCCGCCACCGACCGCGTCGCCGTCGCGCCGCCGCCGTTGGAGGTGATGACCGGGGCTTCGGCGACGTTGGTGACGGTGACCGCCAGGGCCTGGGTGTCGAACAGCGTGCCGTCGCTGGCCCGGACGATGACGTCGTAGACGTTGTTGGCGCCGACGTCGGTGGGGGCCTCGAAGTTGGGGGCGACCTTGAATTCGAGCAGGCCGGTGGCGGCGTTGATCTTGAATTTGGCGGCATCGGCGCCGCCGACGATGGCGAAGGTCGGGGACGTGCCGTCGGGGTCCGTGGCGGTGACGGTGGCGACGACGGTCGAACCTTCGGCCGTCGAAGCGATGGCGCTGGTCCCGCCGCCGCCGGAGGTGATCACCGGCGTTTCGGCGGCGTTGGTGATGGTCACGCTGAGGGTCTGGGTGTCGGTCAGCGCGCCGTCGGAGACCTGGACGATGACGTTGTAGACGTTGTCGAGGTTGGCGTCGGCGGGGGCCTCGAAGTTGGGGGCGCTGACGAAACTGAGGACGCCGGTCGTGCTGTTGATGGTGAAGCGGGCGGCGTCGGCGCCGCCGGCGATGCTGTAGGTCAGCAGGGCGCCGGCGTCGGGGTCGGCGGCGGTGACGGTGGTGACGGCAGCGCCGTTCTCGGCCTGCGACAGGGCGGCGGCGGTTCCCGCGCCGTTGGAGGTGATGGCGGGCGCCTCGCCCTGGTTGGTCACCGTGACGGCGAAGGCCTGGGTGTCGCTCAGGGACCCGTCGCTGGCCTGGACGATGACGTCGTAGACGTTGTTGGCGCCGACGTCGGTCGGGGCTTCGAAGTCGGGGGCGGCGACGAAGCTCAGGGCGCCGGTCGTGGCGTTGATGGTGAAGCGGCTGGCGTCGGCGCCGCCGGCGATGCTGTAGGTGATGACCGCGCCGTTATCGATGTCGACGGCGGTGACGGTGGCGACGCTGGTCCCGTTCTCGACGCGGCTGGCCACAGCGTTGGCGCCGCCGCCACCCGAGACGATGGTCGGGGCGTCGTTGGCTCCGGTGATGGTGACGGTGACGGTGGTCGGACTGGTCAGCCGGGCGATGTTGGCGCCGCCGTACAGCAGGTAGGAGACGCCGGCGTCGGTGCGGCCGCTGGGGTCGGCGTTGGGCGAGCCGATCAGCAGGTCGGCGATCCCGTCGCCGTTGACGTCGCCGACGGCCGAGACCGCCTGGCCGCTGAAGCCGCCGCTCGCCCCGCCGCCGACCAGGAAGCCGTTGATGCCGTTGAGGGCGGTGAGATCCAGGCTGGCCCCGAAGCCGCCGGCCTTGCCGAAGATCAGGTAGGTCTCGCCGGAATCGGTCCCGCCGGCCCCGTCGGCGTAGAGAGCGCCGATCAGCAGGTCGTCGATGCCGTCGGCGTTGACGTCGCCGGCCGAGCTCACCGTGTGGCCGGTCAGATTGCCCGCCGCCGAGCCGGTGATGACGAAGCCGGTCGTGCCGGCCAGGCTGGAGAGGTTGACGCTGGCCCCGAAGCCGCCGCTGCGGCCGTAAAGGATGTAGACCGAGCCGGCGCTGGTCCGGCCGGCGGGGTCGGCATAGAGGGCGCCGATGGCGACGTCGTCGATGCCGTCGGCGTTGAGGTCGCCGGCCGAGGCCACCGACCAGCCGGCGTTGTCGCCCGCCGTCACGCCATTGATGGTGAAGCCGTTGGTCCCGTTCAGGCTGGCCAGGTCGATGTTGGCCGCGAAGCCGCCGGTGTGGCCGAACAGGACATAGGCCTCGCCGGCCGCCGTCCGCGCGCCGGGATCGCCGCCGGCCGCGCCAACGATCAGATCCGCGATACCGTCGTTGTTGAGGTCGCCGGCCGAGGCCACCGAGATGCCGGCCACGTCGCCCGCATCGATCCCCGACAGCGAAAAGCCGTTGGTCCCGTTGAGCGAGCCTGCGTCGATCGAGGCGCTGAAGGCGCCGGTATGGCCGAACAGGACATAGGCCTTGCCGGCCGAGACCCGGCCGCCGGGATCGGCCTCGCGGGCCCCGACCACCAGGTCGGCGATGCCGTCGTTGTTGAGGTCGCCCGCCGCTGAGACGGCGAAGCCCAGGCCATCGCCGGCCCCGGCCCCGCGCAGCACGAAGCCGGTCGAACCGTTGAGGCTGGAAAGGTCCAGCGATCCGGAGAAGCCGCCGGCCGCCCGGCCGAACACCACATAGGCCGCCCCGGCGTTGGCGCCCGGCGCGCCGTCGGACCAGGGCGAGCCGATGACGAAGTCGGCCCGGCCATCGCCGTTGACGTCGCCGATGCCGTCGATGACCGTGCCGCTGTAGTCGACGGCGGCGACGCCGTTGATGGCGAAGCCGTTGGCGGTGCTCAGGGTCGCCAGGTCGATGGGCGAGGCGTAGCCGCCGGCCCGGCCGTAGATGACGTAGCTGGTCCCGGCGTTGGTGCGGCCGCCGGGGTCGGCCTGCAGGGCGCCGATGAGGATGTCGTTTCGCCCGTCGCCATTGACGTCGCCGATGCCGCTGACCGCGTAGCCCGACAGGTCGCCGGCCGCCGCCCCGATGATCGAGAAGCCGTGGGTGGCGGTCATCGACCCGGCGGCGAAGGCCCCGTCGGGGGCGATCCAGGAGGCGCCGCCGTCGGTGGCGACGTAGGTGAAGCTCTCGGTGGCCGTCTGGCCGGCGGCCAGGTTCTGGTAGGCGGCGCTGACCAGGAAAGTCAGCGTGCCGTTGGCGTTGACCTGGATCTGGGCGCCGGAGACCAGGGTGATGACCGAGCCGGGGGTGACGCTGGTTCCGTTGATCTGGACGATGCCGACGACGCCGGTGTCGTTGCTCAGGACCGGCAGGACGACGGCCCCGCCGTTCTCGGTGGCGGCGCCGGTGTCGGCGGCTCCCGAGACGATGCGGGGCGCGGCCAGCGGCTCGCTGTCCCCCGGGATCAAGGCCGCAAGGGGGGCGTCGCGAGAACTGGTTTTTACGGCCACGATGTCTTCCCCTGAAACCCCAATCGGCCCCTCCGACCGACTGACGCGCCGCAAGCGGCCTTCGTCAGATACGCAGCTTCGGCGCGTTTGGTTTTGGCGTCAAATTTGAAGGGGTTAACCGGACCGGGTAGCGGCGCGATTGGCTCCCCATCCGCTTGCATTCCGTTTGGTCGACCGGTGATTGGTGTTATCGTTGGTGGTTCGGGGATGGACCCTGGCCGGGGAGGCTGGGGACGCGTGTTCAAAGGGGGCCGGGTGGAGCGTTTGCTCGCGGGCAAGGTCGGTGCGGGTGCGGCGTGGGCGATGCTCGCGGCCCTGCTGCTGCTTGCCGCCCCGGCCGCCGCCCAGGCCGTTCACAATGGCGTTGGCAGCTGCGCCGGCTCGACCTGCCACGGGCGTCCGGGCGGCGACGGCCCGGTGGTGCGGCAGAACGAGCTGGTCGTCTGGCAGGACTTCACCAGCGCCGCCGGGGCCCACTCCAAGGCCTGGCGCAGCCTGCAGACCCCCTGGGCCCAGAAGATCGCCGACCGCCTGGGCATGGGCGAGGCCTCCAGGGCGCCGGCCTGCCTCGGCTGCCACACCGACAACGCCGCCCGGCGCGGGCCGACCTTCCAGGTCTCGGACGGGGTCGGCTGCGAAGCCTGCCACGGCGGCTCGGGCGACTGGCTGGCCAGCCACTACACCGCCACCGCCAGCCGGGCCGATAATCTCAGCCGGGGCATGCGGCCGCTGGACGACCCCAAGGTCCTGGCCAGCACCTGCCTGGACTGCCACTTCGGCAGCAGCAAGCCGGGCCAGTTCGTCAGCCACCGGATGATGGCCGCCGGCCACCCGCGGATGAGCTTCGAGCTGGACCTGTTCAACAGCTTCCAGCGCCACCACACCGTCGACGCCGACTACCTGGCCCGCAAGCGGTCGGCCGGCGGGGTGACCACCTGGGCGGTGGGCCAGGCCATGGCGCTGGAGCGCTCCCTGACCCTGTTCGCCTCTTCGAAAGGCAGCGAGGGGGTGTTCCCCGAATTCTACTTCTTCGACTGCCACAGCTGCCACCGGGCGATCAGCGACGAGGCCAATCCGCCGGTGCGTTTCGGGACCAATCCCGGCCGGCCGATCGTCTGGGGCGCGCCGCCCTACAATGACGAGAACATGATCCTGCTCAACGCCGCGGCCCGGGTCGCCGCGCCGGAGCTGGCCGAGCGCTTCGCCGCCGACTCCAGGGCCTTCCACCAGGCGATGGCCGGCGACCGGGCCGGCATGCTGGCGGCGGCGGGCCGGCTGAACGCCACGACGCGGCAGCTGGGCGGACGGTTCGCCGGGCGGGGCTTCAGCGGCGGCGACACCATCGCCATTCTGCGGCTGGTGCTCGGCGACGCGCTGACCGTTCGCTACACGGACTATTCGGGCGGGGCCCAGGCGGTGATGGCCGTCGACACCCTGCTGACCGCCGCCGTCAACCAGGGCAGCGTCTCCTCAGGCGCGGCCGGCGGCATGCGCCGTGACATCGAGGCGGCCTATGCCGCCGTCCGTGACCCCAACGCCTATCGACCGGGTGACTTCCGCGCGGCCCTCGGCCGGGTGCGGAACGCCCTGGAGCGCGCCACATGATCCGGGCTTCTGTTCTGCCCCGTACGATTACCAGCGTCCTCGTCGCTGCCTCGCTTGTCGTCGCCAGCTGTTCCGGCGGCGGCGGTGGCGGCGGTGGCGGCGGTGGGGGCGGAGGTGGTGGAGGCGGCGGCGGGGGGGGAGGCGGCGGCGGCGGTTCCGCGCCGGTCTATCCGGCGCTCGGCCTGGCCGCGCTCAGCGTCGCCGACGTCGAGGGTGTGATCGCCCGCGCGGTGGCCGAGGCGCGGGCCCGCACCCGGCCCTCGGTGATCGCCGTGACCGACCGGGTCGGCAATGTGCTGGCCGTCTACCGGATGACCGGGGCGCCGGCGACCATCACCATCCGCCCGGGACCGGGCGTCAACCGCGACATCCAGGGCGTCGTCGCCCCGGCCGAGGCTGGGGCCATCGCCAAGGCGGTGACCGGCGCCTACCTCTCCTCGGCCGGCAACGCCTTCTCCAGCCGCACGGCCAGCATGATCGTGCAGCAGCACTTCCCGCCGGCCCCCGGCGCGGTCGGCCTGGAGAGCGGCCCGCTGTTCGGGGTGCAGTTCAGCCAGCTGCCCTGTTCGGACCTGTCGCGGCGCTATGCGGCCGGCGGCGGAGCCACCGCCTTCCTCGGACCCAAGCGCTCGCCGCTCGGCCTGGCCGCCGATCCCGGCGGCTTCCCGCTCTACAAGGGCGGGGTGCTGGTCGGCGGCGTCGGCGTCATCGCCGAGGGCGACTACGGCTTCGACCCCAATGTCATCGATGTCGATAACGACCTGGAAGAGATCATCGCCCTGGCGGCCATGAGCGGGCTGGACGCCGCCACCGAGATCAAGGCCGACCGCATCACGGTGGACGGCACGAGCCTGCGCTTCAGCGACGCCACGACCTCCGACCTGATGAGCACGCCCGCCTCGGCGCCGGCGCTTGGCAGCCTGCCGGGCGGCACCGGCGCCTTCGTGGCCGTGACCGGCTACTATCCCGGCGGCGGGGCCATCGCCGGACAGACCTTCGGGACCGAGGGGTCCGGTGTGCGCGACGCGGCCCCCGCCGAGTTCGCCGACCCGGACGCCTTCGTGCTGACCAACGGGGCCGGCGCCAACCGCTACCCGCCGGTCGCCGGGGCCGACGGGGCCAGCGTCACCACCCCCCTGACCGCCGCCGAGGCGCGGGCCCTGCTGGAGCAGGCCTTCGCCGTCATGCGCCATGCGCGGGCCCAGATCCGCCGGCCGCTCGACAGCCGCGCCCAGGTGACCATCTCGGTGGTCGACACCCACGGCGACATCCTCGGCATCGTCCGCTCGCCGGACGCCCCGGTGTTCGGCATCGACGTCTCCCTGCAGAAGGCCCGTTCGGCGGCCTTCGTCAGCAACCCGGTGGCCGGCGCCGACCTGAGCGCCGACCCCAGCGCCGACGTCCGGTCCTTCGTGCCGGCGACCCGCACCTTCCTGGGCCGTCCCGACGCCTTGACCGGCACCGTCGCCTTCTCGGTGCGGGCCATCGGCAACCTGCACCGGCCCTACTTCCCGGACGGCGAAGTCGGCCGGCCGCCGGGCCCGCTGTCGCGCTCGATCGCCGAATGGAGCCCCTTCTCGACCGGCCTGCAGTCGGCCCTGGTGCTCGGCAATCTCGGCCAGCACCTGACCTTTGTGAATGGCGGTGGGGCCGACACCCCGGCCCGCTGCACCGCCCTCCCGGACGCCCGCCCCGGCCAGAACCGGCTGCAGAACGGCCTGCAGATCTTCCCCGGCGGCGTGCCCATCTACCGCGGCGGCCAGCTGGTCGGGGCGATCGGCGTCTCCGGCGACGGCATCGACCAGGATGACATGATCAGCGCGCTGGGCCTGACCAATGCCGGCGGCGCCATCGGTCACGCGGCCCCGGGCATCCGCTCCGACACGGTCGTCGTGGTCCAGGGCGCGACCTCCACCCGCCTGCGCTACGTCAACTGTCCCTTCGCGCCCTACATCGACAGCGGCGCCTCCAACGTCTGCTCGGGGATCTGACCATGGTCGCCCGCCGCCTTGCCCTGCTGCTCGGAAGCGTGGCCGCCGCCTCGCTGCTGGCCGGCGGAGCCTGGGCGGCGGAAGAGACGGTGCTTGACCGGGCGGTCGACGAGGCCATGCAGCAGGCCGCCGACCCGCCGCCCGAGGCGACCGCGCCGGCCCCGGCGGTCGAGGCCCAGCCCGAGTCGATGTTCGAATGGCTGCCCTGGCGCCGCCGGCCCGGCCGTATCGAGACCTATCCCGAGCGTGACCCGCAGGAGAACCCCGGCGCCGTCAACGCCCCGCCGCCGGAGGCCTTCCCGGCCGACCACTTCCCGATCCCCGACCGCTGGCGGCTGGCCGACCAGTTCGGGGTCAAGGACAATTGGTTCGACCCCTACAATCAGAACAGTTTCAAGGGCGACCGGCCGATCCCGGGGACCGACGACCGCTTCCTGGTCTTCACCGGCATCATGGACACGGTCCTCGAACCGCGCAGCTTCCCCGTGCCCGTCGGTGTGCAGACCACCGCTGGGCCCGGCAGCAACGACGTCTTCGGCCGCGCCGACAGCTTCGTCGCCTCGCAGACCTTCATCGCCGGCCTCGCCTTCATCGAGGGCTCGACGGCCTTCAAGCCGCCGGACTTCGAGGCCCGGGTCACCCTGGCCTTCAACTACAACTACGCCGACATCAACGAGCGCCGCGTCCTGTCGGTCAAACCCAGCCGCGGGACCGACCGCGAGGACGGGTTCATCGGGGTGCAGGAAGCCTTCGTCGACTACCACCTGCGCAACGTCTCCGACCGTTACGACTTCGATTCCATACGGGTCGGTATCCAGCCCTTCAACGCCGATTTCCGGGGCTTCCTGTTCCAGGACAACCAGCTGGGCGTCCGGCTGTTCGGCAACCGCGACAACAATCGCTGGCAGTACAACCTGGCCCTCTTCTGGCGGGTCGAGAAGGACACCAACTCCGGCCTCAACGACGTCACCCAGACCCTGCGCGATGACCAGCTGCTGGTCGCCAACCTCTACCGCCAGGATTTCCCGGTCCCCGGCATGACCTCCCAGGTCACCGCCGTCTACAACCGCAACGACGAGGCCGACGAGATCCAGGTCGACGACAACGGCTTCCCGGTGCGGCCGGCCCTGATCGGCAATTTGCGGCCCCGCGACTACGATGTCCTCTATCTCGGATACTCCGCCGACGGACGGATCGGGCGGCTGAACCTGTCAGGCAGCCTCTATGGGGCGTTCGGCGAGGACCGCAATTCCATCTTCACCAGCAAACCGGCCGACATCCGCGCCTGGTTCGCGGCCATCGAGCCGTCGATCGACTTCGACTGGGTGCGGCTGCGTGGCTCGCTGCTCTACGCCTCGGGGGACGACGATCCCTACGACAACGTCGAGAAGGGCTTCGACGCCATCTTCGAGAACCCGCAGTTCGCCGGGGCCGACACCAGCTACTGGATCCGCCAGTCGATCCCCTTCGCCGGCGGCGGCCGGGCGGTGGGCATCAATGGCCGCAACGGCGTCCTCAACTCGCTGCGCTCGTCGAAGGAAGAGGGGCAGTCGAACTTCAACAATCCGGGCACGGTGCTGCTCGGCGTCGGGGCCGACTTCGACATCACGCCGCAGGTGCGGCTGAGCACCAACCTCAACCACCTGTGGTTCGACGACACCATCGTCGTGCAGGTGCTGCGCAACGAGGGCTCGATCCCCAAGGAGCTGGGCCTGGACATGTCGCTCGGGGCCATCTGGCGCCCCTGGATGACCCAGAACATCGTCTTCCGCGCTTCGGGGGCCGTGTTCGAGCCGGGCGACGGCTTCGGCGACCTGTTCACCAACTCCGAGGACGACGACCGCTACTATTCGATCCTGCTCAACGCGACCCTGGCGTTCTGAGGCCATGACGCAGGGGGGCATCAGGCGCTGGCTGCTCGGAGCCCTGGCTATCGCGGCCTCTGCTCTTGTGGTGGGCGGCCTGACCACGGCCTCGGCCCTGGCCGGCGGCGAGGAGCACGAGGAGGCGGTCGCCCGCAGCTACGCCGTCGCCCCGGCCGCCAAAGCCGGCCAGACCCCCGCCGAGGCCAAGGCCAAGAGCGCCGGCTGCATGAGCTGCCACAGCCCCGTCGACTCGGTGTCGATGCACGCCTCGGAGGCGGTGGTCATCGGCTGCACGGATTGCCACGGCGGCGATGCGGCCGCCGCCCTGCCGGCCGGAACGCCCAAGGACGGCGCGGCCTATGTCGCCGTCCGCGATCGGGCCCACGTCCTGCCGCGTTACCCGAAGGCCTGGGGCTGGCCGGGGTCGGCCAATCCCAAGCGCAGCTACAGCCTGCTCAATCGCGAGTCGCCGGAGTTCATCCGCTTCGTCAATCCGGGCGACTACCGGGTGGCGCGCCAGGCCTGCGGCGCCTGCCACATGGGGCTGATCGAGGCCAATGAGCGGTCGTTGATGGCCACCGGCGCGATGTTCTACGGCGGGGCCAGCTACAACAACGGCGTCCTGCCGTTCAAACGCTACATGGTCGGCGAGTCCTATACCCCCGAGGGCGAGACGGCGAAGATCGTCTCCCCCGGCGCCCCGCCGGGCACGGTCACCGAGGCCCAGGCCAAGCGCGGCGCCCTGCCGGTGCTCTATCCGCTGCCGACCTGGCAGGTGACGCCGCCGGGCGATGTGTTCCGGGTGTTCGAGCGCGGCGGCCGCAACATCGGCACGCAGTTTCCCGAGATCGGCCTGCCCAACCCGACCGGCCAGACCCAGCGGCTGGAAGAAGCCGGCCGGCCCGATATCCGCCAGTCGAACCGGGGCCCGGGCACCGGCCTGCGCATCGCCGTGCCGGTGCTCAACATCCACAAGACCCGGCTGAACGATCCCTACACCTGGTTCCTCGGCACCAATGATCAGCCGGGAGACTATCGCTCCTCCGGCTGCGCCAGCTGCCATGTCGTCTACGCCAACGACCGCGAGCCGCGTCACAGCCTGACCTACGCCAAGTTCGGCCGCGACGGTCAGAGCCAGACGGCCGACCCGACCATCGACAAGGCCGCGCCCGGCCACCCGCTGAAGCATGTGTTCAGCCGCGCCATCCCGACCAGCCAGTGCATGAACTGCCACATGCACCAGCCGAACATGTTCCTGAACAGCTACCTCGGCTACACGATGTGGGACTACGAGTCCGACGCCCCGGCCATGTGGCCGAAGAAGCAGAAGTACCCGTCGGACAAGGAAATCCGCGAGGTCAATGACCGCAATCCCGAGGGCGCCGCGCCGCGCGGCCTGTGGGGCGATCTCGATTTCATGCGCGAGGTCTATGGCCTCAACAAAGGGCTGAAGGACACCCAGTTCGCCGACTACCACGGCCATGGCTGGAACTTCCGGGGCGTGTTCAAGCGCGACCGGGCCGGCAACCTGCTGGACAAGGACGGCAAGGTCGTCAGCCCGGACGATCCGGAGAAGTGGCGCCGCAAGGGTGAGGGCGAGTTCGTCCAGCCCGGCGTCAATCCCGGCAAGACCGTCCACATGATGGACATCCACGCCGAGAAGGGCCTGCAGTGCGCCGACTGCCACTTCGCCCAGGACAGCCACGGCAACGGCCTGATCATGGGCGAGGTCGCCTCGGCCGTGGAGATCAGCTGCAAGGACTGCCACGGCAACGCCCGCAAGTATCCCAACCTGCGCACCTCCGGACCGGCCGCGCCGCCCGGCGGCACCGACCTGATGCTGCTGCGCAATCCTGACGGCCAGCGGCGTTTCGAATGGCTGGAGCGCGATGGCCGCCGCGTGCTGATGCAGCGCTCGATCATCGACCCCAAGCTGGAGTGGGAGGTGTCGCTGGTGAAGGACGTGGTCGATCCGACCAGCCCGCGCTTCAACGCCAAGGCGGCCCGCGCCAAGCTGATGAGCAAGGCCGTGGCCGGGCGCAAACCCTTCGCCTTCGGCGGCGGCGTGCCCGACAAGGACCTGGCCCACCCCGAGGCCGAGATCGCCTGCTTCACCTGCCACACCAGCTGGACGCCCAGCTGCGGCGGCTGCCACCTGCCGATCGAGGCCAACTGGAAGGCCGACAGCCACAAGGACAAGGGCGGCGAGAGCCGCAACTTCGCCACCTACAATCCACAGGTGGCGCGCGACGACATGTTCCAGCTGGGCAGGCACCAGCTGACCCGGGGCGGCGTCATCGCACCGGTGCGCTCAAGCTCGGCCCTGGTGCTGTCGTCGACCAACATCAACCGGGAACGGATCTATGTGCAGCAGCCGCCGGTCTCGGCGGCCGGCTTCTCCAGCCAGGCCTTCGCGCCCCACTTCCCGCACACGGTGCGGACCACCGAGACCAAGACCTGCACCGACTGTCACGTCTCGGCGGCCGAGGACAACAACGCCATCATGGCCCAGCTGCTGACCCTGGGGACCGGCACGGTCAACTTCGTCGGCATGCATGCCTGGGTCGGGGCGAAAGACGGCTTCGAGGCCATTCGCGTCACCGAATGGGACGAGCCGCAGGCGGTGTTCGGCTCCTACCTGCAGAAGTACGCCTACCCCGATTTCTATGGCCTGCATGTCAGCAGGAACCGGCTGCAGCTGATCAACTGGACCCGCAAGGCCAAGGACGGCGCGGTCGAGGAGATGGCCAATGTGCGGCAGGGGGCCGGCGGCGATGTCCGCTGCCTGCAGCTGCGCGGGGAATACATGTACGTCGCCGAGGGGCGCGGCGGTTTCCGCGTCTATGACGTGGCCAACATCGGCAACAAGGGCGTCTCCGAGCGCATCGTCACCGCCCCCTTCTCCGGGGCCGGGCACGACACCCATGTGGCCAGCAGCAACGCCACCTGCATGGCCCTGCCGACCAACCAGCCGATCAATCCCCTGCGCAACACCCCGATGATGCAGCAGGAGAACCTCGAGCAGCCCTTCCACCCGATCTACCACTACGCCTTCATCACCGATGCCAGGGAGGGGCTGATCGCCGTCAACGTCGACACCCTGGCCGACGGCGAGCCGCGCAACAACAAGCTCAAGAGGGCGGTGACCTGGAACCCCGGCGGCGTGCTGAACGGCGCGCGGCATATCACTCTGGCCGGCCACTACGCCTACATCGCCGCCACGGCCGGGCTGGTGGTGGTCGATCTCGACGACCCGCTCAAACCGCGCCACGTGACCACCGTGCCGCTGGCCGACGTGCGGGCCAGCGCCGTGCAGTTCCGCTACCTGTTCGTCACCGACAAACAGGGCGTCCGCGTCCTCGACATCACCCGCCTGGACCGGCCGACGGCCATCCCCGGCGCCGTCGTGCCGCTGGCCGATGCGCGGCGGCTCTATGCGGCCCGCACCTACCTCTATGTGGCGGCCAAGGCCGAGGGCCTGGTCATCCTCGACATCGAGCGGCCGCGCAGTCCCCGCATCGTCCAGCGCCTGACCTTCGACGGCCGGCTGAACGACGCCGAGGACGTCATCATCGGCTCCACCAACGCCAGCCTGTTCGCCTACGTCGCCGATGGGCGGAATGGCCTGAAGGTTCTGCAGCTGACCAGCCCGGCGACCCAGCCCAACTTCTACGGCTTCTCCCCCGCGCCGGTCCCCGAACTGATCGCCTTCGCCAGGACCAGGACCCCGGCCCTGGCCCTCTCCCGCGGCCTCGACCGCGACCGCGCCGTCGACGAGACCGGCTTCCAGATGGCGGTCTTCGGCCGCCTCGGCTCGCGGCCGTTCAACCGCCCGGAGATGGAGCGGCTGTTCCTGCGGCCCGACGGCGAGGTGTACAGGGTGACCGACACCCCCAGCATGGCCGACTGGCTGCGATAAGTCCGGAGTTCGATGTGCGCAGGCTTCTGCCGATCCTGGCCCTTGCCACCCTCGCGGCGCCACCCGTGTTCGCCCAGGACCTGGTCCTTCCCTATCCGCCGCTGATCCAGCAGCCGACGCCGGTCATGGCCCCGCCAGCCCCGCCTCGCAGCCCCGTCCTCACCCCTCCGGACTGGGTGCGCAAGCCGGCCTGGGGGGCCGTCCTCCGGGCCTATCCCAAGGCCGCGCTGGCGGCAGGTCAGGGCGGGCGCGTGATACTGTCCTGTCTGGTGAATGCGGACGGGACACTCCGGGACTGCAGGGTCGTCTCGGAGAACCCCGCCGACTGGGGCTTCGGCGAGGCCGCCATGAGCCTGACGGCTCAGTTCCGCATGCGCCCGACGATGGCTGACGGAACGTCTGCCGAAGGCGCCACGGTTCGCCTCCCGCTGACCTTCACTCCCCCGGAATCCTGAACCGCCACTGGTCGGCGGCGAGTCGATGTTCACGCTGCAATCCGAAGGTTGGGCGCGCCATAAAAGCAGTTATATTTCAATAGCTTGAGAAATATGTCTAGACATATTCACCCCCTCGGACGGCCCCTTTCGCCGACCCGCCGAAGGCCGTAGGCCGCGGCGGCGCGTTTTCGACCAACAAACCCGGCGTATCGACCAACGCCGCGACCCACGCCGCGGGCCACATCCTCGCGGCCCCCACCAACGCCAAAACCAACGGGGCCAAGGGGTCTGGCCCGTCTTCCAGGTCGTTTGCGCGGTGCCGGGATTTTCCGTTGGTCGATCGGCCGGTGGTATACTGGCTGGCCGCTTCGATAGCCGCCCTCCGCAATCGTGATCAGCCCGCGGGGAACACCGCCGTCCGGGACCGGTTTCCCTGCTGTTCGGCCGGGCGTTCGGACCCCGCCGTCCCTCCAGGAGGTTGTGATGAGAGTAGGCGAATGCATGACCCGCGAGGTCGAGATGGCCAATCCTCGGGAAACCCTGCGCGAGGCCGCCCAGGCCATGGCCCGGGTCGACGCCGGCATCCTGCCGGTCAGCGACCATGACCGGTTGGTCGGAATGATCACCGACCGCGACATCGCCGTGCGCGGTATCGGCGGCGGCAAGGGCCCGGAGGCCACCGTCGGCGAGGTGATGAGCGAAGAGGTGATGTACTGCTACGAGGACGAAGACGCCGACTCCGTGCTCAAGAACATGGCCGACCTCCAGGTCCGTCGCCTGCCGGTGCTGGATCGCAACAAGCGGCTGGTCGGCATCATCTCGCTCAGCGACTTGGCCACCAACGGCGAGGCGGCGGCGGCCGGCGAGGCCTTGGGCGACATCGCCCGGCCCGGTGGCCAGCACACGCAGTCCGTCCATTAGGGCGTTCGCGCGCAACAGGGCATAAGGGGGTTCCACTCGGAGCGACGCCCGTGAAATCCCCGCCTGCCAAGACCCGCCTGTCGGACCTCAAGGGCGGATCGGGCCCGGTCGGCAAGTTCGAACCGCCGACCCCGAAGGTCAGCCGCCAGAAGAAGGGCCATGTGCTGACCCCGGCCGAGAAGGCGGCGTTCCTGGCCTCGCGGCCGGACTTGAAGGGATCATAGCGCCAACGGTGGCGGTCTCGGTAGCGGCCTCAGTGCCCGCCCGCCCCCTCGCCCCGCTCATGGGCCAGGTGCTTCAGGAACCCCTGCATCTTCACCGTATAGCGGGCGAGGATCTTGGCGCGGCTCTGTTCGTCGGTGTCGGTGTAGTGGCTGACCAGGGCCTTGCCGTTCCACCAGTGCAGGCCGATGCCGGGCGGGCCGGCGACGATCATCGGGCGGTCGTCGGGGTGGTCCAGGTCGATGGGATCAAGGTCGAGGACGACCTGCGGCTGGGTCGAGGGACAGACCCGCACCGTCGTGCCCGCGAACGCCGAGATGATCGGCCGGTGCACATGGCCGGCCAGGATGGCGACGATGTTCCGGTGGCGGGCGACGACGGCCTCGAAGCGGGCGACCCAGGCCTCGGCCGGGCCGATGCTCATCCACTCGATGCCGGTGTCGATCGGCGGGTGGTGCATGACGATCAGGGTGGGGCGGTCGGACTCGGCCAGCCGCTGCTCCAGCCAGGCGGCGCGGGCCTCGTCGAAGCCGCCGCCGTGGCGGCCGACCTCAAGCGTGTCGAGCACCAGGATGCGCAGGGGCAGGTTGTCGACGGCGTACTGGTTGAAACCGTCGGAGAAAGGGGCGCTTGGATAGACCTGCCGGAAGGCGTCGCGGTTGTCGTGGTTGCCCATGCAGAACAGGGCCGGCATCGACAGCTTGTCGAGGGTCTTCTTCAGCCGTTTGTAGCTGGGCAGGTCGCCGTGGTCGGCCAGGTCGCCGGTGACCAGCACCAGGTCGGGCCTGGGGACCAGTTCGTTCAGCGTCTTGACCACCAGGCGCAGGCGCTTGGCGTTGTCCTCGAAGTCCCCGCCGGAGCCGAAGCCCAGGTGCAGGTCGGTGATCTGGGCGATCAGCATCGGTGCCCCTCAAACTGCTGTCGTCATCCGGCCCGTACGCGGCCCTCCCAACACTATTTGTCTTCAGCCTGATAAACCCCGTCCCAGTCAGGGGGCGGATTGTTAGCGCTATAACGTGCGATACGTTCGGCGAAGAGTCCCGCAAGTTTTTCGATGCCGAACACCGCGCCGGTCTCCCTCACCCGAGTTAGGGCGATTTGCGCCTCTGCCCACCGCTGGCCGCGATAGGCGGCGAGCATCTCGGCGAAGGCGGTTTTCATGGCCTTGAAGTCCTTGTCGCCGGCCATCACCGGCCGGCCCAGCAGGGCGAAGATGCGCTCCGGCGCATCGCGGCCTACGACCCGTACCTGGTCGATCTCGAGCTGGGCGAACTCCGGGATTTCCCGGCTGAGGGTCTGACCCATCAGGATCGGCACGCCATAGACCTTGGTCAGGCCCTCCAGCCGCGAGGCCAGGTTCACCGCGTCGCCGATCAGCGAATAGCTCAGCCGCTGGCGCGAGCCCATGTTGCCGACGCAGCAGCGGCCGGCGTTGATGCCGATGCCGATGGCGATGTCGCCCGGCCAGGGCCCGACAAGACCGCTCTGGCGGGCGTTCATTTCCTTCATGGCGTCGATCATGTCGAGCGCGCCATTGGCGGCGTTCCTGTACTGGTCCGGATCGTCCAGCGGCGCGTTCCAGAAGGCCAGGACGGCGTCGCCGATGTATTTGTCGATGGTCGCCTTGCGGGCCAGCAGGGCGTCGGTCAGCGGGGTGAGCAGCTCGATCAGGAAGCTGATCAGTTCCTGCGGGGCCATCTTCTCGGAGATGCGCGAGAAGCTGCGGATGTCGCTGAACAGCACGGTCATGTCCCGCTCCTCGCCGCCCAGCTCCAGCTGGCCGGGGTCGCGGGCGATGCGCTCGACCAGCTCGGGCGAGAGGTAGCGGTCGAAGGCGCGGCGGATGTAGGCCCGGGAGCGCTCTTCGCGATAGAAGCTGAAGCTGGTGACCATGGTGTAGACCAGGGCGGTGGTCAGCACGGGAGTCGTCGGATCCAGCAGGATGGCGCCATAGCGGAAGGCGGCCCAGCTGCCGGCGATGGCGCCGACCACCGACAGCGCGGCGATCACCCCGCTGCGCAGGGCCCCCAGGGCCGGGGACAGGATGGCCAGGCCAACCCCGAAGAAGATCAGAAGATAGAGTTCGGAGCCGAGCGCCCAGTCGGGCCGTGACAGGAACTTGCTGAGGATCATCTGCTCGGCGGCCTGGGCGTGGACGATCACCCCCAGCTCCCGCTCATGCAGGGGGGTTGAGACCAGATCGCGCAGACCGACCGCGCCGGTCCCGACGAACACCACCTTGCCATCGAACTTCCGCCTCATCTCCTCGGGGCTGAACTCGCCGGTCAGGATGCGCCAGGCCGGCACGATCCGCTCGGGGCGGTCGGCGGTGTAGTGCATCCACAGCTCGCCCTCCTTTGTGGTGGGCACCGCCAACTGGCCGACCTTGACGGCGATCACCCCGACCTGGCCGCCGGAGAACTGGCCGCTGGCGTCGGCCCCCTTGACCATGATGGCCCCGGCCCCTTGGGCCACACGCAGGGCCTCCAGCGACAGGGACGGCACGATCCGGTCGCCGATGCGGGCGACCAGGGGCGCGCTGCGGATGACGCCGCCCTCCAGGTTCACCACATTGACGAAGCCGGCCCCGGCCGCCTTTTCGGCAATGGCCGGCAGGGTCGGGATGGCGCCGTTGAAGGCCGGCAGGGCGCTCATCGGCGGGGTGCCGACCGCCACCACCCCGGCCCGTTCGAGCGGGCGGGCGGTGTTGGGCGCCTCGGTCATGAAATAGCCGGCCACGGTCGGGGCCTCGCCCATGGCCTGGCCGAACAGGGCGTCGTGGTCGGGCAGGGCGGCGATGTCGGCGTAGTCGCCTTTCGCCGCCGGGTTCTGGCGCAGGATCTCGGCGGCGCGCGAGGGGCTGGTGCGATCTGGCTCGGAGAAGACCACGTCGAAGGCGATAGCGGCGGCCCCGGCGTCTGCCAGGGCCTGGGTCAGGCGGGCGGTGTCGGTGCGCGGCCAGGGCCATTGGCCGAGGCGTTTGATCGTCTCGTCGTCGATGTCGACGACCCGCACGTTGGCCTCTTCATACGGGCGCGGATAAAGCCGCTGGTAGTTGTCGAACACCAGGTTGCCGAGGGTCGCCAGGGGAGCCGGCTGCGCGAACTGGATGACGGCGATGATCAGGGTGACCACCAGCCCGGGGGCGGCGGAGGTCAGGGTCTGGACCCAGCCGGCGCTCTGGCCGGCGCGAGGCTTGCGGGCCTTCTTCTCGCTCATTGGCCTGTTCCCCATGAGATGGTTCGACCGCCCGCGGCGACAGCAGCAGGAGCCGGCTCCTTGCGGGCCGGCAGTGTCGGCGCGTGATAGCTGTGGCAGTCGGCGCAGTCGGCCCCGGCCGCCTGCTTGATCTTGGCCTTGTCGGCCCCGTGACAGGACTGGCAGGTCGCTAGGCGCGGCAGGAGCAGGTCCTTGGCCGAGCCGGATTTGTCGGCGGCGTGGCAGGTCTTGCAGGCCGGCTGGCCGTCGGGGCCCTTCGAATGCTCGGGGACGTCGTGGTTGAAGGTCCCCTTGGTCAGCCAGGCGTCGGCCAGGTGGACCGGCCCGGCCCGCCAGACCAGCGAGCCGTCGACCGGCGGCGAGGCGCCGTGGCAGCCGTAGCAGGCGCCGTTGGGGCTGAAGAGGCCGCGGATGCGCTGGGCGGCGCTGGCGGTGACGCCGCTGTAGACCTCCGGATCGCCGGGCCGGCGGCGGCCCATGGTCGGGCCGCTGCGGGCGATGACACCGCCGCCGCCCTGGAAGAAGGAGACCAGCCTGCGGGTGTCGCCGTGCGGCAGGGCGCCGATCGAGTGGCAGGCGCCGCAGGCCGCCTCCATCTGGACGGGCCGGTAGTTGCCGCCCTTCGGGTCCTCGGTGTGGCAGCTCTGGCAATCCAGCGGCGCGCCGTAGCCGCGGCCCCGGCCGAGGCTGATGGCCATGCGGGCCGGGCCGCCGGTGGGCGACAGATGCCGATCGTGCGGGAAGATCAGCCCGCTGTTTTCGGCCGGATGGGCGGCCAGCGAGATGCGGCGGACCTGCAGCGGGGCCGGCGAGACGGTGACCAGCGGGCGCAGGTCCGGGTGGCGGCCCCAGTCGGCGACATTGGCCAGCCGGGTGTCCTTCAGCCGGCGGTCGAGGCCGGCATGGCACTGGGTGCAGCTATCGGCGGTCTGCAGGGTCGGCTTGGCGTGGCCGGGGTCGGTCAGCGGGTCGCCGATGTGTTCGACGTGGCAGCTGGCGCAGCGCTGCTGCGGGCGGTTGAAGACCTTGCGGGCGTAGTCGAAGACCTTCTCATGCCATTTGTCCGGCGCCGGCGTGCCCCAGACCAGGCGGCGCAGGCCGGCGTGGTCGGCGACGGTGCGTAGCGGCTCGTCCGGCGCGCCCTTCGCCTTCAGGCGGGCGGCCGTCGTCTGCAGCTGCGCCGGGCTCTGGCTGGCCGAATGGCAGGCCTGGCAGGCGTTGTCGCGCACCGCGACGAAGGCCTGCTGGTGGCAGGCCTGGCAGTCGTTCTCGAGGAAGGCGTGGGTCTTGGACAGCGGGCCCGACGACCACTGGCTGTCGAGGTCGATTTTCGGATGGCTGCCCAGCATGCCGTACACCGCCAGCACCGGCAGGATCAGGCTGAGGACGGCGATCAGCAGGAAGCCGGTCCAGGCCAGGCGGCGCTTGCCCAGCACCCGGGCCCGGGGGATCAGGGTGGCCGGGGTGGCGGCCTCGCCCTGGCCGGGGGCGGCCTCGACGCGGGACAGGGTCAGGATGACCTCGTCGCCGACGCCGGGGCCGATGGTCAGCAGGTGGTCGCCGAAGCTGAGTTCGGGAACGTCGCTGATCCTGACCACGGCGCTGCGGGTAAAGCGGCCGTCGACGCCGAACGGCTGGGCCCCGGCCGCGTCGATGCGCAGTCGGCCGAGCCCCTCCTGGGACAGGGTGGCGTGGTGGATGCTGACCGCCAGGTCGGGGACGCGAATCTCGCAGTCGGTCCCCCGGCCGATGCGCAGCGGCCCTTCGGCATAGGTCCTCTTACGGACGATCTCGCCGCCCGCGGCGCGCTTGGTGATCTGGCGAAGGGTGAAGCTCATCGCCGCCTCACCAGTAGATGAAGACGCTGACGATGTGCGCGGTGAGCGCCATCAGCAGGGCGATGGAGGCGGGGACATGGATGGACAGCCAGGCCCCCAGCAGGGTGCGGATGCGCAGATGCTTGCGCAGCTGCAGCAGGGCGGCGCTCTTGCGGTCCAGCAGGGCGGTGACATTGGCGATGGCGGCCAGTTCGCTCTCGCTGGCCTTGCGCGACAGGCCCTTGAGCTTGCGCAGCGCCCGGCGGGTGCCGCAGTCGCCGGGGTTGGTGCTCAGTCTGCGGAGGAAGCCGCCGCCGACCTTGCTCTTCTCCAGCGACAGCCGCACGGCGGCGGCCTGGCGCTGGTTCAGGGGCTGGGCCGAGTCGTTGAGCTGCCGATCCAGCGAGCGGATGGTCTCGACCATCTGCTTCTGGGTGGTCTCGCGCCGGTTGTTGCTGAGCGCCTTGGGCAGGCCCGCATAGGCGATGATGCCGTAGACGCCCGACAGCACGACCAGGATCATCAACCCATAGGCCAGCGTATGAATGTTCCAGCCGAACTGCAGGCCGCTGTGCAGGGTGGCGATGGCGACCAGGGCGATGCCCAGATAGACGTGGGCCGAGACCCAGGCCTTCAGCGACCAGTCGCCCTTGGTGATCACCCGCTTGCGGATGCCCAGCGCCGTCAGCCAGACGATCAGCAGGGCCCCGATGGTCCCCAGGGTGTAGCCATACCAGCTGCCGCCATTGGGCCGGGGATGGACGTCGGCCAGGACGTAGCCGACCGCCGCGGCGATGGAGAGCGCCAGCCCGACCCAGGCCCAGCGATAGCCGCCATGGCGCAGGAAGCCGACATGGACCTGGGCGTCCGATCGCTGTCCCTTGCGCGGGGCTTTCGCCATGTCAGCCCCCGCCCCGGACGCGGGTGACCGTCAAAAAGTCTTCCGGCGAGACACGGATCGCCGCCCCGGTCGGGCAGGCGCGCACGCAGGCCGGGCCGCCGTCGATGCCGGCGCACATGTCGCATTTGATGGCGACCTTGGGCTTTTCGCCATGCTTCTTCTTGGCCTTGGTCTTCCACTCCAGGTCCGGCTCGCCGGGGCCCGGGCCGGCCCCGAACAGGAACCAGCTCAGGAGACCCGGCTTGTCCGGCGGCGGGCTGTCCATGCGGATCACGCCATAGGGGCAGTTGCGCTGGCAGTTGCCGCAGCCGATGCAGGTCTCGTCGATGAATACCTCGCCGTCGGCCCCGCGCCGGATGGCGTTGGGCGGGCAGTCGGTCATGCAGTAGGGGTGTTCGCAGTGTCGGCAGCTGGTCGGCACATGCAGGTGGGCGTAGGTGCGGCCCGCCTCGCGGTCCAGCCGCGACAGCCCGTCATGGACGTCGGCGCAGGCCTTCTCGCAGTTGTCGCAGCCGACGCAGAGGGTCTCGTCGATCAGCAGGACGTCGGTGGCCTCGCCGATGCCCTGGTCCACGAGAAAGTCGGCCACCGAGGAGTAGAGGTCGACCACGCCGCTGAAGCGGTCCTTCTGCTCCTCGATGTAGCTGTTGATCTGTTTGCGGGACCGCATGTCCTCGCGCATCTTGGCTTCGAGTTCGGGCTTCCGCGCCAGCAGCCGACGGAACAGGTCGCCGTCCAGCCGCACCACCTCCGAGCGGATCGCCGCCCGCACCGTCGCCACCCGCCGGCCGCCGTCGATCAGCGCCATCTCGCCGACATAGGACCCGGCGGGCACATAGTTGAGGAACACCGTCTTGCCGCCGATCTCCTTCTCGATGGTCATCGAGCCGGAGCGGATGATGAAGATGTCGTAGCCTTCCTCGCCCTCGGTGATGATGGCGTCCTCGGCCTTGACCTGGATCAGCTCGGCGCTGGTCAGCACCTCGGCGATGTCCTCCTTGGTCAGGCCCGAGCCGAAGATTTGCAGCACCTGGCGTTCGGTGGTGATGCGGTTGACCGTCTCGCGGGCGTCCTTGTTCTGGGCCATCAGCCGCAGCGAGGCGGTGCGCGGCATTTCCAGGAGGATGCAGGGCTCGGCCGCCCGGATCGTCGCCCCGCGCCGGCGGCCGGAGATCAGCCCGACCTCGCCGAAGATGGAGCCCTGGCCGATGGGCACCGTCTCCCGCCGGTTCTTCGGATTGACCTCGACCTTCACCGAGCCGGCGGCGATGCCGAACATCGACGAGCCGATCGAGTTGCGCTGGAAGATGATCTCGTCGGGCTGGCAGACGCGGACGGTGGAATCGAGCAGGAACTCGCGCATCTGCAGGGTCGACAGGCCGCGCAGGATTTCGATCCGGGTGCGGAGGAACTCCAGCCATTCGGCCACCGACTGGCCGCCGGGCAGAGCCGACAGCTTGGCCTCGAGGATCGGCTCGTCGGCCGGCTTGAGGCCCAGGTTGCCGTCGATGAACTCGATGACGTCATAGCCCTGGTTCATGCAGTGCTTGATCAGCGGATAACCGGCCAGGGCGCCGATCACATAGACGCCCGGCACCGTCGTCTCGAAGGTCGGCGACAGGCGCGGGAAGGCTTCGCGGTCGGGGCCGGTGAAGGCCACGCCCATCGATTCCACGAACTTGCGCGGCGGGGCCGAGCCCATGCGGGCGATGATCCGGTCGCAGCGGATCGACTGCTGGCCTTCCGGCGTGTCGATGGTGATGAAGCCGGGATCGACCCGGGCCGGGCTGGAGCCGGCCAGGATGGTGATCCGCCCCGCCGTCGCCGCGTCGGTCAGCGCCTTGACGTTGGCCTCCTTGGCGCGGGCGAAGTCCATCGACTTGTTGAGCAGGGTGACGACGTTGCCCTGGGCCTGGTCGGCGATCAGGCCCAGCGCGTTCTCGATGCCGGCGTCGCCACCGCCGACCACGGTGATGTGCTCGTCGACGTACTCGGTGGGATCGTCGAGGGTGTACTGGATGTGCTTCAGGTCGCTGCCCGGCACGGTCATGACGTTGGGGTTGCCCTGGGTGCCGATGGCCAGCACCACCGTCTCGGCCTTGAGCACCCGGCCGTCGGTCAGGGTGATGGTGAAGTCGCCGCGCTGGCCGGTGACCGAGGCGGCCTCGGCCCGGTAGGCGACGTTGACCTTGTGGCCGGTGGTGTCGTCGGCCCAGCGGCCGAGGATGGTTTCCCGCTTGCCGGCCTCGAAGCCGATGTCCGAGCGCAGCACCAGCTGCGTCGGCGTGGCCATGATGTGCTTGCCGCGCTGGTAGCGGAAGATGGTGTCGGAGAGGCGGTCGGTCTTCTCCAGGAGGACGTGACTCATCCCCCGGCGGGCGGCGCGCGCGGCGGCGCTGAGGCCGGCCGGCCCCGAGCCCAGGATCGCAACCCTGTAGACTCCCTCCATCGTTTGCCCCGTTTGCCGAAAGACCCGGCTACCCCTCGGGATACGGCCCCCTGCCGCCCCCGGATTGCTTTACCAGTACAGCCGATTGCGACTAACGTATATCGCGTGGATGGGGAGCGTGTGGGGGGACCATGAGCGCCGAAATCGGCCAGTTCGCCCTGATCCTCGCCTTCGTTCTGGCGCTGGTGCAGACGGCCGTCGCCATGTGGGGCGCCCACCGCCGCGATGACGCCCTGATGGGGCTGGGCCGCATGGCCGCCCTGCTGCAGCTGTTGTTCGTCGTCATCGCCTTCGGGGCCATCGCCTGGGGCTATGCGACGCTCGATTTCTCGGTCGAGCTGGTCGCCCGCCACAGCCATACGACCCAGCCGCTGGCCTACCGCCTGGCCGCTGCGTGGGGCAGCCATGAGGGCTCGATGGTGCTGTGGATCCTGATCCTGGCGCTGCATGGCGGGGCGCTGGCCGTGTTCGGCCGCACGCTCAGGGCGACCTTCCTGGCCCGGGTGCTCGGCGTGCAGGGGCTGCTGGGCGCCGCCTTCCTCGGTTTTTCGCTGTTCACCTCCAATCCCTTCACCCGGCTGTTCCCGGCCCCAACCGAAGGGACCGAGCTCAATCCCCTGCTGCAGGACCCCGGGCTGATCAGCCACCCGCCGCTGCTCTACCTCGGCTACGTCGGCTTCAGCGTCGCCTTCGCTTTCGCCGTCGCCGCCCTGATCGAGGGCCGGGTCGATGCGGCCTGGGCGCGGTGGGTGCGGCCCTGGGTGCTGTTCGCCTGGACGGCCCTGACCCTTGGCATCGCGCTCGGCAGCCACTGGGCCTACTACGAGCTGGGCTGGGGCGGCTGGTGGTTCTGGGACCCGGTGGAGAACGCTTCCCTGATGCCCTGGCTGATGGGCACGGCCCTGCTGCACAGCGCTCAGGTGCTGGAAAAGCGCGGGGCCCTGATCAGCTGGACCCTGCTGCTGGCCATCCTGACCTTCTCGCTCAGCCTGATCGGCACCTTCCTGGTCCGCTCGGGCATCCTCAACAGCGTCCACGCCTTCGCGGTCGACAGCGCCCGGGGCGCCTATGTCCTGGCCTTCTGCGTGGCGGCGACGGGGACGGCGCTCGGCCTCTACGCCTGGCGGGCCCCGGCCATGCGGACGGGGGCTTCCTTCGGCGTGGTGTCGAAGGAATCGGCGATGACGGTCAACAATCTGATCCTCGTCGTGGTCACCTTCGCGGTCTTCGTCGGCACCTTCTATCCGGTGTTCTACGACCTGATGGGCTATGGCGCGATCAGCGTCGGGCCGCCCTTCTTCAACCTGATCTGCGGGGTGCTGCTGGCCCTGCTGCTCTGCTTCGTCGGCTTCGGGCCGATGATGCACTGGAAGCGGGACCAGATGGGCGCGTTGCTCGGCCGCCTGCGCTGGCCGCTCGGGCTGTTCGTTCTCGCCCTGGTCGTCGGGGCCTTCGCTTTTGGCCTGGGCAAGACCCTGGCCGCCTTCGGCATCGCGCTCGGGGTCTGGCTGATGGCGGCCGGCGGCCTGGTCCTCGTCCGTCGCTGGGGCCTCGGATCGAAGACCCTGGCCGGCAGCTGGGTCCTGGTCCGCACCACCCCGGTCGCCCTCTGGGCCGTGGCCCTGGCCCATGCGGGCCTGGGCGTCACCTGCGTCGGGGTCACCGCCATGGGCGGCTTCGAGGCCAGCAAGGTGCTGCGGATGGGGGCCGGCGACCAGGTGGAGTTCGCCGGCCGCACCGTCGTCCTGGAGAGCCTGGGCCAGGTCGTCGGCCCCAACTACCAGGCCGATCGCGGCGTGTTCCGCATCGTCGGCGGCCGGGGGCCGAAGGTGCTGACCTCGGAGCGGCGCTTCTACCCCTCCAGCCAGAGCCAGACCATCGAGGCGGCCATCGGCCCCTCCCTGATCGGCAATCTCTACATCTCGGTCGGCGAGCGGGACGAGGCGGGCAAGGCGGTCATCCGCCTGTGGAGCCATCCCTTCGTCGGCTGGATCTGGGGCGGGGCGGTGTTGATGGCGCTGGGCGGCCTGGTGTCGCTCAGCGACCGCCGCCTGCGGCTCGGCGCGCCGCAGCCTTCACGTCTGAAGACGGCGGGAGCGGCGGCGTGAGGCGGCTGGTCTTCATCGTCCCGGTGCTGGTTTTCCTGGCCATCGCCGGGGTGCTGGCCTTCGGCCTGGGGCGCGATCCGAAGATCCTGCCCTCGATGCTGATCGGCAAGCCGCTGCCCGCCTTCGACCTGCCCGACATGCGCGGCAAGACCGGCGGCAAGGGCCTGGCCTCGCGCGACTTCCAGGGCCGGCCCGGCCTGATCAACGTCTTCGCCAGCTGGTGCGTCTCCTGCCGCGTCGAGCACCCCTTCCTGATGCGGCTGCGGGCGCAGGGCGTGCCGCTGCACGGCCTCAACTGGAAGGACAAGGGCGACGCCGGGGCCCGCTGGCTGCTGCAGTTCGGCGATCCCTACGACCGCGTTGGCTATGACCCCACCGGCCGCACCGGCGTCGACCTGGGCGTCACCGGCGCCCCGGAAACCTTCGTCATCGACGCCAAGGGGGTGGTCCGCTATCGCCACGTCGGCCCGATCGACGCGCAGGTCTGGACCGGCACGCTCAAGCCGCTGCTCGACAAGCTGGAGGCGGAATCGTGAAACGTCTGCTGCTCCTCATCCTGGCCCTGACCTTCGCCGCCGGTCCCGCCCTCGCCGTCCTCCCCGAGGAGCAGCTGAAGGACCCGGTGCTGGAGGCCCGCGCCCGGCATCTGAGCCAGGAGCTGCGCTGCGTGGTCTGCCAGAACCAGACCATCGACGACTCCGACGCCCCCCTGGCCGCCGACCTGCGCGCCATCCTGCGCGAGCGCCTCGTCGCCGGCGACACCGACGACCAGGCCAAGGCCTACCTCGTCCAGCGCTATGGCGACTTCGTGCTGCTGAAACCGCCGATGACGGCCGCCACCCTGCTGCTCTGGTTCGGCCCGGTCCTGCTGCTGCTCGGCGGCGGCTTTGGCCTCTGGCGCTACTGGCGCGGCCGCGCGGTCGCCGCGCCCCAGCCGCTCGACGCCGACGAACAGGCCCGGCTCCAGGCCCTGCTGAGTGAGAAATCATGATCCTCTGGATGGTCCTCACCCTGCTGGTGGCGCTGGCCGTGGTCGGCCTGGTCATTCCGCTGGCCCGTCCGCGCCCCGCGAAGGACGTCGCCGCGACGCCGACCGGCATCCTCGCCGACCAGCTGGCCGAACTGGCGGCCCAGGCCGCCGCCGGAACCGTGACTCCCGACGAGGCCGCCCGCCTGAAACTGGAGATCGAGCGGCGCATGCTGGCCGAGGCCAAGGGACCCGAGGCGCCGGCCCGGCCGCTCGGCGAGAAGGGCCTCCTCTACCTCGCGCTCGGGCTGGCGGCCGTGGTGGCGCTGGGCGCGACCGGCCTCTATGCGGTGATGGGCAAGCCGGACCTTCCCTCCGCCAACGCCGCCGCCGCCCAAACCCGCGAAGGAGGGGTCCCGGAGGGCTCGGCCGCCCTGCCGGAGGGCCACCCCGGCGGCGACCTGCCAGCCATGATCGCCCAGCTGCAGGCCCAGGTGGCGCGCAATCCCGCCGACGCCGAGGGCTGGCGCATGCTCGGCTGGTCCTACTTCCAGACCGGCCAGTTCAGCGAGTCCGCCGAGGCCTACGACAAGGCCGCCGCGCGCGATCCGGCCAACCCCGAGCACCGCTCGGCCCAGGGCGAGTCCCTCGTCCAGGCCGCCCAGGGCCAGATGACCCCGGCCGCCTCCGCCGCCTTCCGCCAGGCGTTGAAGCTCGACCCGAACGATCCCCGCGCCCGCTACTTCCTGGCCGTCGAGAAGGACCAGGCCGGCGACCGCGATGGGGCCATGGCCGACTGGATCGCCCTGATCAATTCCGCCCCCGACGGCGCCCCCTGGGCCGGCGAGGTCCGCCGCTTCGTCGAGGACCTGGCCCGCGAGCGCGGCATCGACCTGACCGGCAAGCTGAAGCCCGCCAGCGGCGGCTCCGCGCCCCGCGGCCCGACCCCCGCCGACATCGCCGCCGCCCAGACCCTGGCCCCGGACGACCAGCAGCAGATGATCCGCGGCATGGTCGAGGGCCTCGAAGGCCGCCTGCAGGAACAGCCCCGCGACGCCGAAGGCTGGGTCAGGCTGATGAAGGCCCGCATGGTGCTGGGCGAACCGGCGGCGGCGGCGCGGGCGCTGAAACAGGGCCGGGCGGCGTTCGCGGACTCACCGGCCGAACAGGCGCGGATCAGCGAGGCGGCGCGGGGGCTGAAGGTTCCGGGGGCGTAGAGAAACGCCGCCGAACTCGCTAGACTGCCGCCATGAGCGCCGCCCAGCCCCTGCATCCGAACACCGACCCGGACCTCGCCAACCTCGGCCTGCCCGGTTGGATCTATCACGACGCCGACTTCTTCGAGGCCGAGAAGGCGGCGGTTTTCCGCACCAGCTGGCAGGTCGTCTGCCACCTGTCGGATATCCCCGAGGCCGGTGATTTCCACACCCTCGACTTTCTCGGCGAGAGCCTGGTCGTCGTGCGTGGCGACGACGACAAGGTCCGGGCCTTCCACAACGTCTGCCGCCACCGCGCCTCGCGGGTGGTCGACGGGCCGAGCGGCAACTGCGGCGTCCGCATGACCTGCCCCTACCACGCCTGGAGCTACGACCTGCGCGGGCGCCTCGCCGGCGTGCCGCACGCCAAGGCCTTCGGCGACTTCGACCGGGCGGCCCACAACCTCGTCCCCGTCGAACACGAGATCTGCCTGGGCTTCGTCTTCGTGCGGCTGCAAGGCGGCCTGCCCAGCGTCAAGGAGATGCTCGGCGACTATTATTTCGAGCTCGAACACTACCGCATGGAGGAGCTACAGCCGCTCGGCCGCGTCACCCTGCGCGAGCGGGACGTCAACTGGAAGAACGTCTCCGACAACTACAGCGACAGCCTGCACATCACCGTCGCCCACCCCGGCCTGACCCGGCTGTTCGGCGTCGGCTACGGCCTGGAGGCCGGGCCCTGGACCGACAAGATGTGGGGCGCCTTGCGGACAAGCCCCTCCGACAACTGGTCGGAGCGGATGTACCAGCGGTTCCTGCCGGAGGTGGATCATCTGCCCACGGATCGAAAGCGCCTGTGGACCTATTTCAAGCTCTGGCCGAACGTCGCCTTCGACGTCTATCCCGACCAGATCGACTTCATGCAGTTCCTGCCCGTGTCGCCGACCAGGACGGTGCTGCGCGAGATCGCCTACGTCCTGCCCGACGAGCGGCGGGAAATGAAGGCGGCGCGCTATCTCAACTGGCGGATCAACCGCGTGGTCAACATCGAGGACAAGGCGCTGATCGAGCGGGTGCAGGCCGGCATGGGCTCGTCGAGCTACGCCATGGGCCCGCTCAGCGAGAACGAGGTGGCGCTGAAGAGCTTCGCCCGGCGGATGCGGACGCTGATCCCGGAATCGAAGCTGCCGACCCCGCCGGCCAAAGGCTGGGCGCGGTAACCTCCCTCCCCGAATGGGGAGGGCAGGCGCGCGTTGCGCGCCGGGTGGGGCAGTGGGTCACCGCCACTCGCCCGCTCGGCTTCTCAGTGCGCAATCTCGAAATTCAGTGACCGACTTCCCCACCCGACGCGCGTAACCGCGCGTCTGCCCTCCCCATTCGGGGAGGGAGGGCGCTAGATCGCCGCCCGCCGGATCACCAGGTTCCGGATCTCCGTCATGTCCTCCATCGCGAACCGCACGCCTTCGCGCCCCAGCCCGCTGTCCTTCACCCCGCCGTAGGGCATGTTGTCGACCCGGTAGCTGGGCACGTCGTTGATCAGGACGCCGCCGACCTCCAGCTCGTCCCAGGCGGCCATGGCCCTGTGGATGTCACGGGTGAAGACGCCCGCCTGCAGGCCGAAGCGGCTGTCGTTGACCTCGGCCAGGGCCGCCTTGAAGTCGCTGAATCTCGACAGGATGGCGACCGGCCCGAAGGCCTCCTCGTCGCGCAGCTTCAGCCCGCGCGGCACGTCCTCCAGCAGGGTGGCGTCCAGCATCGCCCCGTCGCGACCGCCGCCGCACAGCAGGGTGGCCCCCGCCGCCACCGCCTCGGCGATCCAGCCCTCCAGCCGCGTCGCCTCTCCAACGTCGATCATCGGCCCGATGAAGGTGGCCTCCTCGCGCGGGTCGCCGGCCACCAGGGCCTTCGTCCTGGCCACCAGGATGCCCTTCAGCGGCTCGTACAGGCTCTCGTGGACGATGATCCGCTGCACCCCGATGCAGCTCTGGCCCGACTGGTAGAAGGCCCCGAAGATGATCCGGGTCGCGGCGTCCTCCAGGTCGGAGCCCTCGTCGACGATGACGCCTGCGTTGCCGCCCAGCTCCAGCACCACCTTCTTCTTGCCGGCCCTGGCCTTCAGCGCCCAACCGACGTCGGGCGAGCCGGTAAAGCTCAGCAGCTTCAACCGCTCGTCGGTGGTGAACAGGTCGGCGCCGTCCCGCGTCGTCGGCAGGATGGAGAAGGCCCCCTTCGGCAGACCCGTCTCGGCCAGCACCTCGCCGATGATCAGCGCCCCCAGCGGCGTGCGGCTGGCCGGCTTCATCACGAACGGGCAGCCGACGGCGATGGCCGGGGCGATCTTGTGGGCCGCCAGGTTGAGCGGGAAGTTGAACGGCGAGATGAAGCTGCAGGGCCCGATCGGAACCCGCTTCCACAGGCCCTGATAGCCCTTGGCCCGGGCCGAGATGTCCAGCGGCTGCACCTCGCCGGTCATCCGCACGCTCTCCTCGGCGGCGATGCGGAAGGTGTCGATCAGACGGGTGACCTCGCCCCGGCTGTCGCGGATCGGCTTGCCGGCCTCGACGCACAGGGCGTCCGCCAGCTCCTCCTGCCGCTCGGTGAAGCGGGTCACGCAATGGGCCAGCACCGCCTGCCGCTCATAGGCCGCCATCCGAGCCATCGGTTCGGCCGCCTTCACGGCGGCAGCGATGGCCTGGTCGATGATGTCGGGCGTGGCCAGGGCGACGCGGGTGGCGACCTTGCCTGTGTACTTGTCGGTGACCTCCAGGTCCTGGTTTGGCGCCACGGCCTCGTTGGCCAGGTACAGCGGATAGGCGTCCTTGAGCGGCATGGCGGGTTCCCAAAACAAACTCGGCGGCCAAACGTTTAAGTCTGGCCGCCGGTTCGCAGAAGGAAAGATTGCAGGCCGCTAGGGCTGGCCGACCCCGAGCGCCAGCAGGGTCTCGCTGGTCACCCCGCCGGGCAGGCGGCGGTCGGTCTGGAAGCGGCTCAGCGCCGCCTGCGTCTTGGCATTGAACACCCCGTCGCGCTGGCCGGTGTAGTAACCGCGCAGGCCCAGCGCCGACTGCATGTCACGCACCAGCTGCGGGGTCACCCGCACCTGCTGCGGGCCGCTGTCGACATAGGGACGCGGGCCTGTCGCGCCGTACATTCCGGCCGGGGCGGCGGGCCCCGAGCAGCTGTCGACGCAATCCTTGCCGTAGCCGCCGCCGGCCGGCGGCGGGGGAGGCGGCGGAGGCGTCGAATAGCTGGCCTTGTCGGCGCAGATGATCTCGCGCCACTGGAAGCTGGTGTCGGTCACCATCCGCGACTTGGTCACCGTCTTGTAGGTGGCCGGGATGGTGTAGGTCTCGACCCGCTCCTGGGTGATCACCACGCGGACACGGACCGAGCGATACTCGGCCGGGATGACGCGCTTTTCGACCCGGGCGGCCTGGTCGATGACCTGGCGGGTGACCACCTGGGTCTCGGCCGGGACCTGGATCTGCACCGTGCGTTCCGGGGTGCGCAGCACCTGGCGGGTGACGGTGGAATACTCGGCCGGCACCTCGACCAGACAGAGCACCTCGCCGGTCGACAACACCTTGTAGTGGTTGGGATCGGTCGGCTGCTGAGCCTTGGGTACGCCGCGGCGCCACTCATAGTGGGCCTCGCGAACCAGAACCCGCTCGGTGATGGTCTCATAGGTGGCCGGCACGGTTTCGGTGCGCACGCTGGCGGCCTTGAGGATCACCGTCTCGGTCACCGTGCGATAGGTGGCCGGCACGGTGATGTATTCGGTCCGCTCCTCGCGAACCAGCACCGACTGGACTTCCTCGCCATAGACGGCGGGGATGACGCGGGTTTCGACCCGGCCGGGCCGGTCGATGATCTGCTCGGTGTAGCTTTCGTAGGACGGCGGGATCAGCACCTTCTCATAGCACTTGCCCGGCACCGCGTTCGGCGGGAAGTCGCCGCCCGGCGCTCCGGCCAGCGCACTCCCGGCGGACATCGTCAGCAGCACCGCGCCCAGCGCCGCGCTTCCCCAAAGCTTCGATCTACTCATGGTGGTTCAACCCCGTTCCCTAGCCCGTATTAACCATATGCCGGCCGGGAACTTCGCCAAGAGGAAACAGCGTTATTCCCGTAGTGGGGGAGTATTCCGGGATTTAATTCTCGCGGATGGGGGCAAAGCCGGCATCGATGCTCGCCGAGGCTTCGACTTGGTTGAATTCAGGCAGGGTGGCGCCGCCCGATTTGGGGCGAATACAGCGGCCTACTCCAGCCAGGCCAGTTCGGCGTCGAGGATGAAGGACAGCAGCGCCGTCGTCGTCGCCGTCCCCCGGCCCTCCAGCGGTGTGACGGTGATCTCCAGGGTGCGGCTGGTTCGCGCCTCGCCGTTCCAGGCCCCGTCGAGATTGACCCGCAGCCCCTGGCGCGACTCGCAGGCCCCTGACGGCACCAGGAAGACCGACTCCTGGTGGACCTCCTGCCCGTCGGCCAGGGCGCGGATGCGGACGACGGAAGACGCGTCCGGATCGGGCTTGACCTCGAGGAAGCCGGTCGCCTCGGCCTTGCTGGCCCCCAGCGCCTCGGCCGGGACGGTGACCAGGGCCTTCTGGGGCGAGAGGATGTCGCCGGACAGGTTGACGGTCTTCAACTGCATCTTCCGCATCGGCCCGGCGGCGAAGACGATCGGCGGCGTCGTATCGAACGGATAGTCGTAGCCGAAGTTCGTGGTCCGCATCGTCGAGGCCGCGTCGACGGTCGGCGCCAGCCGTCCGCGGGTGTCGATAAAGCCGCTGAACAGCTCGTCGCGCCAGGGCTTGGGGTAGAGGCCGTCGCTGTTGCGAACGTGCCAGAGGGTCCAGATGCGGTCGATGTTGGCGTGGTGCATCCAGAACAAGGGATCGTTCGGCGAGCGGTCGAGGCGGCCCATGTCACCGCCGACGAAGCCGTGGATCATGTTGTGGCCGCTCCATTCGGCGGAGCCGGAATAGCCGCCCTGGGCCGGCGTGCCGACGTTGCGGGCCCGGCCGAAGAAGGTCGAGAAATCGTCGGTGATCCGGCCCCGGAAGGTCTGGCCGTTGCGGCGCATGAAGGCCTTCAGCGACTCCGAGGGGCTGGCCAGGCGATTGGGCATCGAGAACACCGGATCGCTCGACATGATGGCCGGGATACGGTCGTCGTCCCAATCCCAGTAGGGCAGGGCGAAATTGGCCCGGCCGCTGAACCGTGCCACCTGCCGCTCGAACCAGACCAGCTGCAGCCGGTGCCAGGGCAGGAAGCGCCAGGAGGAATGGTGGCGCTGGCGCATGTCGGCGTGCAGGGCGATCTGCTGCTCCCAGACCCCCGACGACTTCATCAGCGGAATGGCCCGGCGCAGGGCGACCAGGTCGGGGTCGCTGGCGGTCAGGCTGGAGACCGGCCGCCGCACGCGCGGAGTCTGGGCCATCGACAGGTCCACCCCGGCCAGGGCCGCCCCCGCGAGACCCGCCAAGGCGGCGCGCCGATGAATGGCCATGATGAAACGCCCCTGCAGATCCCCGCGGCGATTGGTTAACCTGAGGCCGCGGGAGTCAATCGCCATCGCCCGGCGAGGGAAGAGCGCAGCGGGGACACATTGGATTTGGCGTGCCAAATCCAATGTGTCCCCTCTTTCGACGGCGGAGCGTTCCCTTACAGAAAAGACACTCGACGCCTGTCCGGCCCCGGCCAATAGTCGCCGCCGATCGCGGACAGCCCGAAGAGGCGGCCGCCCTGCTCCTGGAGAGTCCCCATGCATGCCAATCGTCGCCAGCTTCTTCTGGGCGCCGCCGCCGTCGGCGCGGTCGCCGGTCTTCCGCTCGCCGCTTGCGCGCCGGCCGCCGCCAAAGGCCCGGTCGCCAACGCCAAGCTGGCCACGCTGCTCGACGCCTTCGTGAACGAGATGCTCGTCGCGTCGCCGGAGACGGCCACCTCGCTGGGCCTCGACAAGGACGCCCTGGCCGGCCTCAAGAGCAAGCTGTCCGACGCCTCCACCGCCGGCCGCCGCAAGACCCTCGAAGACTACAGGAGCCGGGCCGCGCGCCTGAAGGAGATCGACCGCAAGAGCCTCGATGAGCGCGACACCACCCTCTACGACACGGTGCTGACCGCCCAGGAGCTGGGCGCCGAGGGCGGCGCCTTCTCCTACGGCGGCGACGTCGCCAATCCCTATGTGATCAGCCAGCAGAACGGCGTGGTCGGCTTCATCCCGGAATTCCTCAATTCCCAGCACCTGATCAAGGCCAGGTCGGACGTCGACGCCTATATCGCCCGCGCCGAAGCCCTGGCCGGGGTCATCGACCAGGAGACCGAGCGCTTCAAGGCCGACGTCGCCGCCGGCGTCACGCCGCCCAACTTCATCCTCCCCAATCTGCTGGGCCAGCTGAAGGGCTTCCGCGCCCAGAAGGCCGGCGAGACGGGTCTGGTCAAATCGGTGGTCGACCGCGCCAAGGCCGCGGGCGTCGCCGGCGATTTCGCCGCCCCGGTCACCACCCTGGTCAGCGACAAGATCTTCCCGGCCATCGACCGCCAGATCGCCGCCGTCGAGGCGGCCCAGAAGACGGCCAATTCCGACGCCGGCGTCTGGAAGCTGCCGCAGGGCGAGGCCTATTACGCCTGGGGCCTGAAGGAGGGCACCACCACCACCATGACCGCCGAGGAGATCCACCAGATGGGTCTCGAACAGGGCAAGGCGATCGACGCGGCGATGGACGCTCTGCTGAAGGGCGAAGGCTACACCACCGGCACGGTCGGCGAGCGGGTCGGGGCCCTGACCAAGGACCCCAAGCAACTCTACGCCAACACCGACGCCGGCCGGGCCGAGCTGATCGCCTATCTGAACGACTGTATCGCCAAGATCCGGCCGCATATGGCCGAACTGTCCAAGCTCGGCCTCAAGGCGCCGGTCGAGGTCAAGGCGGTGCCCAAGGACATCCAGGACGGGGCCTCGCTGGGCTACATGAACTTCGCCTCGCTCGATGGTTCGCGGCCGGCCATCTACTATGTGAACCTCAAGGACACCGGCAACTGGCCGCGCTATTCCCTCAACAGCCTGACCATGCACGAAGCCCTCCCGGGGCACGCCTGGCAGGGCGCCTATCTCTCGGAGAAGCACGACCTGATCCACCCGATCAGCTCGCTCATCGGCTTCAACGCCTTCATCGAGGGCTGGGCCCTGTATGCCGAACAGCTGGCCGACGAGGTCGGGATGTACAAGGGCGATGCGCTCGGCCGCGTCGGCTACCTGCAGGCCCAGCGGTTCCGCGCCGCCCGGCTGGTGGTCGACACCGGCCTGCACGCCAAGCGCTGGACCCGGGAACAGGCCATCGCCTGGATGACCCAGGCCACCGGCCGCTCGACCGGGGCGATCACCAGCGAGGTCGACCGCTACTGCGCCAGCCCCGGCCAGGCCTGCGGCTACAAGGTCGGCCACACCGAGATCGTCCGCCTGCGCGAAAAGGCCAAGGCGGCCCTGGGCGCCAAGTTCGACCTGCGCGACTTCAACGACACGGTGGTCGCCACCGGCGGCACGCCGCTGACCGTGCTGGGAACGGTGATCGACCGCTACGTGGCGGGCGCGAAGTAGGGACGCGTCGCCTGAAGGCTTCGCCTCCGGTCTCCCTTCTCCCCTTGTGGGAGAAGGTGCCCCCGAAGGGGGCGGATGAGGGGTCGATAGGTCTGTCAGCTGCGATGAGGCGGTTGCGACCGGCTGTGTCGAAAGCCGGTGCGACCCCTCATCCGGCGCTTCGCGCCACCTTCTCCCACAAGGGGAGAAGGGCGCCCCGAGGCGAACCCACAAGCAGGGGCGTGACTGCCGACCGACCCGGCCGGCGGATACGTAGGTTCCCACATACCCCGTATTGGAAACGCATCCGCGCCGTCGAACCCTCTGACGAACAGCTCCAGCGTCCTGACCCCGACGTCCGGCGGCTACGGGGTGGTTCCCGGGTGGTTGCCCGGTAGGTCCGGACAGGGCGGAAAAGGCGCTTCAGGCGGACACCAGGGCGGTCTTATGGCGTTGAAAAATAACACGAAATAATCCGGACGGCGGTCGAGACCGTGCTACAATGGCATCGCTTCGACAAGCCGCCCGGACCGAAGCGGTCAGACCGCCTCCAGCACCGTCGCCACGCCCTGGCCGCCGCCGATGCACTGGGTCGAGAGGGCGTAGCGTTTGCCCTCCCGCTTCATGATCTGCGCCGCCTTGGCGGTGATCCGCGCGCCGGTGGCGCCCAACGGGTGGCCGATGGCGATGCCGCCGCCGTCGATGTTGACGGTGGCCTCGTCGATGCCCAGTTCGCGGATGCAGGCCACCGCCTGGCTGCCGAAGGCCTCGTTGATCTCGACGACGCCGATGTCCTCGATGCTCAGGCCGGCCCGGGCCAGGGCCTTGCGGGTCGCCGGCACGGGGCCGATGCCCATCAGTTCGGGCGGACAGCCGGCGGCCGAGACCGAGCGGATGGCGGCCAGGACCTCGAGGTTGTTGCGCAGGGCGTAGTCCTCGCTGACCACCAGCACCGCCGAGGCGCCGTCGGTCAGCGGCGAGGCCGTGCCGGCGGTGACCGAGCCGTCGGGCCGGAAGGCGGGCTTGAGGCCGGCCAGCCCTTCCAGCGTCGTCTGCGGGCGCAGGCAGCCGTCGGTGTCGATCACCGTGCCGTCGGCCAGGACAATGGGCACGATCTCGTCCTTCAGCCGGCCGGCGACTTGCGCCGCATACGCCTTCTGTTGCGAGGCGAAGGCCAGCTTCTCCTGGTCCTCGCGGCTGACATGGTAGAGCGCCGCCACGTTCTCGGCCGTCTCGCCCATGGTGATGTAGGCCTCGATGCCGATCTCTTCGCTGTCCGGGCTGACGCCCTTGAACTTTGGATTGGGCGAGAAGTTGAAACCGCCCTGCGGCACCATGGTCATCGACTCCACCCCGCCCACCAGGAAGGCCTCGCCGGCCCCCAGGGCGATCTGGCCGGCAGCGATGTGGATGGCCGACATCGACGAGCCGCAGAAGCGATTGACCGTCATGCCGGGGACCTCGATCGGCAGCCCGGCCAGCAGGCTGGCCAGCCGGGCGATGTTGTTACCCTGCGCGGCTTCCGGATAGGCGCAGCCGAGCAGCACATCGTCCAGCGTCGCCGGATCGATGCCGCTGCGCTCCACCACCGCCTTGATGGCGGCGGCGGCCAGATCGTCGGGCCGCACCCCGGCCAGCGCCCCCTTGCGGGCGAAGTGGAAGGGCGTGCGGGCGTAGGTGGCGAGAACGGCGCGGGTCATGAGGCGCTCCTTAGGCGGCGACGGCGGGACGGACGCCGTAGCGCGCCGCCGACCGGTCGAGGGACAGGTTAGGGGCGAGGCCCAGGCGAGCGGTTTCCAGCGCCTGCCAGTCGGCGGCGTCGGGCAGGGCGGGGATGGTCACCGTCTCGCCCTGGGCGAGGCCGGCCAGGGCCGCGTCGACCATGTCCTCGACGCCCATCACCATGCCGGCCGGCAGGCTGTCGACGTCGACGCCGCTCTTGGCCCAGATGTCGGTGCGGGTGGCGCCCGGCAGCACGGCCTGGACGCGGACGCCCTTGTCGGCCAGCTGGGCGCTGAGGGCTTGGCTCAAGGCCAGCACATAGGCCTTGCTGGCCAGGTAGGTGGGCTCGAACCGCTCAGGGATCAGGGCGGTGACCGAGCCGATATTGATGATGGTCCCGGCGCCCTTGGCGGAGAAGGCGGCGGCCGCGGCGGCGGCCAGGCGGGTGACGGCGGTGATGTTGAGATCGATCAGGTCCTCGATCCGCTCGGGGTCGTGGGTCTCGAAGCTCCCGCCGATCGAGATGCCGGCGTTGTTGATCAGGCCGTCGATGTCATGGTCGTTGTGGATGCGCCGCTCGACCGCATGCAGGTCGGCCGGCGAGCCGAGGTCGGCTGGAAACACCTGGACGGTCGTCCCGTCCCGGGCGCTCAGCTTCTCGGCCAGGGCCTCGAGCTTCTTCAGGTCGCGGGCCACCAGCACCAGGTCGTGGCCGGCGGCGCTCAGGCGGTCGGCATAGGTTGCGCCGATGCCGCTGGAGGCACCGGTGATCAGGGTCTTCGTCATAGTCAGTCTCCTTTGAAAACTGATATGGGAATACCTTGCCCCGGCGAAAGGGGCGGGGCGATCAGACAGGCGGTTTTCCGCGTCATATCTTCGTATGGTGGGCCTCCCCGTTTTGGTGTGGCATTCTGCCCGGATCGGCCGTTTCCTTGAGCGCCCATGCCCCAGGCCATCGTTCATATCGTCGATGACGACGCCTCCCTGGCGGCTTCGCTGGGCAGCCTGTTTCGCTCGGTCGGGCTGGAAAGCCGCACCTATGGTTCGGCCGCCGACTTCCTGGGCGCCGACCTTCCGGACGCCCCCGGCTGCCTGGTCCTCGACGTCCGCCTGCCGGGCCAGAGCGGCCTCGACTTCCAGGGCCAGCTTGCCGATCTTGGCGTCCGTCTGCCCGTCGTGCTGATGACCGGCCATGGCGATATCCCGATGAGCGTGCGCGGCATGAAGGCCGGGGCCATCGACTTCCTGCCCAAGCCCTTCCGCGACCAGGACATGCTCGACGCCGTCGCCGCCGGCATCGCCCGCGACGGTGCGCGCCGCGCCGCCGAGGGTGAAGTGGGCCGTGTCCGCGACCTCTTCGCCACCCTCTCGCCGCGCGAGCAGCAGGTCATGGCCCTGGTCACCGTCGGCAAGCTGAACAAGCAGGTGGCCGGCGACCTGAACCTCTCGGAGATCACCGTGAAGATCCACCGGGGCTCGGCCATGCGGAAGATGCAGGCCCGCTCCCTGGCCGATCTGGTGCGGATGGCGGAGACGCTGGGCCTGCGTCAAACCGCCTGACACCAAGGTATAATTTCTGACGCGGCCGCCAGATGCGACAACCCCCTGGCAGGGAACAGCAAAAGGCGCGTGAAGCGCCGTCGCAAAGGCCGCTTGAGTGAAACAGCCGCTGATCGCCATCGTCGAGGACGACGAGTCCCTGCGCGAGTCCCTGGTCGGGCTCGTCCGCTCGCTGGGCTACCGCGCCAGCAGCTTCGCCTCCGCCGACCTCTTCCTGGCGGCCGGCGAGGAGGCGGCCTGCGACTGCATCATCACCGACATCCAGATGCCGGGGACCAGCGGCATCGACCTGAAGCTCAAGCTCACCGCCGCCGGCAACAGCGCCCCGGTCATCATGATCACCGCCCGCACCGAAACCGCCCTGCACGACCGGGCCCGGGCCAGCGGCGCCGTCTGTCTTCTGCAAAAACCGTTCGCCGCCGAGGCCCTGGTCTCATGCCTGGAGACGGCGCTGGCCGCCTGAGCTAGCGTCAGCCGAACGGAGGGGCCATGGCCGACACCGAAGAGCTGGTCGAGGCGCTCAAGCGCAGCGAGCACCGCTACCGCAACATCTTCCAGGCCATGTCGGTGGCCTTCTGGGAGCTCGACTTCTTCCCGGTCGGCGACCTGCTGCGGACCCTGCGCAAACAGGGTGTCGCCGACTTCGCCGCCTACTTCCAGGAGCATCCGGCCTTCGTCCGCGAGATGATGCGCGCCACGCGCATCGTCGATATCAACGACCAGGTGATGGCCATGTTCGGCCGTGGCGACCGCGCCGAGATGCTGGTCAATCTCGAGGACTACTGGCCGCAGAGCAGCACGCCCGTCTATGCCGCCAGCGTCATCGCTGCTGTCACCGGCCAGCCCAACTATTCGACCGAGACCAGGGTCCGGGCCATGGATGGCCGTGAGATCGATGTCCTGTTCACGGCCTGCTTTCCGCCCGACACCATGAACAAGGGCACCCTGCTGGTCGGGGTGATCGACATCTCCGAGCGCAAGCGGGCCGAGGCCCTGCTGGCCCAGCTGCAGGCCGAGTTCGCCCATGCCGCCCGCATCTCCATGCTGGGCGAACTGACCGCCTCCATCGCCCATGAGGTCAACCAGCCCCTGGCCGCCATCGCCGCCAGCGCCGCCGCCGGCCAGCGCTGGCTGGACCGGCCCGAACCCGACCTCGAGGAGGTCAAGACCCTGGTGGCCCGCATCGCCCGCGACGCCGACCGCGCCGCCCAGATCATCGGCCGGGTCCGCAACATGGCCATGCGCCGCGCGCCCGAGCCCTCGCCCCTGTCGCTGAACGGCCTGGTCGAGGAGGCCATGGTCTTCCTGCGCCACGAGATCCAGAGCCATGAGGTGGCCCTGACCCTCGACCTCGCCAAAGACCTGCCGCCCGTTCTGGCCGACCGAACCCAGCTGCAGCAGGTGGTCGTCAACCTGGCGGTCAACGCCCTGCAGGCCATGGGACAGGGGGGCAAGCTCGTGCTGGCCACCGACCTGACCGGGGACGGCGTCCGCCTGACCGTCAGCGACACTGGCCCCGGCATCGCCCCGGACGACCTCGGCAAGCTGTTCGCCAGCTTCTACACCACCAAGGACGGCGGCATGGGCATGGGCCTGCCCATCTGCCAGACCATCGTCGAAAGCTATGGCGGCGGGATCTCGGCGGCCAACGGGGATGTGGGTGCGGTCTTCACCGTGACCTTGCCCATCTCCCCCTAGTTTCCGACCGCCCCGACGAAAGTCGGGGTCCAGCTGGCAAACCCGAAGACAGGCCGGCGCTGATCAGAGCTGTCGCTTCCCCGCTTGTGGACACTGGGCCCCGACTTTCGTCGGGGTGGTCGGAATGAGAGGGCTGAACTCGAGGCGGGGGAGACCGCATACCAAGGTGTGAGGCATCCAGCCGCACGTAGAATATCGCCGGTTCCCTGACCGGCGCATCGTCAATCCCAGGACATCACGGCGCTCAGCGCCCCACCGGAGAGACCACGATGACCAAGACCATCATGCTGATCCACGGCGCCTGGCTGACCCCCGCCTCCTGGGACCGCTTCCGCGGCCGCTACGAAGCCAAGGGCTTCACCGTCGTCACCCCGGCCTGGCCGACCCATGAGGGCGCGCCGGCGCAGATGCGGGCCAACCCGCCGAAGGCCATGGGCCAGCTCGGCGTCAAGGACATCGTCAACCACTATGAGCGCGAAATCCGCAAGCTGCCGGAAGCGCCGATCCTGATGGGCCACAGCTTCGGCGGCCTGTTCGTCCAGCTGCTGCTCGACCGGGGCCTGGGCGCCGTCGGCGTGGCCATCGACCCGGGCGCGCCGTTCGGGGTGCTGGTGCATCCGACCGCCGTCCTCACCAGCCTGCCGGTGTTCACCACCTGGAACGCCTGGAACAAGGCCCTGCCCTTCACCCGCAAGAGCTTCGCCAAGGGGTTCGCCAACACCCTGCCGGAGAACCAGCTGGCCGCCGAGTACGACGCCCAGATCGTGCCCTCGCCGGGTCGCATCTTCTACGATGTGGTGCTCGGCCGCGGCGCCCGGGTGAACTGGAAGAACCCGGGCCGCGCCCCGCTGCTGCTGATCGCCGCCGAGCACGACCGCACCGTGCCGACCCCGATGGTCAAGCAGAACTACGCCAAGCAGAAGCGCGCCCCCAGCGCCACCGCCTTCCACGAGTTCTACGGACGCAGCCACTACCTCTGCAACGAGAGCGGCTGGGAAGACGTCGCCGACTACTGCCTCGATTGGGCGGTGGAACAGCTGCCGGCAGCCGGCAAGCCCCGCCTGGTCGCCGTCGCTTGAGGCCCGCCCGGCCGGGATGATGGAGCGTGAAATGAGCAAGACCATCGTCCTGATCCACGGCGCCTGGGTGACCCCGGCCAGCTGGGCCCGGTTCCGCCAGCCCTTCGAGGCCGCCGGCTACACCGTCCACACCCCGACCTGGCCGCTGCTGGGCGGCTTCACCCCCGCCGAGATCAACGCCAGCCCGCCGGCCGGCTTTGGCGCCCTGACGGTCGGCAAGGTGGTCGACCACTTGCGGCGCTTCATCGAAAGCCTGCCGGAACAGCCCATCCTGATTGGCCACAGCTACGGCGGCCTCTACACCCAGCTGCTGCTCGACCGCGGGATCGGCGTCGCCGGCGTGGCGCTCAATCCGGTGCTGATTGGCGGCATCGTCCCGGGCCCCGTGACCCTGTCGGCGGCCCTGCCGATCCTGGCGCGGCCGAACGGCTGGAACCGTCCCTACGCCTTCACCCGCGAGCGCTGGTTCCGCCGTTTTGCGGGCAGCGCCCCCAGGGCCCTCTCCGACGAAGCCTACGACAGCTATGTGATCCCCGCCCCGGGCCGCATCTTCTATCAGGCCGCCAGCTGGCTCGGGACCTTCGTCGATCCCCGCCGCCGCACGGCCCCGCTCCTGATCACCGAAGGCTCGGCTGACCGGCTGGTGACGCCCTACCTCTCCCGCGCCGCCTGGCGCATACAGAAAGGCTCACCCGCCAGGACCGACTATGCGGCGTTCCCGGGGATGAGCCATTTCCTGATCGCCGAGCCCGGCTGGGAGCGGGTCGCCCAGACCGCGCTCGACTGGATCGAAGACCTCTAGGCGACGACCGCCTCTTCCCGGGCCGGGGTGATCAGCCGCCAGAGCGAGCCCAGGATGTTGCCCACCGTCTCGACCATCATGCCGATGGCGATCAGGGTCAGCAGGGCGGCCAGGTCGAAGTGGCCGTGGATGAGGTCCTGCGCCCGGTCGACCAGCTCCTGCATCGACCCGACGTGGATCACCGGCGACAGCGGCGAGACGTTCCACAGCCACAGCAGGCCCGCCAGCCGCACCCCGGCCAGAACCAGCTGGCCCAGGGCCGCCATGCGCCGCGCCCCCGGCCGCCAGGCCCGGAACAGCTCCAGGCCGATGCGGGCGGCCAGATAGGCCAGGATGGGCCAGAAGCCGATCTCGACGATGTCGGTCAGGATGGCGCCGTAGTCGACATCGCCCCAGACCCAGCTGCCCGCGCCGGGACGCAGGTCGGCGATCGGCAGCACGCCGGTCCACCACAGCAGCAGCACGGTCAGGCCCATGGCCGCGCCCAAGGCGTTGGCGGCCGGAGAACTCGATTTCCAGGTCAAGTCGTAGTGCCCCTTCTTCTTGGTCTTGAAGCTGCGCTCGATGGCCTCGGTGTCGAAGGCCGCCAGTTCGAACAGGTGCAGGTCCTTGACCCGCCATTCGCGCAGGAACTTCGGCTTCTCCGGCTGCCGCTCCATGATGAAGCCGGCGATGGCGGCGACGCCGATCAGGCTGATGCCGCCCTGTACCAGGTTGCCGATGGCCTTGCCGAAGGCCTGGCCAAAGCCGATCTCGCCGACCGCCAGCTGGACGAAGGTGGCGATCAGGGTGATGCAGACCAGCGCCGCCAGCCCGATCTTCACGGCGAACAGCCAGTAGGGGTAGAGCTCGGGCCCGACCACCTGGTTGGCCCCGGTGTGGTAGCGGCCGGCGACGGCCAGCGGGTGGCCGACCTCGCGCAGGATGGCTTCCTGCTCGGCTTCGGTCAGGGGGCGGCCAAGCTCGGCCTCCCTGGCTTCGAAGCGGTTGAGGATCATGTCCTTCAGCTCGGCGACGATGTCGTCGCGAACGTCCTTGGGCAGCTGTGCCGCCACGGCCTTGAGATACTGGTCCAGCAGGGTCATCGCCCCCTCCTTGAGAAATCTGTTGTCGGGTTTCAGAGCATCCGGTCCAGCGAGGCGGAGATGTTCCGCCACTCCGCCGCCAGGCGCTCAAGCATGGTCACGCCGGCCGCCGAGAGGCGGTAGAACCGCTTCTTCCGCCGGTCTTCCTCGCGCCACTCACTGTCGAGCAGGCCTTGGCTCTCCAGCCGCCGCAGCAGGGGATAGAGGGTGCTCTCCTCCATCTCCAGCCCGTCGCCGGCCAACGCGACGCGCAGGGAATAGCCGTATTGCTCGGTCTTCAGCCGGGCCATGACCGCCAGGATCAAGGACCCCCGGCGCAGCTCCAGCTTCAGGCTTTCGAACAGATCGGTCTCGGACATGACGGCTTCGCCCTGGCGTCACATAGTGTGTGACACACAGTGTATGGCGCATACTGTATGAGACTGTCAAGCGGGCGCTTGCACGACCAGGCCGGCTCGAACGCTAGACGTCGAAGCCGTAGGTCTCTTTGAGGTAGAGGCGGACCTCCTCTGTCGGCGTCTCGCCGTAGCAACTGGCGACAACTCGGCCGTAATCCTCCAGGTCGATCGTGCCGGCGCCTTCGATCGAGGCCAGGAAATCATCTTCCATATGCGCTGGGACATAGACGAAATAGTAGGCCCAGCGACCGGTCGTATCCTTGGCTTTGAGCTTGTGGATGAGGTGCCCGCTGCGGGCGATATGGGCTTGGAAGAAGGTGAACCGAGAACTTGGAACAATGGGTGTACCGGCCGCGCCCGACCAGCGATGCGCAGCCAATCTATAGGGCAGATCGTCCTGCTCGTCGGCGGCCCTCAGATCGGCGTCTGACAGCAGGCCGGAGGCCTGCAGTGTTCCGAGCGCGAGGAACACCGCCATTCTGACGGTCGTATCGGGCGCGCGGCGGAAGGCCTCGGCGAGGGCTTGGCCGGCGTTCTTGCCGCCAGCCTGCGCTAAGCGGATAACGATGAGGTCGCGTTGCGCGCCGGCGGCGGCCTGGACGATCGCCGTCGCCAGCCATGACGCTCCGTCGGCGGTGAGCCGCCCGTGACAGAGCAACAGCAGAGCCGCTCCTGTCCTGACGATTTCGCCCTGCGAAGCGTCGCCGACGAGCTGCTCGGCGTAGTCCAGCGCCTTTGCCTGATCGGTCGGTGGCGGCAGGAGCGGCGCCAACGGCGGCCTGGCGGCGACTTCGCCCTGGTCGGCCGCCGTCGCCCAACCGGTGAGGATGTCGGATAGCACCGGGCCCATGGTCCGTTTGACCTGGACATAGGCGGCGTAGGCCCAGACAATGGGAGGCTGACGGTCATCCGTCGCCAGATCGTCGATCGCCGCCAGCAGATCTGCGCCTGGCGAGATCAAAGGCCGTGTCGCTTCAGCGGCCCTCAGGAGCCATCGCAAGGCCCACGCCGCGCCGAGTCTTGCGCTGGTGGAGGTCGATCTCAACAAGGGTTCCAGACGTCCGGTTCGGGCGGCCAGCGCCTCGATCTCCTCCTGCGGTGGACGCTTCAGAAAGGCCTTGAAAGCGGCGTCCATGATCTGAAACGCTTCGACCGACGGCATGTCCGCCAGTCCGCCCGGAGGGGCGTCCAGCGGGGGCTCCGCCCGAAAGTGGGCGGCAAACCTTGACGCCAGGGGCTCGGTGTTGGTCGGCGTGAGACACGCCAGGACGGCCGCAAGCGCCTCGGGCGATCGGCAAGGGCCTTCCGGATCCGCAGCGATGGTTTTCAACTGCGCAGCCAGTCTGAAGTCTGGAGCAAGGTCGGCCAGATTCTCCACCAGCCGACGCGTATCGGGCGCCGTCAACCGTCGGGCCGCGATCGGCGCCACCGACGAGAAGACGTTACAGATGCCGTCCAGCGCGTCGCGATGGCCCGGCCACGACCGGGCGACGGCGGCCCGGCTCAAGGCCCGGATGACGACTTCACGTTCGCTGTCGGGACGCGCGCCGTGACTGTCGGCCTCGAAACGGGGCCGATCCTGGATCCCGTCCAAAAGGAGGTCGGCGACCACTCGCCTGCCTTCGGGATGGTCGCTCAGCAGCCCGGCTACGGTTCTCAGGCAACCTTCGGCGGCGCCTTTCGGTTCGACCTGAAGAATGGCGTCGATCAGTTTGTGCTGGTCGGGAGCCTGCATCCGGCTCAAGGCGATGAGGGCGATCTCGCGGGCTCGCAGCCGTTGACGATCCGTGCCGGACTCCAGCACCGGCGATCGGTCAAAGCTTGCCCGGCTGCCGCGGTGGCGGAACACCCGGTCCAGGGTCTGCCGGTCCTTCGCGGAGGGTGCGACGTTCGCCCGGGCTTCAGCGGAGGCCTCGGATGGACTGGCCAGCGCCGCCAGAGCGACGACGGCCAGACCATCGCCGCCGAAGGCTTGGATAGCGTCATTGATCAGTTCGCGGGCGATCTCACGCTCGACACGGCCCGGATCGACGCGACCGGTGCTGGCGGCCTCCATCGTCATCTGTTGCAGGTGGCGGGTCACGCCCCAGGACGCATCGCGGACCGCCTCGAGCTGCGCCGGCGACAGCGGCGCGCGGGGCGGCTTGGCTTGCAGATAGAACTGGCGGATCAGGGCGTCGAGCGTCGCCTGGTCTTCAAGCGGCTTGATCGAGAGAAACTTGTCTGGCGGCGCTTCCTTTTCGAGGGTCTCTCGGTCCCGCACCACCCGTCCAGCCTGCACAAACCTGCTTCCCGAGGCGACGGGCTCCGCCGTTGGTTTGGTGGGGCGTTCCCGCTTGAACAACACGGCATCGAGTCGCTCGATCTGCTGATCGCTCATGCCGGCGAACAGGTGGTCGAAATCGACGCCAGCCTCGACGAGGACCTTGACGCGCCCCTTGGCGGCGATCAGCCGTTCAAGCGCTTCGATGCGATCCGGTCGCCCGACAATGTCGCCGACCAGAATGGCCGCCGGCCTGGCGAACCTGTAGTCTAGGGGGACGTCGTCGGCGAGCACGCCGCGATGCCAGCCGCGGGGAAAGGACTTGAGCCAATCCACCGCCAGGCTGGTCTTGCCTACACCCGCTTCGCCAAAGACTCCGAACAGCCGGGCCGGGCTCCTGGAGAAGGCCTTCAGCGCCGATTGCTCCTCTGTCCGCCCTAGCGGAATCGAGGCGCCTCGCCGGAAGCGGATCAACGGCCTGCGACGCCACGGCGAACCCGGGTCCCTCGTCCGCGGCCAGGCGAGGAAGGTCGGCCTTTGCGGAAACAGCCAGTTGAGGGCGGCGCGGGCCATCGGCAGCGCCGGACCGCCGAACACAATCGCGAACAGAATGGCGAGGCCCCAGGTCGGATGGGCCTCCAGCCATCGGCAGGCCGCGTCGACGACGGGTATCGATTTCCTGAGCTTTCCATCCCGGGTGATTTCCTCGATGAGGAATTCCACGCAGGCGTCGACGAGGGCGTTCACCTCCAGGGACGGGATTACCCGGGATAGCACGGGCAGTTTAGCCTGACCCAGCCATGCAAACAGATTCAGACCCAGAAGGCCGACAGCCGGAGGCGTGGATACCGCTATGAGGCCTTCCGCGAACCGTCTGAACATCCTCTACCCCCCGGCGAACCAGACCCCAATGTAGCCTAGGGTACGTTCGGGGCCGGCGTCAAAGCGTCCGTGCCGGTCAGCTCAAGCTGAGCCCCTTCAGCTCCCCGTCCTCCCGCCACGCATCGAGCAGCGCGATGAAGGCCATCGAGCCCTTGCCGTATGGCCCGTTGCGCGCCGCCAGGGCGCTCGGCTGGCCCTCGTTGTTGTAGTAGCCCGGCGTACATTCCTCGGCGAACTTCTGGCGCTGGATGGCGCTGTCGATCACCTCCTGGACCCAGGCGTCCTCGGCCGGCTGCTCAGCCTCGACCACCGTCGCCTGCCGCGCCTGGGCCTGCGCGATGATGTAGGCCGCATGCTTGGACTGCTCGTTCAGCATGTGCGGGTAGTTGGCCGTGAAGCCCGACTGGCTGTTGGCGAAGATGTAGCAGTTGGGGAAACCCACCGAATGCATGCCGTGCAGGGTGCTCACCCCCTCGGCCCACTTCTGGCTCAGGGTCACCCCGTCCCGGCCGGTGATCTCATAGCCGGCCCGCCGCGCATAGGAGGTCCCGACCTCGAAGCCGGTGCCGTAGATCAGGCAGTCGAGCTCGTACTCGACGCCATCGACGACCACGCCCTTTTCGGTGATCCGGTCGACGCCCTTGCCGTCGGTGTCGACCAGATGGACGTTCGGCCGGTTGAAGGCGTCCAGGTATTCGTCGTGGAAACAGGGCCGCTTGCAGAACTGGTTGTACCAGGGCTTCAGCGCCTCGGCCTTGCGCTTGTCGGCCACCACCTGGTCGACCCGCGCCCGGATCGATTCCATCTTCTGGAAATCGGCCAGCTGTAGCAGCTCCATCGGATCGCCCGGGCCCATCTCGCCCTTGGCGGCGCGGCGCGCGGCGGCCAGGCCGAGGTTGCGGATGATGTCGGTCCAGCCGTCGTTGACCAGATCCTCCTTCTGCCAGCCGCCGCTGACCAGGATGTTGAAATTGTCCATCCGCTTCTGCTGCCAGCCGGGCTCGAGGCTGGAGGCCCATTCCGGATCGGTCGGCCGGTTGTTGCGCACGTCGATGGACGACGGCGTGCGCTGGAAGACGAACAGTTCCTTCGCATGCGCCCCCAGGTGCGGCACGCATTGGACGCTGGTCGCCCCGGTGCCGATGATGCCGACCCGCTTGTCGGCCAGGCCGGTCAGCCCGCCCATCGGATCGCCGCCCGTATAGTCATAGTCCCAGCGGCTGGTGTGGAAGGTGTGGCCCTTGAAGCTGTCGACGCCCGGAATGCCCGGCAGCTTGGGCCGATGCAGCGGGCCGTTGGCCATGATCACATGGCGGGCCTTCATGGCGTCGCCGCGGTTGGTGCGGATGATCCAGCGCCTGGCGTCCTCGTCCCAGGCCATGTCCTTGACCTCGGTCTGGAACAGGGCGTCGCGGTAGAGGTCGAAGTGGCGGGCGATGCGCTGGCAGTAGTCGAGGATTTCCGGCGCCCGGGTGTACTTCTCGACCGGCATGTAGCCGACCTCTTCCAGCAGCGGCAGGTAGACGTAGCTTTCGATATCGCAGGCCGCGCCAGGATAGCGGTTCCAGTACCAGGTGCCGCCGAAGTCGCCGCCCTTCTCGATCATCCGCACATCGTCGATGCCGGCTTCGCGCAGCCGCGCGCCGGCCAGCAGGCCGCCGAAGCCGCCGCCGATCACCACCACCTCGACCTCATCGGTCAGCGGCTCGCGGCTGAAGCCGGGCGCCACATAGGGATCGTCCAGGTAGCGGGAATAATCGCCAGCCACCTCGACATACTGCTGGTTGCCGTCGGCCCGCAGGCGCTTGTCGCGCTCGGCGCGGTACTTGGCCCGCAGGGCGACGGGGTCGATGTCGGTGACGATCGGTTCGGCGGAGTCGGCCATTGGGGGAGGTTCCTGGTCGTTTCGCTTCTGAGTGTCGGTGTCTGACCTTGGGTCAGGTCAAGCGTTGGTCGCCAGCTCGGCCGCGCCGGCCCACAGCTTCTCCCGCTCCGCCAGGCGCCGCGCCTGCTCCTCGGGGTCCCAGCTGTGGCGCGGGCCGACCGTCATGCCGCCGTCGACCACCAGATGCGTGCCGGTGACGAAGCCGCTGGCCGGGCTGGCCAGGTAGAGGGCCGCCTGGGCGATGTCGTCGGCCTCGCCGGGGCGCTTGATCGGCTGGGCCATGTGGGCGTGGCCGCGCATGGTCAGCTGCACCGCCGACTTGATCTGGCTGGGGATGTCGCCGGGGGTGAAGATGTTGGTCAGGATGAAGCCCGGGCAGATGGCGTTGACCCGGATGTTGTATTTGCTCAGCTCCGCCGCCGCGCAGCGGCTGAGGTGCAGCACCCCGGCCTTGGCCGCCGAATAGGCGATCGGCCCCATCCCCGACTGCAGGGCGGCGATGCTGGCGGTGTTGACGATGGCCCCGCCGCCGCGCTGCTTCATGAAGGGAATGGCGTAACGCATGCCCAGCGCCACCGAGCGCAGCAGCAGGTCCTGGCTGAAGTCCCACAGTTCGCCGGTCATCTCCTCGATGGGGGTGGGCGAGCCGCCGGCCCCGGCGTTGTTGAACAGGATGTCGAGGCCGCCGAAGGTCTGGCTGGCGACCTCCATGGTCACCGCGATGTCGTCCTCGCTCATCACGTCGCACTTGTGGAAGACGACCTGGCCGGGGAAGGCCGCCTCCAGCAGCCGGCCGCCAGCCTCGTCGATATCGGCCGCCAGCACCTTGGCCCCGGCCTCGACGAACCGCTCGACACTGGCCCGCCCGATCCCCGAGGCGGCCCCGGTGATCACCGCGACCTTGCCGTCCAGACTGATGCTCATGGCGATCCTGCTCCCTTATCAGCGATCATACAGGGCAAGTCCGGGCCGACAAACCCGAAATTCGAAAAATTGAAAATGTCGCGGTCAAGGGCGCGAAAAGCCCGTCCTCCGCGTAGGAATCAGGAGGCCAGCAGGCCCGTCAACGCCGGCCGGGCATAGATGTCGGTCACCAGTTCCGGCGTCAGGCCCTCGGTCCAGGCGATCAGGTCGGCGGCGGCGTTGACCGCGGCGCTGACCATCTGGGCGGCCAGGAAGGGATCGACCGGCCGGATCGAGCCGTCGGCCGCGCCGTCGGCGATCATCGAGGCGAACCGCTGGCTGACCCGGTCGGCCCGCCAGACGGCGCTGGCCCGCAGCGCCTCGGGCAGGGCCTGGAGGGCCGAGAACCGCAGCAGCAGGCCATCCGGCTGCGCCTGCCGCGCCACCAGCGCCGCCACCGAGCTGGACAGCGCCTGCCACTGGTCCGGCGCGGCGGCCAGGGCCGCCTCCTGGGTGGCGCGGATGACCTCGAAGGTGCGGTCGAAGCAGGCGACCACGATGTCGTCCTTGGCTTCCATGTGGTGGTAGAAACTGCCCTTGGTCAGATTCAGCCGCGCGGCGATGTCGCTGACCGAGGCCCCGCGATAGCTGCGCTCGTTGATCAGCGGGGTGGCGGCCCGCAGGAAGGTCTCCGTCGCCGCGTCGCCCTGGCGCGGGGCGATGTCGAGGGGCGTCGGGGCGAAGGCCCGGCCCGGCGCCGCCAGCCCCTTGCACAGGATGTCGAACATCCGCGCCCGCAGGCGGGGGAAGTCCTCGACGTCGTAGCGCGACAGCCAGGCCGACGACCAATAGAGCTGCTCCAGCAGCATATGGGCCCTGGCCGCCCGGGCGAGCCGGTCGAGGTGGAAATAGCCGGGCGCCGCGAACAGCGCCTGCACCTTGTCGAACAGGGCGCGATAGGCCTCGGCCACCGGGGCGCGGTGCTCGTCGCTCAAGGCCCGCACGTCACTGAAAATCGTCAGAGGCGGCTCGGTCCGGCTACGCACCCGGGTCTGCAGCGCCAAGTGCTCGTCGAGCAGGGCCCCGATCCGCCCGGCCAGCTCATCCTCGCGGCCGGCCGTCTCGACCATCGCCTCCAGCCGCCGCAGGCCGTGCAGGAAGCAGTCGACCGCCAGCAGCTCCTTGCGCCGGTAATAGTAGGTGACGCTGGTGGTGGTCAGGTCGACCTTGGCCGCGACCCCGGCCAGGGTCATGCCCTTGAGGCCCTCCTTGTTGAGCACCTCGATGGCAGCCGCCAGCACCGCCTCCTTGCGCCGCTCGAAGCGGGCGGTGGCGGGCCGGGGCGGGGCGGTGATGTCGGCGGAGTCGGCCATGGGCTTTGCTTAGACGATCCTTGAGCCTTGGGCCATCGGGCCGCCGGTCGCAGCGGGGCCGATGGTTGGAGTCGCTCCCGATCTGGGTCTAAACAGGGCTCATCGGCGCGCGCGGCGCCGGGAGTGCCCGCATGAAGTTCCCCTCGCTCCTCGGCCTCGTCGCCCTGCTCGCCCTCGGCCTCCCCGCCGCGGCCCAACCCCTGCCGGCCATCTCCCCTGACATCGCGCCGAAGTTCGCCGCCCCGACCGAGGGCTACGACTACATCAAGCGCGAGGTGATGATCCCCATGCGCGATGGCGTGAAACTTCACACCGTCATCGTCATCCCCAAGGGGGCGAAGGACGCGCCCATCCTCCTGACCCGCACGCCCTACAACGCCTCGGGCCGCGCCGCCCGCAGCCCCAGCGGCCGCATGTTGGGAACCCTGCCGCAGGGCGACGAGGTGTTCGTGGCCGATGGCTACATCCGCGTCTTCCAGGACATCCGCGGCAAGTACGGTTCCGAGGGCGAGTATGTCGTCACCCGGCCGGTGCGCGGCCCCCTCAACCCCACCGACGTCGACCACGTCACCGACGCCTGGGACACCATCGACTGGCTGGTCAAGAACACGCCGCAGAGCAACGGCCGGGTCGGCATGATGGGCTCCTCCTACGAGGGCTTCACCGTGGTCATGGCCCTCCTGGACCCGCATCCGGCGCTGAAGGTCGCCGCCCCGATGAGCGCCATGATCGACGGCTGGCGCGGCGACGACTGGTTCCACAACGGCGCCTTCCGTCAGGTGAACCTCGACTTCTTCGTCAGCCAGATGACCGCCAAGGGGGCCGGCGGCGACATCGTCCGCCCGGGCTACGACGACTACGAGACCTTTCGCCGGGCCGGCTCGACCGGGGCCTATGGCAAGGCCGCCGGCCTGGAGCAGATCCCCTACTATCTGAAGCTCACCCAGCACCCGGCCTACGACGCGTTCTGGAGCGAGCAGGCCCTCGACACCATCCTCAAGAGCAAGCCCCTCAAGACGCCGACCCTGTGGATCGGCAGTCTCTGGGACCAGGAGGACAGCTACGGCGCCATCCACGCCTACCGCGCCTGGGAGGCCAAGGACGCAACCAATGGCATGAACTACCTGGCGCTCGGCCCCTGGCGCCACAGCCAGGTCAACTACGACGGCTCCGGCCTCGGCCCCTTCAAGTGGGACGGCGACACCGCCCTGCAGTTCCGCCGCGATGTCCTCAAGCCCTTCTTCGACCAGTACCTGAAGACGAACGGCGCCAAGGCCGACACCCCGCCGGTGCTGATCTACGACACCGGCTCCAACCGCTGGGACCGGCTGCAATCCTTCCCCGGCGCCTGCGAGGGCTGCGCCAACCCCGGCAAGCCGATCTACCTGACCGATGGCTTCGGACTCTCCTTCGACAAGCCGGCGGGCAAGGGCTTCGACGAATACGTCTCGGATCCGGCCAAGCCGGTGCCCTACATTCCGCGCCCGGTGCGTTTCGACAACGACGAGGCCTGGCGCACCTGGCTGGTCGCCGACCAGCGCTTCGTCGCCGACCGGCCCGACGTGCTGGTCTATGTCACCGAGCCGCTGACCGCGCCCCTGAAGATCAGCGGCATTCCGACCGTCAACCTGTTCGCCTCGACCAGCGGCACGGACAGCGACTGGGTCGTCAAGCTGATCGACGTCTATCCCGACGAGGTCCCCTCGCACCCCGAGATGGGCGGCTATCAGCTGGGCATCGGCATCGACATCTTCCGCGGCCGCTATCGCGACAGCCTGTCCAAGCCCACCGCCATCCCGGCCGGCAAGGTCCAGCGCTACCGCTTCGATCTGCCGCCGGCCAACCACGTCTTCCAGCCCGGCCACCGCATCATGGTCCAGGTGCAGTCGAGCCTGTTCCCGCTCTACGACCGCAACCCGCAGACCTTCGTGGACAACATCTTTTTCGCGAAGCCGGAAGACTACAAAAAGGCGACGCAGCGGGTGTTCCGGGCCGGCGCGGACGCCAGCTTCATCACCCTGCCGGTGGTGGAGTAGGGGGCTTGCGCCGCCGGGAGGCGGGGGGCTTGGCGGCCGGCCGCAGGTCGATCTCGACGATGTGGTACATCGCCTTCGTCGGCAGGTCCTCGGTCGAGTAGAGCGTGGACTGGGTGCGCAGTTCGCTGACCAGGGTCCGTCGCGGGACCTCGGTGTTCTTCTCATCCTTGCCATGCTTGCCGTGCATGGTCGACAGCACCGAGGTCAGGCGGTTCGGCGTCCCGGCCTTGCCCTTCTTGGCGAACCGCTTCCACATGCTCTTTGGCGTGGCGTTCAGACTGCCGTGGTGGCCGACCTTGTAGAGGTCGACGTCCGCGAGCCGCTCGCCCAGTTCCGATTGCAGGGCGTATTGCCAGTTCTCGATCTGGGCGTCGCCGGGGAACAGCAGCGTCTTGTCGCCGGCCCGCAGCAGCAGGATGACGCTGGTGTTGTTCATCTGGTCGTCCAACGCCCGCACCAAGCCCAGCAGCATCTCGCCGTTGGCGTCGTCCAGCCGTTTGGCGAGCCACCGATGCTCGGTGTAGAGGTCGCCCTTCTTGACGATTTCCGCGTTCGGAAACAGCGATCCGCCATCGTCGGCAAAGTCGTTGACCGACTCGCTGAACCGCTTGGGCGCCAGCTGCCAGAACTCGTCCTTGTCGCGTGAGCGCTGCTTGCGGATGGTGTCGGTCTGGCGAAGCGTTGGCGGTCCCAGCACATCGACCGCGACGCCGGGCAGCGCCTCGCCCAGCCCCGCATCGCAGCCATGGAAGACATAGACATTGCGCTCGCCCATCGTCTGGAGGTTCTCCACGGCCGACAGGTTCGACAGGTTGTCCCGGCCGATGAATTCCAGTTGATCGACGACCGCATTGGGCCGGCTGTTGCTCCGCGCACTGGCCTTGCGCCTCTGGGCATAGGCCAACGCCTCGCCGGCCACCTTCTGCATGGCGCTCAGGGAGTTCAGGCGGGCGGTAAAGGCCTTGTGCGTGTCGGAGACCAGCGGCCCTAGCCAGTCGAGGGCCGCGTCCGGGGCCTCGGTCCAGGGCTGCACCACGACTCGCGGCTTCAGCTCACGGACCACGTCTCCGGAGCCGGATTTGTCGGCCCGGGTCGCAAAGCCGCTGATGTGGTCGGCGTGGCGGTGGGTCGCGACCACGACGTCCAGGCGGGCCTGCGGGTCAAGTTCCCGGACCTTTGCGCGGATATCGACGGCGACGTCGCGCATCTGCGAGCGTTCGACATCGTCGGGGAGGCCCGTCGTGCCGAAGTCGATCAGCATGTGGCGGCGGCTGTTGTCGGGATAGGTGAACCGCAGCAGGAAGCAGTCGCCGAAGCCGACCTGATAGGCGAACAGAGTCGCGGAAACCGGTGACTGGCTCATGTCACGCCCCCATCCGGTGTTGATGCGCCAGCCCAAAGCGGAGACGCTGGTCGCCCGGATCGAGCCTTCCGGTCTCGAAGAGATATTCGAGCCGCGCGATCTGCCGCTTCTTGTCATCGAGCGGGTTGGCGATGTGGTATTTTACCTGACCGTACTGGTCGAGGATAACGACGCCGCCGCCATAGGCGGTGAGGCTCGTCTTGCTGTCCATGCCCTCGGGACGTTCCACGCCGAAGTAATGCTCGAACTCGGCGCTGAAGAAATCGAGCCGCTCGACGTACTGGCAGACGGTCTCGTGCAGGGCGATGCCGTCCGGCCCAACCCGGCTGGACGGGTCGATCGACAGCACCTCCGAATAGGCCCGCTCGCTGATCCCCAGCGTCTCACGGTTCTCCCAGAGGAAGCGGAACAGCTCGTCGGGGCTGCGGGTCATCGCCGCATAGTTGGACCGCGCGTAAGCCAGAGGCTTGATGTCGGAATCGGGACCGAGATTGGAATAGGGATAGCGCTTCCAGCAGCCGTCTTCGTCGCAGTCCTCGCAGGAGGTCTCGATCCCGTAGGCCGCGAAGGACGCCCTGACCTTGGCCCGGTAGCCGCGGTCGTCATTGGGCACCAGCTCGCGGTCGGCGGTCAGCAGGGCGGCGACATACTGCTCGAAATCGATGTCGGTCGGTGGGCAGTAGTCGAGGGCGCGGATCGACATGTTCAGCAGCTGGCCGGCCAGTTTGGCGCCTTCCTCGACCACGCTGGCGAGGTTGTAGCGGTCCTTTTGGAACCGGCCGAGCCCGTCGATGCGGTCGGTCCACAGATCGACGAAGGCGTTCATCATCGCCGCCGCGAACACCTCGCCGCGATCGTGCTCGTCGTCGGCGTTGCGCATCTCGACCCCGTCGGCCGGCGTGATTTCCACCGAACGGCGCAGGGCCTTGCGCTCGCCGGCCTCGAGCTCCTCGCCGATTTCCTTGGCCATCCCCAGCAGGATCGAATTCTTGATGGCGGCCGGCGTCAGCTTGCGAGCGGCGACCAGCTTGATGGTCTTGTCGCGCACGGCCATGGCGCCATCCTCGCCGATGGCGGCGGCGACGACCTCCGGTATCGAGAAGATCGACAGCAGGGCGACGATGTCGGCGAAGCCTTCGTGGAAGGCCGCCTGGTCGGGTCCCGAGGGCTCGGTGAAGCGCGAGCGCAAGCCATCGAGGATCGCGTGGGTGGTCTCATGGGCGACGATGTCGTGCGACAGGCTGGTGAAGACCGGGCTGCCGTCCTCGCGCCGGAAATAGCCGAACATCAGGGCCCGGTCGGGCTCGGAATAGAAGGCGTTGGCCTGGGCGAAGGCGTGCGGCGCGATGTGCAGCTGGTGGCCGCCGGAACTCCAGCTGACCCGCCGGCCCAGCGCCCGCTCGAAGGCGCCCAGGGTGCGCATGGCGATGGCATAGGCGTTCTGAGCGTGGAAGTTGGGGTCTTCCAGCAGCCGCTGCTGATAGGCGGGATTCAGCAGGTCGCCGTCGGCCGGCGCAAAGGGATCGAGAAGCTCTCCGGTCGCGTCATTCTGGTAGGCCTGCTGGTCGAGATAGACCCGCCGTTCGGTGGCGTTGTAGTCGACGACCTTGATGCGATAGCCGGTCGGCCCCCTGGCGAGGATTTCGGCCGGCACCGACACCTGGACGAACGCCATCGGCCCCTTCGGTCCAAGGCGGAAACCCGGGTCCTTGGCGATGATGGTCAGCTTACGCGTGGGAGGCGGATCGATCACGGAACTCAGTGCTCCTGTGTTCAGAGACCATAGTTATGGCGATGGTCGAAATGCAATCCTTGATTGTTCGACCTCCCGGCGCGACGATGGGCCGTCACGCAGGGGAATGTCATGGCCAAGGGCGATACGAGCTACGGGGTCTTTTCCGGTGATCCCCAGGCGGTCTGGCTGACCGAGCCGCAGGCCGACCGGCGGATGGAACTGCTTGAGGCCATCACCTTCACCGACGCCGCCGGCCGGGTCTGGGATGCGCCCAAGGGTCATCGCGTCGATGGCGCCTCCATCCCCCGGGCCCTCTGGTCGCTGGTCGGCTCGCCCTACACCGGCGACTACCGGCGGGCCTCGATCATTCACGACGTGGCCTGCGATCGCCATCCCCATGACGGGCCCGAGCGCCGGGCCGGGGACGCGATGTTCTACGCCGCCTGCCGGGCCGGCGGCTGCGGTCGGCTGGAGGCCAAGCTGCTGTTCCTCGGCGTGCGTCTGGGTTCGACCTGGGCCGGCAAGGGGCTGAAGGCCGGGCCCGACAAGGTCAAGCTGCGCCTGTCGCCAGACGACCGCATGCTGCAGGAGGAGTTCACCCGCCTCGGCCAGGAGATCGCGGCCCAGGACGCCGCCTCGGCCGCCAACAAGGGGCTGGTGGCGGACAAGGAAGAGCCGGAGGAGGCCATCGCCGAGGTTGACGCCGTCCTGGCCGCCAACGGTCATTGACCGACCCTATCGGTCCGCGATCAGCATCCCGGCGCCCTTCTCGGCCATCATCAGGGTCGGTGAATTGGTGTTGCCCGAAACGATGCGCGGCATGGCCGAGGCGTCGATGACCCTCAGGCCCGCAACGCCACGCAGGCGCATCCGCGCGTCGAGCACCGCCATCGGATCGCCGTCCGGCCCCATGGCCGCCGTGCCGACCGGGTGGAAGATGGTCGTGCCGAGTTGCCGGGCCGCGTCCAGTAGCTCGGCGTCCGAAGTCAGGGCGGCGCCCGGCCGGTATTCCTCGGGCCGGTATCTGGCCAAGGGCTGCTGGCCGACAATGGTCCGGGTCAGCCGCAGGGCCTCGACGGCCACCTGCCGGTCCTCCTCGGTAGCGAGGTAGCCCGGGGCGATCCGCGGCGCGGTCTCGGGGTCCGGCGAGGTGACATGCACCTCGCCCCGGCTCGTGGGCCGCAGGTTGCAGACGCTGGCGGTGAAGGCCCCGAACGGGTGCATGCCGTCGCCCCATTTGTCGAGCGACAGCGGCTGGAAGTGGAACTGCAGGTTGGCCGTGGCGTAGCGGGGGCTGGACCTGGCGAACAGTCCAACCTGCGACGGCGCCATGGTCAGCGGCCCACGCCGGAACAGGGCGTAGTCCAGGCCCATCATTCCGCGCCGGAAGAGGTTGGCGTAGTCGGTGTTCAGGGTCCGCACGCCGCTGACCTTGAACACCGGCCGGATCTGCAGATGGTCCTGCAGGTTGGCCCCGACACCGAGCGAGGCGTGAACGACAGGAATGCCCGCCGCCGTCAGCCGGGCCGGATCGCCGATCCCCGACCGCTGCAGGATGGCCGGCGAGCCGATGGCCCCGGCGGCCAGCACCACCTCGCCCCGGGCCCGCGCCGTCACCGTCCGCCCATGCTGGCGGTAGACCACGCCGACCACCCGGCCGTTCTCGACTAGCACCCGGTCGACCGTCACCCCGGTCTCCAGCTTGAGGTTACGCCGCTTCAGCACCGGCTTGAGGAAGGCCGTCGCGGCGCTGACCCGCAGGCCCCGCCGCTGGTTGACCTGGAAGTAGGAGGAGCCCTCGTTATCGCCGGTGTTGAAGTCGTCGATCGCCGCGAACCCGGCCGCGGCCGCCGCCTCGCGGATGGCGTCGAGAATCTGCCAGCGGACGCGCGGATACTCGACCCGCCACTCGCCGCCCGACCGGTGGTGCTCGTTGGGTGGGGAGACATGGTCCTGATGCTTCAGGAAGGCCGGCAGCACCTCGTCCCAGCCCCAGCCCTCAAGCCCCAGCTGGCGCCAGCCGTCGTAGTCGGCCGCCTGGCCGCGCATGTAGATCATGGCGTTGATCGCCGAGCTGCCGCCCAGCACCTTGCCCCGCGCATAGGCCAGCACCCGGCCGCCGAGGCCCGGTTCGGCGGCGGTCTCGAACATCCAGTCGGAGCGCGGATTGCCGATGGCGAACAGGTAGCCGGCCGGGATGTGCAGCCAGACCCAGTCGTCCCTGCCCCCGGCCTCGAGGATCAGCACCTTGCGGCCCGGATCGGCCGACAGCCGGTTGGCCAGCAGGCAGCCGGCCGAACCCGCGCCCACGACGATGTCGTCCCAGAGGAGGTCCCCGCTCATGGCCGTGATCCTAGAGCGCCCGGCGCGGCGGCCCAAGCGGGGTCTGGCCTTCCGTTGGGGGACGGCTCCATAACCCGCCGTCTAGCAGACCGAAGGACCCGCAACGATGATCGACCTGACCCGAGGCCAACGCGAGACCGACCTGGCCGCCCGCGTCGAGGCCTTCATCCGCGACGAGGTCATCCCCTTCGAAAATGACCCCCGGGTCGAACACCACGGCCCGACCGACGAGCTCTGCAAGGAACTGAAGGCCAAGGCCAAGGCCGCCGGGCTGCTGTCGCCCCACGTCGGCGTCGAGTACGGCGGCCATGGGCTCAATCATCGCGAGATCGCCACCGTCTTCCGCGCCGCCGGCTACAGCCTGCTGGGTCCGGTGGCGCTCAACGTCATGGCCCCCGACGAGGGCAACATGGCCATGCTGGAGAAGATCGGCACGGCTGCCCAGAAGGACCGCTACCTGCGCCCGCTGGCCGCCGGCGACATCCGCTCGGCCTTCCTGATGACTGAGCCGGACGGTGGCGCCGGCTCCGACCCCGGCATGATGAAGACCACCGCCGTGCTCGACGGCAACCACTGGCGGATCAACGGCCGCAAGACCTTCATCACCGGCGCCGACGGGGCCAGCGTCGGCATCGTCATGGCTCGCACCGAGCATGGCGCCACCATGTTCCTGGCCGACATGAAGGACCCGGCCATCCGCATCGAGCGGGTGCTGGACACCATCGACCGCACCATGCCCGGCGGCCATTCGGTGGTCGCCATCGAGAACCTGAGGGTCAGCCCCGACAACATCCTGGGCCAGGTCGACGAGGGCTTCAAATACGCCCAGGTGCGGCTGGCGCCCGCCCGCCTGACCCACTGCATGCGCTGGTGGGGCGCGGCCAAGCGGGCCCACGACATCGCCATCCAGTACGCCATGCATCGCCACGCCTTCGGCAAGCCCCTGATCGACCATGAGGGCGTCGGCTTCATGCTGGCCGACAACGAGCTGGACCTGAAATCCTCGGAACTGATGATCGACTGGTGCGCCTTCGTGCTGGACAGCCACGGCCATGGCGGCGGCACGGCGGAGTCGAGCATGGCCAAGGTCGCCGTCTCCGAGGCCCTGTTCCGGGTCGCCGACCGCTGCGTCCAGATCCTCGGCGGCACGGGGGTGTCGGACGACACGCCGGTGCATCAGATCTTCCGCGATATCCGCGCCTTCCGCATCTACGACGGCCCCTCGGAGGTGCACCGCTGGTCGATCGCCAAGCGGCTGAAGCGCGAGAACCGCGCTTGAGCCGTCGGCGGACAAATCCGGGCAGGGCGCTTGCGCTCCCTTAGGGCGCCTCGGCACAAGGGCTGCGCAACCCCGCAGGCCGCGCTATGGCTGGCGCGACAACAGGAGGATGCCCGATGACGTTCAAACCCTTTGACCTGACCGGCAAGGTCGCCCTGATCACCGGCGGCAACGGCGGCATCGGGCTTGGCATGGCCGAAGGCCTGGCCGCGGCCGGGGCTGGCGTCGTCATCTGGGGCCAGAACCCCGACAAGAACGCCAAGGCCGAAGAGACCCTCAAGGCCTACGGCGGCAAGGTCATGGTCCGGCAGGTCGACGTCGGCGACGAGCAGGCGGTGGTCGACGGCGTCGCCGAGGCCATCGCCGAGATGGGCCGCCTCGACTTCGTGGCCGCCAACGCCGGCATCGGCGGCGGCGGCGACTTCACCAGCCTGACCACCGCCGACTGGCGACGGGTGACGGCGGTCAACCTCGACGCCGTCTTCTGGACCTTCCGCGAGGCCTGCAAGCACATGGTCGAACGGGCCGAGGCCGGCGATCCGGGCGGCAGCCTGCTGGCCACCTCCTCGACCTCGGCCATCCACGGGGCGCCGCGCAACCAGGCCTATGGCGCGGCCAAGGCGGCGGTGACCTCGATGGTCCGCGGCCTGGCGGTCGAGTTCGCCCGCTACGGCATCCGCGCCAACGCCATCCTGCCCGGCTGGATCCGCTCGGACATGACCGCCCGCCTGCAGGCCTGGGACAAGTTCAACGAAAAGGCCATCGGCCGGGTGCCCATGCGGCGCTGGGGCGAGCCGGAGGACTTCTCCGGCATCGCCGTCTACCTGGCCTCCGACGCCTCCCGCTTCCACACCGCCGACAGCATCGTCATCGATGGCGGCTACACCATTTTCTAGAGCCCGTCAGGCGGAAGTGGAGCCCGGTTCCGCCGCCCGGACGGGCTCGACAACTAAGAGAGACCACCAACCGTGAGCCAATCCCACCCCGAGATCCGCGAAGCCGTCGCCAAGCTCTGCGCCGGCTTCCCCGGTTCCTACTGGCAGGCGCTCGACCGCGACCGCACCTATCCGACCGAGTTTGTCCGCACCTTGACGGAGGCCGGCTTCCTGTCGGTGCTGATCCCTGAGGAGTACGGCGGCTCGGGCCTGGGCCTGGGGGCGGCGACGGCGGTGCTGGAGGAGATCCACCGCTCGGGCTGCAACGGCGGCGCCTGTCACGCCCAGATGTACACCATGGGCACCATCCTGCGGCACGGCACGCCTGCCCAGAAGGAGAAGTACCTGCCGGCCATCGCCTCGGGCGAGCTGCGCCTGCAGGCCTTCGGCGTCACCGAGCCGACCAGCGGCACCGACACCACGCGCCTGCGGACCTTCGCCAGGCGGGTAGGGGACAAGTACGTCGTCAACGGCCAGAAGATCTGGATCAGCCGCGCCGAACACAGCGACCTGATGGTCCTGCTGGTCCGCACCACGGCCCGCGAGGACGTGACCAAGCCGTCGGACGGCATGAGCGTCCTGCTCGTCGACATGCGGGAAGCCGTGAACAACGGCCTGACCATCCGGCCGATCCGCACCATGCTCAACCACGCCACCACCGAGCTGTTCTTCGACAACCTCGAGGTCCCGGCCGAGAACCTGGTCGGAGCCGAGGGCAAGGGCTTCAAATACATCCTCGACGGCATGAACGCCGAGCGCATCCTGATCGCCTCCGAGTGCATCGGCGACGGCCGGTTCTTCATCGACCGCGCATCCGCCTACGCTAAGGAACGCGAGGTGTTCGGCCGCCCGATCGGCCAGAACCAGGGCATCCAGTTCCCCATCGCCCGGGCCCACGTCCAGCTGACCGCCGCCTCGCTGATGGTCGACAAGGCCGCCGCCATGTTCGACGGCGGCGAGCCCTGCGGCACGGAAGCCAACATGGCCAAGATGCTGGCCAGCGAGGCCAGTTGGTACGCCGCCGACATGTGCGTTCAGACCCACGGCGGCTTCGGCTTCGCCGAGGAGTACGACATCGAGCGCAAGTTCCGCGAAACGCGGCTGTATCAAGTGGCCCCGATCTCGACGAACCTGATCCTCAGCCATGTCGGCACGCATGTGCTGGGGCTGCCGAAGAGCTTTTAGACAGCCGAGCCCCAAAAGGCCGCCGACCACCGCGGGACAATCACCTCCGAAATCCGGCGGCCAAGATCGCTCCAGCCGCCGTGAGAGGTTCCTTCTCCGTCGGCGGTGGGAGAAGGTGGCGCGAAGCGCCGGTTGAGGGGTCGATAGATCTTTCAGCTGCGCAAAGGCGGCGGCGACAAGCTGTGTCGTAGGCCGGGGAGCCCCCTCATCCGCCCCCTTCGGGGGCACCTTCTCCCACGAGGGGAGAAGGGCGCCCCGAGGCGAACTCACCAACCTCCGCTCACGGACCAAGCGGGGCGGCGCACCTTCCAAACGCTCGTTTCGAAAAACATTCACGCTCGTGAGAGTGAAGATTGACAGGTGAGCGACCCTCGTCGCATCGTCCACGCAACAGCCCGGCGAAAGATCGGCGCTGACAGGGAGGGAATGATGAAGGGTTATCTGCTCGCGACGGCCTGCGCCGTCGCTCTGGGCGCCGCCACGCCCGCGCTTTGCCAGACCGAGGGCCAGCCGGCCGCCCCCGCCGCCGACGTCGATGAGGTCATCGTCTCGGCCACCCGCCGCGACGAGAAGATCCAGGACGTTCCGCTCAGCATCACCGCCTATTCGCAGGAAGAGCTGACCGCCAAGGGCGCCGTCGGCTACGAGGGCCTGGCCGCCGAAACGCCCGGCGTCGTGCTCAACCGCCCGACCGCCAACTTCAACAACTTCACCGCCCGCGGCATCGCCACCAACGGCTACGGCGCCAACCTGCAGAGCACGGTGGCGGTCTACATCGACGAGCTGCCGATCTCGACGATCGGCAACACCACCGTGCTGGACCCCAACATCTACGACATCGAGCGGGTCGAGTTCCTGCGCGGGCCGCAGGGCACCCTGTTCGGCTCCGGCTCGCTGTCGGGCGCCCTGCGCATCCTGACCAGGAAGCCCGACCTCACCGAATTCGACGTCTCGGCCCTGGTCGACCTGGGCATCGCCGACGGCGACGCCCTGCGCCAGCGCTACAACGTCATGGTCAACGCCCCCATCGTGAAGGACACGCTCGGCGTCCGCCTCGTCGGCTTCTACCGCGATGAAGAGGGCTGGGTGGACAACCTCGGCACCGGCCAGAACAATTCCAACACCCTGATCGACTGGGGTGGCCGCTTCAATGTCCTGTGGGAGCCGACCGACCGGCTGTCGATCAAGCTCCTGGCCTCCTACGAGAAATCCAATCCGGAAGACTCCGGCCTGACCAACCCGGCGCTGGGCTGGGACAAGCGCAACTCCGACCGGCCCGACCAGTTCGTCGGCAAGCTGACCACCTTCAACGCCACCGTCGACTATCAGTTCGACGGCGCCCGCTTCACCTCGTCGACCACCCAGTCGAAGTTCGACCAGCTGTTCTTCGTCGACCTGGCCGGCACCTTCGGCGGCGCCATCCCCTTCGCCCTCGACGCGCTGGGCTTCCAGGACACCTTCGTCGAGGAGGCCCGGCTGGTCTCCGACCCGGGCGGCAAGTGGGACTGGTCGATCGGCGGCTTCTACCTCGATCGCCGGCTGGACGTGGACTACCAGTACCGCTCGACCCCCGAGTTCCTGGCGGCCCGCGGCATCACCGGCCTGACCGATGAGTACTACAATCGCCAGTACAGCCACTTCATCAGCCACGAGAAGGCGCTGTTCGGCGAGCTGACCTACCGCTTCACCGACGACCTGTGGGCGACCGGCGGCATGCGCTACGCCTCGGTCGACTCCCAGGGCTTCACCGAGGGCGGCTATAATTCCAACTACTTCGTCAAGGCGCTGTTCTTCATCCCCGGCCCGCTGACGATCACCCCGATCGCCAAGGCCAAGGGGGTCAAGGTCGAGGCCAGCGATCCCAGCTGGAAGTTCAGCCTGTCGTGGCGGCCGATGCCGAACATGACCACCTATTTCACCTACTCGACCGGCTTCCGCACCCCGGTGGTCAACGCCTTCGCCGGCCGCGCCAGCACCATCGATCCCACCGACCTGGTCATCCCCTACGGCGCCGATTCCGACGACCTGACCAACTATGAGCTGGGTCTCAAGGGCCGCTGGTTCGACGGCAGGCTGCACGCCAACCTGGCCCTCTATTACATCGACTGGCAGAACATCCAGGTCCAGGCCAACCGCGTCTCCGACAGCATCCAGTTCGCCACCAACATCGGCGGCGCGGTCTCCAAGGGCTTCGAGTTCGAGATCATGGTCCTGCCGACCGAAGGCCTGACGCTCGGCCTCAACGGCGGCTTCAACGAGTCCAAGGTCACCGACCTGACGGCGGCGGAAGCGGCCATCTCCGGGGCCGAAAAGGGCTCACGGCTGTCGTTCCCGAAATTCCAGGGTTCGGCCTACATCAACTACCGCTGGCCGCTGGGCGCCTGGGGCGAGGCCAACGCCTCGCTGGTCTATTCCCACATCGGGTCGTTCCCGGGCCAGTTCCCGAACACGCCCGGCCGGCCGGCCGTGGTCAGCCCGACCTACGACTACACCGACGCCTGGGACAACGTGAACGCCAACTTCGCCATCGCCTTCGACAGGTTCACGATCGGCGCCTACGTCGAGAACCTCTTCGACGAGCACAAGATCACCTACGTCCACCCCGAAGCCTTCGTGGCCAGCCGCTACGCGACCCAGCGGCCGCGCACCATCGGCATCCGCCTGGCTTACGACTTCTAGATGGCCGGGACTCTCTCCCAAACGGCGGGCGCGCACGCGTCTGCCGCCAAGCCGGCTGGCCGCGCCTGGTTCGTGCTGGTCGTCCTCTGCTTCGTCTATGTGCTGAACTTCCTGGACCGGCAGCTGCTGTCGATCCTGGCCAAGCCGATCCAGGATGACCTGCATATCTCCGACGGCCAGATCGGCCTGATCACCGGGCTCTACTTCGCCCTGTTCTACTGCACGATCTCGATCCCGGTCGGCTGGCTGGCCGACCGCACCAATCGGGTGAAGCTGGTGGCCGTCGCCTGCGGCCTGTGGAGCGCCGCCACCATCGCCTGTGGCGTGTCGTCGAGCTATCCGCAGCTGGTCGTCGCCCGCATGGCGGTGGGGGTGGGGGAGGCCGGCGGGGTGCCGCCCTCCTACGCCATCATCAGCGACTACTTCGGTCCCGGCACGCGGGGCACGGCGCTGGGCCTGTTCAACCTCGGCCCGGCCATCGGCCAGATGCTCGGCGTCGCCTTCGGAGCCTCTATCGCCGCCGCCTATGACTGGCGCAGCGCCTTCGTGGCCGTCGGCGCGGTCGGGGTGGCCACGGCGGCCCTGGTCTTCTTCACCCTGCGCGAACCGCCGCGCGGCGGCCTCGACCGCAAGGCGGGCGACACCGCGCTGCCGCAAGTCCGGGAATCTTTCTGGACGACCTGCGGCCTGTTCTTCGCCCGCCCGGTCCTGCGCCTCACCGCCCTGGCCGGCGGCGCCACCCAGTTCGTCACCTACGCCCTCCTCAACTTCGCCACCCTGTTCCTGATGCGGGAAAAGGGCATGACGCTGCAGCAGGTGGCCCTCTACTACGCCCTCGTCATCGGCCTCGCGGGCGGTGGCGGCATCTTCGTGGCCGGCCGGCTGGCCGACTGGCTCGTCCCGAAGACCAAGCGGGCCTACGCTTGGCTGCCTGCGGCTTCCCTCACCCTGGCAGTCCCTTTCTACATCGGCTTCGTCTGGGCCCCGACCTGGCAGGTGTCCTTGGCGTTCCTGACGGTCCCGATGTTCCTCAACTACTTCTACCTGTCGCCCTCGGTGGCGCTGGTGCAGGAGGAGGTGGCGCCGCACCAGCGGGTGCTGTCGGGCGCCCTGCTGCTGCTGGTCATGAACCTGATCGGCCTGGGTCTGGGGCCGACCTACCTCGGCGCGGTGAGCGACTGGTTCAAGGCCGTGTCGCCCGGCCACTCCCTGCAGCTGGCCCTCTACACCCTGGTCCCCTTCTACCTCCTGGCGGTGATCCTGTTCCTGTTCCTGGCCCGCGCGCTGGGTCGGGAAGAGCAGGCGGCAAAGGGAGCCGTGGCATGACCCATCCCCTTCGTTTCATGCGGACCAAAATTCGGTCAGCCGCCGTGAGTGTCCCTTCTCCCCTCGTGGGAGAAGGTGGCCCGAAGGGCCGGATGAGGGGGCTCCTTGTCCTTTCAACCGCGCAGAGGTGGTCGGGCCGGGCTGTGTCGGAGGCCGGTGAGCCCCCTCATCCGTCGGCTTCGCCGACACCTTCTCCCGCGAGGGGAGAAGGGAGACCAGAGGCGAACCCCCAAAGATCTGTTCGCATCCGTCTGCCCGCCTTGGCCCTCCTCGCCAGCCTCGTTCTGACAACCACCCCCGCCCTCGCCGCCACCGGCCCGGTCGTCCAATCCCCCGCCGGCTCCGTCCGCGGCCAAACCAGCAACGGCGTCGACACCTTCAAGAACCTCCCCTACGCTGGCCCGCCGACCGGTCAGAACCGCTGGAAACCCCCGACCCCGGCGCCGACCTGGTCCGGCGTTCGCGACGCCACCGCCTTTGGCCCCGCCTGCATCCAGCCGCCGTCGCGGCCGGGCAGCATCTATTCGGAAGACCTCGGCGCCTTCAGCGAGGACTGCCTGTCGCTGAACATCTGGCGGCCGGCAAGTACGACCAAGGCCCCGGTCATGGTCTGGATCCACGGCGGCTCGCTGGTCAGCGGCTCGGCCCGCTCCGGCCTCTACGACGGCGCGGCCATGGCCCGGCGCGGTGTCGTGGTGGTGTCGATCAACTACCGGCTCGGCGTCCTGGGCTACCTCGCCCATCCCGACCTCTCGGCCGAGTCGCCGGACGGCGTCTCCGGCAACTACGGCCTGCTCGACCAGATCGCCGCGCTGGAATGGGTCAGGCGCAACATCGCCGCCTTCGGGGGCGATCCCGCCAACGTCACCGTCGCCGGCGAGTCGGCCGGCGGCCTCTCCATCCTCTACCTGATGGCCGCGCCCAAGGCCCGGGGCCTGTTCCACAAGGCCATCGTCCAGAGCGCCTACATGATCTCGACCCCGTCGCTGCGCGAGCCGCGCTTCGGCGAGATTCCGGCCGAGACCATCGGCGAAACCCTGACCTCCAAGATCGGCGTGCGCGGCCTCGTCCGCCTGCGGGCCATGGACGCCACCGACCTGACCTGGAAGGCAGTGCTGGCCGGCTACCCGCCGTTCGGCAACATCGACGGCAAGGTGCTGCCGCGCCAACTGGTCGAGGTCCTCGACCGCGGCGAACAGGCGCCGGTCCCGGTGCTGGCCGGATTCAACAGCGGCGAGATCCGCTCCTTGCGCTTCCTCGCCCCCAAGCCGCCCGCCACCGCCGGGGCCTACGAGACCGCCATCCGCCAGCGCTACGGCCCGCTGGCCGATGAATTCCTGCGCCTCTACCCGGCCTCGAACATGCCCGAGAGCCTCCTCGCCTCGACCCGCGACGGCATCTACGGCTGGACCGCCGAACGGCTCGCCGCCAAGCAGACGGCGCTCGGCCAGCCGGCCTTCCTCTACCTGTTCGACCACGGCTATCCGGCCGCCGACCAGGCCGGGCTGCACGCCTTCCACGCCGCCGAGATTCCCTACGTCTTCGGCCTCTCCGACCGCTTCCCCGGGGCCTGGCCCAGGATGCCGACGACGCCGGAGGAGGCGGCCTTCGGCGAGTCTCTCGCGGGCCACTGGGCGGCTTTCGTCAAGACCGGCGCGCCGGGCGGCGGCTGGACCCCCTACGGCTCCAACCACGCCTACATGGCCTACGAGGACCAGCCGCGTCCCAAGGTCGGGCTGATGCCGGGCATGTACGCCCTGCATGAAGAGGTGGTCCTGCGCCGGCGGGCGATCGGTACCATCCCCTGGAACTGGAACCTCGGCATCGTCTCGCCGCCACTGCCGCTCAAGCCCGCTGCAATGGGCTCCGAGCCGACGTTCGTGAGTTCGCCTCGGGGCTCCCTTCTCCCCTCGTGGGAGAAGGTGCCCCCGAAGGGGGCGGATGAGGGGGCTCACCGGCTTCCGACACCGCCTGCGGCAACCCCCTCAGCGCGGCTTGAAGACCTATCGACCCCTCAACCGGCCCTTAGCCTGTCCTCGGGCCGGCCTTTGGCCGGACCCGGGGGGGCCACCTTCTCCCACAAGGGGAGAAGGGACCTCTCACGGCGGCTGACCCCGTCTTGGGCGCCTGTTCCTACAAGCCCTGGCCCCCCAAGTTCTCCGGAGACCCAATGATCGACGGGGCCATGCAGCCATTCGCGTTGACGCTCGACAAGGTCCTGACCCACGCCGCGAAGTGGCATCCGCGCGCCGAAGTCGTCACGGCCTGCGAAGATGGCCGCACCATCCGCATCGGCTATGCCGAGCTCGAGGACCGCAGCCGGCGCGTCTCCGGCGTGCTGCAAAACCTCGGCGCCGGCCTAGGCGATCGCGTCGCCACCCTGGCCTGGAACAGCCAGGCCCATGTCGAGGCCTGGTACGCCATCATGGGCATGGGGGCCGTCTGCCACACCCTCAATCCGCGCCTGCATGCCGACCAGATCGCCTGGATGCTCGACCGCTCCGGGGCCCGCACCCTGATCGTCAGCGCCGACCTGTTGCCCCTGGCCCGTCAGGTCGCCGAGCGCGCCACCGCTGTGGAACGGCTGCTGGTCATCGACGGCGAGGTCGCGGAAACCGCCGCCGGCCGGCCGGTGGTCGTGTCTCTCGAACCGCTGATCGAAGCCTGCCAGGACCGCCCCGCCTGGGGCCGGTTCGACGAGACCCACCCCTGCGGCCTCTGCTTCACCTCCGGCACGACGGGGGCGCCCAAAGGCGTCACCTTCACCCATCGCTCCAGCTTCCTGCACGCCCAGCGGCTGCTGCAGGTCGACGCCATGGCCGTGTCCTGCGCCGACAGCGTGCTGGCCGTGGTGCCGATGTTCCATGCCAACGCCTGGGGCCTGCCCTTCGCTGTCCCCGCCGCCGGCGGCAAGCTGGTGCTGCCCGGCCGCCACAATGACGGGGCCAGCCTGGCGCGGCTGATCCGCGCCGAGGGCGTCACCACCGCCGTCGGGGTGCCGGCGGTCTGGCTCGGCCTGCTGGAACATCTGGAAGCGACCGGGACCGAGGTCCCCAGCCTCAGGCGCATCGTCGTCGGCGGCGCGCCGATGCCGGCCGCCCTGATGGCGCGGCTCGAAACCCGCCTCGGGGTCAAGGTCCAGACCACCTGGGGCATGACCGAGCTCTCGCCCTCGGGCACGGTCACGCCGCTCAGCGATCCTGATCGCCCGGCCGCCCATTCCGGCCGCGTGGCGCTCGGCATCGACCTGTTGATCACCGATCCGCAAGGCCGGCCGCTGCCCCGGCAGCGCAACGCCGAGGGGAACCTCAAGGTGCGCGGCGTCGCCGTCGTCGAGCGCTACTTCGGCGAGACCGACACCGCGCTGGACGCCGACGGCTGGTTCGACACCGGCGATCTGGCCCGCATCGACGAGGCCGGCAACCTGATCATCACCGGCCGCGCCAAGGACCTGATCAAGTCCGGCGGCGAATGGATCAACCCGGTCGAGATCGAGGCCGTCGTCGGGGCCCTGCCACAGGTCTCCCTGGCCGCCGTCATCGGCCGCAGCGACGCCAAATGGGGCGAGCGGCCGATCCTGCTGGTCGAGCTGCGCGACACGGGCGAAGTCAGCGACGAGGCCCTGCTGGCCCCCCTGCGCGGCCGGGTGGCGCCCTGGTGGATCCCCGACGACATCGTCCGTCTGCCCAGCATGCCGCTGGCCGCCACGGGCAAGATCGACAAGATCCGGCTGCGGGCCGAATACGGCGGGCCGGCGACTTGACGCTGCCCTTGCCAGCCCTGAAAGAGTACCGCGTGCCCCAAGCCCAGACATCCCGGCGCCGCTCCACCAAGGCCGAACAGCGCGCCGAGTCGATGGAGCAGATCCTCGACGCCGCCGAGCTGCTGTTTTCCAAGCATGGCCTGTACGGCGTCACCCTCAAGGACGTGGCCAAGGCCGTCGGCGTCCACCACACGCTGCTGAACTACTATTTCGAGGACAAGAAGAAGCTGTTCGACGCGGTGTTCGCCCGCCGCGCCGGGGTGACCATCGACCTGCGCATGAAGGCGCTGAACGACTACGAGGCCTCCGCCGCCGGCAAGCCGACCGTCGAGGGCGCCCTGCACGCCTTCCTCGACACCGACCTGGACCTCTACATCCGGGGCGGCGAGGGCTGGCGCAACTACGGCGCCCTGGGGGCCCAGGTCTCCAACACCCCAGAGGGCTCGGTGCTGATGGACACCCACTTCGATCCGGTCGTGCTGCGCTTGGTCGACATCCTCGAGAAGGCGCTGCCGGACTGCTCCCGCGAGGACCTGTTCTGGGGCTACCACTTCGTCACCGGCGCCCTGATGCTGACCCTGGCCCGCACCGGCCGCATCGACCGGCTGTCCGGCGGCCTCTGTCAGTCGGAGGACTTCGAGGCCATCAAGCTGCGCATCGCCACCTTCATGGCCGCCGGCTTCCACGCCATCTGCAAGTCGCGCCCGGCCCTCTGAGTAATATGTCTAGACATATTCATCGGGGTGAAGCGGGGACACATTGAATTGCCGCTGGCGCCAGCGCCAACACCGCACCAGCGATGCACGGCAATTCAATGCGTCCCCTCTGCTCGTCTGCTCCAGGGTGGATGGCGGTAGGTCGATCCGAGCCTGCGCGCCGTCTGCCGGGCGGTGATGAGTAGGCTGCTTCAACCCTTTAGGTGGTTGATTTAACAAGAGAAATTTTTCCAACCTCCGGCGATTTCCTGCTATAATCGCTTCAGAGGCCGCAAGAGCCTTCCGGGGTGGTTCCAATGTTCGACCAGCATGTCGCGCGGCTGAAGACCGACGGCTACACCATCGTCGAGGACGCCATTGCGCCCGACCTCGTGGATGAGCTTCTCGAAACCGTCGAGCGGCTGGAGCGCGAGCTCGGGGCCCGGCCGGCGATGAACCCCTTCGAGGGCGACAACACCGTCCGCATCTACAACCTGCTGGCCCTGGGCGAGGTGTTCGCCAAGGTGCCGGTCCATCCCGCCGTCCTGCCGCTGATCGATGCGGTGCTCGGCCCCGAATGCCTGATCTCCTCCCTGGCCTCGATCGCCATCGACCCCGGCCAGATCGCCCAGCCGATCCATGCCGACGACCAGATCATCCCCATCCCCAAGCCGCACCCGGCGGTGGTCTGCAACTCGATGTGGGCGCTGACCGACTTCACCGACGAGAACGGCGCCACCCGCCTGGTCCCCGGCAGCCACCTGGCCCCCAATCCGGAGTACGGCGGCGACTATGAAACCATCCCGGCGGTGATGAAGCGGGGCTCGGTGCTCATCTGGGATGGCTCGCTGTGGCATGGCGGCGGCGCCAACCGCAGTCAGGGGCGGCGGACCGGCATCGCCATGAACTACTGCGCCGGCTACATCCGCCAGCAGGAGAACCAGCAGCTGGGCCTGCCCGTGGCGCTGGTGAAGACCTTCGAACCGCGCCTGCAGGAACTGGTCGGCTATGGCGTCTATCGCGGCCTGATCGGCCAGATCGAAAAACAGAGCCCCGCCCAGCGGCTGCTGGACGGGGCTCCGTACAAGGTGATGTGGGACCGCGAGGCGGACGCGGCGGCCCGGAAACAGGTCTAGAGCAGGTCGATGGTCAGCCGCAGCCCGAGCACCACCACCGGATCGGCCCCGGACTCGCCGCCCGGGTCGAGGATGACCTGCAGGTCGGGCTGGAGGGTGACGCGGTCGTTCAGGCGGTCGGACCAGGTCAGCTCGACGCCGGTCTCGGCCTGGGAAGCATCGACTCCGCCGCCGGCCATGTTGGCGCGCATCTTGGAGGACAGGTAGCCCTGCTGCACGCCGACCGAGAAGGCGCTGTCGGGGCGGCTCGCCAAGACCCGCTCGACCAGCACCCCGGCCTGCCAGCCGCCCTTGAAGGGGCTGGTGTCGCCGTCCGAGACCCCGGCCCGGAAGAAGCCGGTGACCAGCTGGCCCTCGCCGTCCGCATCGCCGGCCAGCACCCGCTCGCCGGAGACGTAGAGGCCCTGGGCGGTGCGCTGCACGGGATCGCCGCCGGGGGTGAGGTCGCGGATGTCGTCCTGGTCGTCGCTGTAGCGCCAGACGCCGACCGACAGGCGCAGGTTGCCGGTCAGGCCGGCCTCGGCGATGACCAGGGCGCCGCTGTCGAACTCCAGGTCGACGCCGTCCGGGTCGCCGGGCACGCCGGCATGGGCATTGAGCACCGCGCCGCGCACATAGCCGCCGTCCCACTCGTGGCTCAGGCGCACGGCCAGGGCGGTCGAGGGGAAGATCGAGGGGCCGTTGGGACCGGTGGCGGCCAGCTCCGAGCCGATGCCGAAGGAGGGGTTGATCAGCAGGCCGGCGGAATCGTTGGCGTAGAACTCGCTGTTGAGGTCGTAGAGGCCGGCCCGCACGCTGGTCTTCTCGCCGAGCGGCGCTTCCAGCCACAGCTCGTACAGCCGGGCCCCCTGGCGGGCGACCTCGATGTTGTCGATGCCCTGCAGCGTGCCGGCGTTGTCGTTGGGGATGCCGCCGTTGTTGGACAGCAGGTAGCCGTGCAGGCTGGCGCCGTCCCAGCCCATGGCCTTGCCCAGGTCGAGGTCGGCGATGACGTCGATGTTGTCGAGCACCTCGGCCCTGTGGTTCAGGCCGCCGGCGACGGGGCCGATGACGTCGGCCGTGTAGGTCGCCTCGACGGTCCAGGGGCCATCCTCGGTCTTGTCCTGCGCCAGGGCCGGAGCGGCCGCGGTCATGGCCAGCACCGCGAAAAGCACAGCCGCGCGGTTCTGCGCGGCCCGATAAGCAGACATTCCGTCCTCCCGAGTCTTCGAGCGTAAGAATTGACGGAACTGTCTAAATCCCGGTTAATTTTGAGAATTTCGCCGATGATGCAGGTATCCGGCAAGGACCTCTCGCCGATATTCAGTGCCGAGTTTTGAAAACGAGAGAGCGTGGCGGGGTTTGTCTTTGGCGTAGAATACAAGAATTCAACTGTTCATGACGCGATGAAGAAACCGCTTCGAATTGCCACACCGGTCGCGGAAGGGGCGCGATTCTAAGGGTTAATTGTCGAGCAAGGTTCTGACATTACTTCGTCTACCATCCCCAGGGGAGGGGTCGGAGAGCGCAATGAACTTCTCGTCGATCAACGGCAAGGTGATGGCAGCCGGTCTCGCCGTCCTGATCCTGGCCGGCGTCACCGCCGGGGGCGGCATCTGGGCCGCGTTCAGCCTCACCGCCCACCTCAACGACTCGACGCGATCGGCTTCGGTGCTGCGCAACCACCTGTACGCCGACATGATGCACGACGCCCTGCGGGCCGATGTGCTGTCGGCCCTGCGCGCCGCCGACCCGGCCACGGGCGTGTCGTTCGCCGAGGTGAAGGCCGAGGTCGCCGAGCACACCAAGAATTTCCGCGACGCGGTCGCGCAGAACAAGACCCTGGCCACCGACCCCGCCGCCAAGGCGGCGCTGGAGGCCCTTGAGGCGCCCCTGGCTGCCTACATCGCCTCGGCCGAGAGCACCGTCGCCGCCGCCGAACAGAGCCTGGAGGCCGGAACCGTCGCCACCCCCGACTTCATGACCCAGTTCCAGGCCCTGGAAGGCAAGATGGAGGAGGCCACCGACAAGATCGAGGCCGCCGCCAAGGCCCAGGCCAAGGTCGCCACCACCGAGGCCGGGCTGGCGCAGATCCTGATGCTGGTCATGCTGGGCTTCGGCGTGGTGTTCGCCGGCCTCTTGATCCTGGTCGCCCGCAAGGCGCTGGTGCGGCCGCTGAGCGACATCACCGTCGCCCTGACCCGCCTGTCGAAGGGCGACATGTCGGTCGAGCCGCCGCATACCGGCCGCAAGGACGAGATCGGCGTCATGGCCAAGGCCCTGCTCGCCTTCCGCCAGGCCGTCGCCGACCGCCAGGTGGAGCTGGAAGCCGCCGACGAGCGCGAGAAGATCGAGGAAGAGCGCCGCGACAACGAAACCCGCCGCGCCGCCGCCGAACAGACTCAGCGCCAGGTCGTCGCCTCCCTCGCCCAGGGCCTGTCCAGCCTGGCCGAAGGCGACCTGACCTATCGCCTCAACCAGCCCTTCGGGTCCGAGTACGAGCGCCTGCGGGCCGACTTCAACGCCGCCGTCGACCGGCTGCAGGCGACCATGCGCACCGTCCGCACCTCGACCGACAGCATCCACACGGGCGCCGACGAGATCTCGCAGGCCTCTGACGACCTGTCGCGCCGCACCGAGCAGCAGGCCGCCAGCCTGGAGGAGACCGCCGCCGCCCTGGACGAGGTCACCGCCACCGTCCGCCGCGCCGCCGAAAGCGCCACCCAGGCCCGCCAGGCCGCCGAGGCCGCCTCCAGCGAGGCCGAGCAGAGCGGCGCCATCGTCCGCGACGCCACCTCGGCGATGAGCGCCATCGAGGAGTCCTCGCGCGAGATCGGCCAGATCATCGGGGTCATCGACGAGATCGCCTTCCAGACCAACCTGCTGGCCCTCAACGCCGGCGTCGAGGCGGCCCGGGCCGGCGACTCCGGCAAGGGCTTCGCGGTCGTCGCCCAGGAGGTCCGGGCCCTGGCCCAGCGGTCCGCAGAGGCGGCCCGCGAGATCAAGGGCCTGATCTCGACCAGCGGCCAGCATGTCGGTCGCGGCGTCTCCCTGGTCGGCCAGACCGGCGAGACTCTGCTGCGGATCGTCGAGAAGGTCGGGGGCGTCAACGCCCTGGTCTCCGAGATCGCCGCCTCGGCGCGGGAACAGGCCACGGCGCTGGCGGAGGTCAACACCGCCGTCAACCAGATGGACCAGGTCACCCAGCAGAACGCGGCCATGGTCGAGGAGACCACCGCCGCCAGCCACGCCCTGGCCCAGCAGGCCGAGAGCCTGGCCGCCCTGATCGGCCACTTCCAGGTCGGCGACACGGCGGCCCGCCGCGTGGTCTCCACCCCGACCCAGGCCCCGGCCCCGGCCCCGGCCCCGGTCCGCACCCAGACCGCCATGAAGGTGATGGGTCAGGGTGGGGCCCAGCGCAAAACCGACGAGTGGGAAGAGTTCTAGCGCCGGTCCCGGCGCGTAGGGCTTCGAGCCTTTCGGCCCGCACCCGGAAAGCGTCAGCCCGCGGCTGACGCGCCGGTTTCCGCGATCCGGCGGTTGAGGGCTTCCAGTGAGGTCAGCACGGCGTCCACTTCGGGCTTCTGCGCATTGCCTTCCAGCAGCCTGACCAGCGACGCGGCATAGAGGCGGGCCGCGTCGGCGCGCCAGCCGCACCCTTCTTGGCCCATGACCTCGATGCCGCGGCCAAACAGAGCCCCGCAACGGGCCAGGCCCTCCAGCCCACAGGCGCCGGCGACGCCGAGCACGCCATTGGCCAACCAGGCTAGGCGGGCCAGGTCCGGCGTCGGCTCGGCCGACAGGGCGACGATCTCCGTGATCCACTGGCGCAGGGATTCCCGCATGGGGTCCTGCATCCGTTGGAGTTGTTCGCCAGCGCTCTTGACCGCGGTGTCGACACGCAAGCCGCTGTCACCCTTGACCGCGGCGGCCAGCGGGTTGTGCGCCTTGAAGGTGCGGACGACGCTCACAGCACCACCCGGGAGGGTTTGACCAGCATATCGATCTCGTTCTGGGACATGTTCGGCTCGGAAGCGAGCCCGATCTTGGCGTTGAGGTCGTCCTTGCGGCGGCCCTTCATGCCAAGGGGCGGCCCATACGCCTTGAAGCGGCGGTCGGGCCCTACGTAGCTCTCGGCTTCAACGAACATTCGCGCGTCGCGGCCGAGCCAGACGATGCGCTGCAGAAGGATGATCGGCGTCACCGGCTTGGCGACCACGAAGTTGGCGCCGGAGTCGCGGGCCATGGCCACTTCGTCGGCGCGGGTGGCCCCGGTGACGACCAGGACCGGGGCGGTGCGATTGTTCTCCGGCCCGCTGCGCCGTAGCCAGCGGATGAATTCGAAGCCGTCCTCCTTGGCCATGGCCGCCTCGACCATGACCAGGTCGAACTGGGCGCCATAGAGGGCGTCCTGGGCGTGGAGCACGGTCTCACACTTGTTCTGCTTGCGCAGGTCGAATCCGTTCAGCACCCCGCCCAGCATGTCCAGGTGGGCCCGGTTGTCGTCCAGCAGCAGGGCGCGGCTGCGCGACAGGTCGATCCGGGTGTTGGACGAGAGGAGAGGGGGGAGGGTCGTCATCGGTCAGAACAGATCGAAGTCGCCGGCTTCGCGATCCTCGACGGTCTGTGTCGGGATCCCGGCGGCTCGGGCGCTCAGGCGGTCGGCGAGGTCCTGCAGCGGAACGGCCCGCAACAGGCCGGTGAGGTCCAGCATCGGATCTTCCGGCAGCACCACGATCAGTTCACGGACGAACAGCGACAGGGCCGACAGCTTCTGGGTCATCAGGTCGAGAACCTGAAGCTCGAGCACCATGGCCGGATCGGGATCGGGGCCGTTGCAGACCTCCTGCAGGCGCAGAACCTTGTGCTCCAGCCGTTCCAGTTCGTGCGCCACGCCGTCGAGCACACCGCTCAGCCGGTGCGGCGCGAACTCGGCGGCGATCAGGGCCAGGGACGCGGCTGGGTTCATCAGAACAGCTCCAGATCGCCACTGTCGGCGGCCGGCGCTGGCGGCGCGACGGCCACGGCGCGTTCGCGGACGAACACCGTCGGGTCGGCGTCGGTCAGCAGCCGCTGCATCGCCTGGCCGGTGGCCGGCCAGTAGCGAACCCGGCGGGCCTTGTCCCCGCCGGTGTCGCCGCCGACCACGACGATGCCTTCGGCGTTGAGGAAGCGGTGGGCGAAGGCGGCGTTCTCGCCCCCGATGTTGCGCAGCCGGTCGAACATGCTGGCGCCCCCGAACAGCTTGGCTTCCAGCCGCTCGCGCCGGGCGCCGGCGGCCAGCAGGCTGTTGATCAGCCGCTCCATGGCGTTGACCCCATAGCGGCGGCCGGCCTCGCTGTCGGCGGCGGCGTCGCCTTCCGGCAGCAGGAAGTGGTTCATGCCGCCCAGCCCGGCCTGCGGGTCGCGGATACAGGCGGCAATGCAGGAGCCGAGGATGGTGGTGATGACCACGCCGGGCTCGGACGAGATCTGATGCTCGCCTTGGCCGATATGCAGGGTACGGCCGACAGTGGCCTCGAGGACGCCCTGCTTCATGTCAGAGCGCCGAAAACAGCTTCGATCTTTTCCTTCAGCACCTGAACCGTGAACGGCTTGACCAGGTAGTTGTTGACCCCGAACTGCACCGCCCGCTGCACCAGGTCGGTGTCGGCGCGGCCGGTCAGCATGATGAAGGCCGTGGTCCGGAAGGGTGGGTGGGCCCGCACCGCGCGCAGCAGGCCCAGGCCGTCCAGCTTGGGCATGTTGTAGTCGGAGATGATCAGGTGGGCCGGCTTGGCCAGCAGGACGCGCAGGGCGGCCTCGCCGTCGGCGGCCTCGCGGACGTCCTTGAAGCCGAGCTGAGTTAGGCCCGATCGGACCAGCGACCGGATGGTCATCTGGTCGTCGACGACGAGCACGGAGATGGCGGAAGCGGCTGGCATTTTTGCTCTAACCCTCGGGCGACTGGACACAGGCGGCGAGGATCTGCGCGCCCATGCGGGAAAGGGGGAATTGGCGCTCGACGGCGCCGATTTCGAAAGCCGCGCGCGGCATGCCGTAGACGACACAGGACGCCTCGTCCTGGCCCAGGGTCCTGCCCCCCGCTTGGCGCATGGCCAGGAGGCCCTTGGCGCCGTCGCGGCCCATGCCGGTGAGGATGGCCCCGACCGCCTTCTTGCCGACCGCCTCGGCCACCGAGTGGAACAGCATGTCGACCGACGGCGAGTGGCCGTTGACCGGTTCGCCCGCCCGCAGGCGGCAGCGCAGCTGTCCGCCGGACCGCTCGACGGTCAGGTGACGATCGCCGCCGGGGGCCAGGAAGGCCCGGCCCGGCTCCAGCAGGTCGCCGTCCTCGGCCTCGGTGACGGTGACCGCCGAAGAGGAGTCCAGCCGCTTTGCGAAGCTCTTGGTGAAGGTGCCCGGCATGTGCTGGGTGATGACGGTGGGCGGGCCGTTGGCCGGCAGGGTGGGGATGACGGTCAGCAGGGCCTCGACCCCGCCGGTCGAGGAGCCGATGGCGATGACCGAACCGTTCGGCCGGAAGACCGCCGCGCTGGCCGTCGGCCGCACCGCGTCGCCGAACGGCCGCAGCCGCGAGCGGGCGGCGGCCTTCACCTTGTCGGTCAGGCCGGCGAAGGCGTCGGCGGCGGTGACGCCGTGCCCGGGCTTGCCGACGCAGTCGACGGCGCCCAGGGCCAGGGCCTCGATGGTGATGTCGGCCCCGGCCTGGGTCAGGGTGGAGATCATGATCACCGGCGTCGGGCGCAGGCGCATGATCTTCTCGAGGAACTCGATGCCGCTCATGTTCGGCATCTCGATGTCGAGGGTGATGACGTCCGGGTTCAGCCGCTTGATGGCCTCGCGGGCCTCCAGCGGATCGCCGGCGGCGCCGATCACCTCGATGTCGGGATCGCGGCGCAGCACGGCGCTGATCAGGCTGCGCATGGTCGGGGAGTCGTCGACGACCAGGACGGTGATACGGCTCATCGGGCGCCCCCGAGCCGGTAGGCCGTCAGGCCGTCGCTGATCAGCCGGCCGCCGTCGCCGCTGACCCGTTCGGAATGGCCGATGTAGAGGCGGGCGCCGGGGTTCATCACATCGATGAACTTTTTCCAGACCTGCTCCTGGGTGGCGTCGTCGAAGTAGATGACCACGTTGCGGCAGAAGATGACGTCGAACCTGCCGCTCATCGGCCAGGGGCGGATGAGGTTGAGTTCGCGGAAGGCGATCAGGTCGCGGGCCTCGTCGGACAGCCGCCACATGTCGGGGCCGGCGGCGTTGTCGCGGACCAGATGCTTGCGGTCGCCGGCCGGCACCGACTCCAGGGCTTCGCGGCTGTAGACCCCGGCGCGGGCGGTTTCGACGACGTTGGGGTCGATGTCGGTGGCCAGGATCTTGATGTCGTGGCGCGCCGCGTCGGGCAGCACCGACAGCAGGGTCATGGCCATGGAGTAGGGCTCAGGCCCGGTCGAGCAGCCGGCCGACCACAGCCGCACCCGGCCGCCGGAACGGGCCTTGGCGGCGAGGCCGGGCATCACGTTCTGGCGCAGGTCGTCGAAGTGGTGCGGTTCGCGGAAGAAGCGGGTGACGTTGGTGGTCAGGGCGGCCAGCATGGCCTGACGCTCGTCGAGACCGTCGTTGCCCTGGATCAGAGCGCAGTATTCCCGGAAGCTGGAAAGACCGAGGACGCGCAGCCGCTTGGCCAGCCGCGAATAGACCAGGGTGGCCTTGGTGTCCGGCAGATAGATGCCGGCGTCGCCGTGCAGCACGGCGGCGATCGTGCGGAAGTCCTCGCCTGTGAAGGCGAACTCCCGGGCGCCGCCCGAAGCCTGAAGAGATGAAGCGTCCGTCGCGGCCATGGAGATCAGGCGGCCTCCGCCTGCGGGTGGTCGAGGATCAGGTCCAGGTCGATGAGGCTGATCATCCGGCCCTCCAGGGCGATCAGGCCGCGGACGAAGTTCTGCATCTGGTCGCCGGCCAGGTCCGGCGTGCGCTGGACCTTGTGTTCGGCGGTCGAGAGGATGTCGCAGACCGCGTCGACCAGCAGGCCGACGATACGCTTGCGGATCTGCACGACGATGATCACGTGGCGGGCCGATTCCTCGGCGACGCCCAGGCCCAGCCGGTCGGCCAGATCGATGACCGGCAGCACCGCGCCGCGCAGGTTGATGACGCCGCGGACGAAGCCGGGCGAGTGGGGCACGGGCGTGGCCGGGGTCCAGCCACGGATTTCGCGCACCGCCATGATGTCGACGCAGAACTCCTGCTCGCCGATGCGGAAGGAGATCAGTTCACTGCCCTCGCGGGCGCTGTCAGCGGCTTCGCTCATGGGGATCATCCAGTCAGGGCCATTGAAGTTGGGGCCGCCGGGGTCGGGGCCGTTGCCGTCGAAGATTGGGCTTCAGGACGCGGGGCGGCCCGGCGGTGGGACGCGACCAGGCCGTCGATATCGAGGATCAGGGCGACGCGGCCGTCGCCCAGGATGGTGGCGGCGGCGACGCCATCGGTGGAGCGGTAGTTGGTCTCCAGGCTCTTGATGACCACCTGGCGCTGGCCCTGGATGTGATCGACCATCAGGGCCACGCGGCCCACTTCGCTCTCGACCAGCAGGGCGACGCCCTCGGTCGGCTGCAGCAGCGAGGCGCCGAAGCCCAGCGCCGCGCCGGTGTCGATCAGCGGCACATACTCGTCGCGGATCTGCAGCACCCGGTGGCTGGGGCCGAGCGGGCGGACCTCGCCGGCCCGGGGGCGCAGGCTCTCGATGATGGCGGTCAGCGGCGCGACCAGGGTCTGGTCGCCGACCGTCACCACCATGCCGTCGAGCACGGCCAGGGTCAGGGGCAGGCTGAGCGAGAAGCGCGAGCCCTGGCCCGGGGTGGAGATGATGGCGATGCGGCCGCCCAGCGCCTGCACCGAGCGCTTGACCACATCCATGCCGACGCCGCGGCCGGAGATGTCCGACACCGCCGAGGCGGTCGAAAAGCCGGGCAGGAAGATCAGGTTGTCGATCTCTTCGTCCGACAGCTGGGCGTCGGGGGCGATCAGGCCCTTTTCGATGGCCTTGGCCTTGACCCGGGGGCGGTCGACGCCCCGGCCGTCGTCGGCGACCTCGATGACGATCCGGCCCGAGCGGTGGGCGGCGGTCAGGCGCACGACGCCCTCGCCGGGCTTGCCGTTCGCCTCGCGCTCGGCCGGGGTTTCCAGCCCGTGGTCGATGGCGTTGCGGATCATGTGGGTGATCGGGTCGGACAGGCGTTCGACGACGGTCTTGTCGACCTCGGTGCCCTCGCCCTCGGTGACCAGGCGGACGCGCTTGCCGGTGGCCTCGGCCACTTCGCGGACCAGCCGCGGCATGCGTTGGAAGACGGACTTCACCGGCTGGGCGCGGATGGCCATGACGCTGTCCTGGATGCCGCGGGTCAGCAGCTCCAGCTCGGTCAGCGCCAGGTTGACGTCGGCGGCCTTGCCGGCCCCGGACTCCATCACCCGCTGGGCCAGCATGGCCTGGTTGATGACCATCTCGCCGACCAGGTTGATCAGCCGGTCGACCCGGTCGAGATCGACGCGGATGGTCTGGGGGATGATGGCCTGCGGCGCGGCCGCGGCGGCCTCCGCCCTTGGGGCGGCCTCGGGCTTCGGAGCGGCCTCGACCACCGCCGCGAGGGGCGGCGGCGGGGCTTGGGGAGGCGCCGGCGCCGGTGCGGGTGCGGGGGCCGGCATAGCGGCCGGCGCATCCTGAACCTGGGCCAACAGGCTGTTGAGCAGGTCCACGGGTGGCGCTTCCTCTTCGATCGGCGGTTGGATCAGGGCCGAGATGTCGAAGTCGGCGAGGTCTTCGGAAGCGGGAAGGTCGCCGGAGGAGGAAAGACCGCCGAAAGAGGGAAGGATCTCAGGAAGGGCTGGAGCGCCGTCGCGGCCGATCTCCAGGTCGCAGTCCTCGTCGACGAAGGCGAAGGCCTCGCGGATGTCGGCCTCTTCGACGTGGAACGGCAGGCGGACGGTCCAGGCCAGGTAGGCCAGGCTCGGGTCCATGTCCTCGAGCGCCGGCAGGTCGCTGTCGTCGAGGGTGATGATGGCGCTGCCCAGCCCGGCCAGCTCGCGCAGCACCAGGGCGGCGTCGTTGGCCTTGGCGTAGAGGGCGACGTGGGGGCGGAAGCGGACGATCCAGTCGGTTTCGTCGAGGTCGGCTTCGCCGAGCGGCGCATCGGCGGCCAGCTCGGGCGTGAAATCGGCGGCCAGCGGGGCGCCGAAGTCGGGCAAGTCCGCGGGGCCGTCCAGCGAAATGGTCAGCGGCTGAAAGGCCAGCCCTTCGATCTCGGGCGGCTCCGGTTCGAAGGCTTGCGCCGAACCGCCGACGGTCAGGGCCATCAGGGCGGCGGCGATCTGTTCGGAACGGGTCTCGTCGGCCGGCGCGCCGCCGCGGGCGGCGCCGACGTGGTCGGCCAGCATGTCGGCGGCCCGCAGCAGGGCGACGACGACGGTCTCGGTGGGCTCGACCTTGGACGAGCGGATCTGGTCGAGCAGGGTCTCGAAGACGTGGCTGAAGCGGACCAGCGGATCGAGGCCGAACGCCCCGGCCCCGCCCTTGACCGAGTGCACGGCCCGGAAGACCGAATTGATGGTCTCCGAGTCGGCCTCGCCCTGCTCCATGGCCATCAGGCCTTCTTCGAGCTGGGCGAGCAGCTCGTCACATTCAATAAAGAAGGTGGCCCGGATGGCCTCCATCGGATCGACGGCCATCAGGCGGCCACGCGCCGGATGGCGTCGACCAGCTTGACCGGGTCGAAGGGCTTGACGATCCAGCCGGTGGCGCCGGCGGCCCGGGCGCGAGCCTTCTTCTCCGGCTCCGCCTCGGTGGTCAGCACCAGGATCGGCTTGCTCATCGCCGCGCCGCCGGCCCGCACCGCCTCGATGAAGCCGAAGCCGTCGAGACGGGGCATGTTGATGTCGGTGACGATGACGTCGGGCGTCTCGAGCTCCAGGGCTTCGAGGCCGGCGACGCCGTCCTCGGCCATGACCACCCGATAGCCGGCGGCGCGCAGGGTGTGGCCGAGCATCTCGCGAATGGTGCGGGAGTCGTCGACGGCGAGAATGGTCAGGCTCATGAGGCAATGTCCTCTTGCGGCATCCAGTCGGTCGCGCCCATCACGGCGAGACCGGTGGCGAAGGCGGGCGAAGGTTGGGTGAAGGTCAGGGTCTGGCCGTCGGCGGCCCAGGTCTTGCGAGCCGCGGCCAGCACCTGGAAGCAGGGGCCGCCGAGGCGTTCGACCTCGCTGGCGTCCAGGGTCAGGGGGCCGCCGCGATGGGCCAGCAGGCCGTCGCGCAGCGGGCCAGCCTGGTCGACGGTCAGGCGCTGGTCGAGCTTAAGGATGTTCATGGTCAGAAGGCCTCCCGGCCGGCTTCGGCGGGCTGGAGCGAGGCGCGACAGGCGCAGGTCGGCGGGACGGCCATCGGGCCGATGGCCACCTTGGCGCGCAGTCCAGGCGAAGACAGAGAGAAACTCATCGAAGGCAGCCCCGGAGCGATGTTCATTCGCTGAGATCATCGTTTCCCAGGGGCGGGAAAACATTTGGTTAAACTTGAGAAAGCTGACCCAAAACAAAGAACATCGCCGGGCCGGCATTTCGACGAATACGCCGCCTGGGCCGGGGGGCGCCCGCGAAGACGATCAGGGCGCGGCACGGCGCCGCACCGTCCCTGATTTGGGGGTATCCGGCCCGGGCGCCGAAAGGAATTCCGTCACCGGTTTTCGGCCGCAGTGGGAGCCTGTCGCGGCCGGCTCAGCGGTTCCGGGCCAGGAAGTCCTGGATGGCGTCGACGGCCTGGGGCTCGGTCAGGTCGGGGGCGTGGCCACGATCGGGGATCGTGATGAGCTCCGTCTTCGGAAACCGCCGCGTCATCTCGGCCGCGGTGTCGTCCGCCAGGATGTCGGAGTGGGCGCCGCGGACGACCAGGGCGGGGATGGTGCGCAGCACCTCGAACGCGGGCCACAGGTCGCCGGCCTCGGGGCTGTCGACGGCCAGCGCCCGCGCCAAGGCCGGGTCGTAGTCGAGGCTCAGCCCCGCGCCGTCCTGGCGATAGGTGGCCCGGGCCATCCGCAGCCAGTCCCCGGGGGCGTAGGTCGGGTAGGCGGCCCCGTGCACGGCTTTCAGGGCCTCGGCGGCCTCTTCCCATGTGCTGACCACGCCGCCCTGGCCGACGTAGGCGCGAATCCGGGCGACGCCGGCCGGGTCGATGACCGGACCGGCGTCGTTCAGCACCAGGGCGGCGATCCGGCCGGGCTGAGTATTGGCCATGACGATGGCCATCAGGGCGCCCATCGACGTACCGACGACGGCGAACCGCTCGACGCCCAGATCGTCCAGCAGTCCCCAGGTGTCGAGGCACTGGATGGGGATGGCGTAGTTCAGTGGCTCGGGGTCGTAGCCCGACTGGCCACGCCCCCTCTGGTCCGGGGCCAGCACCCGCCAGTCGGCCTGCAGGACCCCGGCCAGGCCGGCGAAGTCGCGGCTGTTGCGGGTCAGGCCATGCAGGCAGAGAACGGTCCCCGCTCCGGCCGGACCGGGATAGTCCCGGGCGGCGAGGGTCAGGCCGTCGGCGGTCCTGACCTGGACCAGATGTTCGTCGTTTGTCACCGCTGAGCCCGGCGATCAGAAGCGGAAGTCGACGGTCAGCGACACGGTCCGGGGCGGGCCGTAGAAGCCGATCACCGAGTCGCCGAAGATGATTGTCGAGGGGGTGGTGAAGGCGAAATTGTAGCCGCCGGTGCGGTAACGCTCGTCGGTCAGGTTGCGGCCGTGCAGCCCGACTCGCCACTGTTCATTGGCCGAAGTGAAGACGGCGCTGAGGTCATAGAGTTCGTAACCAGGCTGGTCGATCTCGGGGAAGGGAACCTCGAACATCGAGGTGTCCGACCGGAAGGACACCGAACCCAGCACCTTCAGGCTGCCCAGCTCGCCGAGCGGCTGGTCGTAGGCGAGGCTGACGTTGCCCGTCCACTCGGGCGTGTTCTGGAACTGGCGCTGGTCCGACACGTCGGCCTGGACGAAGACCGGCGGCGGCGCGGCGTTGGGCACATAGGCCAGGAACTCGTCGAACTCGGCATGGACGTAGCCCAGCGCCAGGTTGGCGGTCAGCCGGTCGGTGATGCGCGCCTGGCCCTCGAACTCCCAGCCCCAGATGGTTGAGGCGCCGACGTTGTCGACGAAGCTGACCACCCCGGTGCCGGCCGGATTGACCTGCTGGGTGGTGATCTGCTGGCCCTGGTAGTCGGTGTAGAAGAGGGCGGTCGAGACCCGCAGACGGCGGTCGAAGCCGACGCCCTTCAGGCCCAGCTCATAGGAATCGACCACTTCCGGATCGTAGCCGTTCTGGGTCGCGGGGGTGGCGGTGGCGTCGCCGCGCATGTCGAAGCCGCCGGATTTGAAGCCGCGTCCATAGGCGACATAGAGGTTGAGGTCCTCGGCCAGTTCGTAGGAGACGCTGACCCGCGGGGTAAACTCCTCGAAGGTCGCCGAGGCCGAATAGTTGGTCAGGGTGGCGAAGGGCAGGACGTTGCGGCCGGTGATCGGACTGCCCAGCCCCAGGTAGTTGGCCTTGAAGACCACCGCGTCCTTCTCGTCCCGGGTCCAGCGCCCGCCGAGCGACACCGACAGCCGGTCGGTGAAATCGTACGAGAAGTCGCCGAACAGGGCGATGCTCTTGGTCGTCACCGCCCCGGAGGTGCCCTGGGTGAAGCCGGCCGCCTGCAGGATGGTGTCGAACTGGCCGCTGGCGTTGGCGTCGAGGTAGTAGACCCCTGCCACGCCCTGCAGCTTCTCCGACTCGTAGAGCAGCTGGAATTCCTGCGAGAACTGGTCGTCCTCGTAGACGGTGTCCTCGACGGCGACGTCGAGAATCCGGGCCGGCGTGCCGTCGAAGTCGATGCCGCGGCTGTGGGTGACGCCGTCGCGGTAGGCGGTGACCGACTTCAGGGTGATGGCGTCGCTGACCGACCATTCGGCCAGCAGGGAGGCGCCCTGTGTGATCACCTGGTTGTCGTCGCCGAGGCCGGCGCAGGTGTCGTATTCGTTGCTCAGCACCACCCGGCATTCGGCCGGGGTGACCAGGCCGGCCAGGGCGGCGGGGATGGGCCGTTCGCGGTGGCCGTGGTTGGCGTTGGAGTTGTCTTCCAGATAGTCGCCGCTGAGGCGCAGGAAGAGGCCGTCGGTCGGCTGGGCCTCCAGGGTCAGGCGGCCGGCGATGACGTCCTTGTTGTACTGGTCGGCGCCGGTGAAGTGGTTGCGGCCGAAGCCGGCCCGGTCGTAGCTGGCGATGGCGCCGCCGACCACCAGCCCCTCGGTGATCGGAACCGAGCCGGAGAGGATCAGGTCGCGCTGCTCGTAGCTGCCCAGCGCCCCGCGCACCCGCAGGTGGGCCTGATCGTCGGCTAGGCGCGAGGTGACGTATTTGATGGCCCCGCCGATGGTGTTGCGGCCGTACAGCGTGCCCTGCGGCCCGCGCAGCACCTCGATGCGCTCGACGTCGAAGATGTCCAGCACCGCGCCCTGCGGCCGGGCGATGTAGACGTCGTCGACATAGAGACCGACGCCCGGCTCGAAGCCCCACAGCGGGTCCTGCTGGCCGACGCCGCGGATGAAGGCGGTGAGGGTGGAGTTGGTGCCGCGCGACACCTGCAGGGTGAGGTTGGGGGTCACGCGCTGCAGGGCGGTGATGTCGACCGCGCCGCGCGCCTCCATCTGCTCGCCCGACTGGGCGGTGATCGAGATCGGCACATCGACAAGCGTCTCCTCGCGCCGCCGGGCGGTGACGACCAGTTCATCGACATCAGCCGTTTCGCCGGCGGCCGGAGCCTGAGCATTGGCGGGCAGGGCCATGCAGAGGCAGACGACCGAAGCGCCGGCCACCAGCAGTTGCTTAAGCGCGCGCATGGTCCGCGCGGATTCCGAAGACGCCATCTTGCCCTCCCCAGGCTTCTCTCTTGTTGCGGCGGAACGTGTCAGTCGTGGAGAGGGTCGTCAATTTACTTCTTGGTTGACCAATTAATTTATGATCCGCAGCATGACGGCGTGGTCGCGCCCGGGCGCCTTGGCTATCATGGGATCGCCCGCCCCCTTTGTGAGTCGAGATGACCAAGACGACCGTCAGACGCACCAACGCCGACCGGCGCGGCGAGGCCCAGGACAAGATCCTCAACGCGGCCGAGGCGCTGTTCGCGCGGCACGGCTACAACGGCGTCAGCCTCAAGGAGATCGCCAAGGAGGCCGAGGTCGACACCGGCCTGCTGCACTACTATTTCGCCGCCAAGTCCGGGCTGTTCAACGCCGTCCTGGCGCGGCGGGCCGACGCCATCAACGAGGCCCGCTTCGCCTCGATGCAGCGCTACGCCGAGGCGGCGGGCGACGAGCTTACGGTCGAAGGCGTGCTGCGGGCCTATCTGGCGCCGACTTTCGCCTTCGTCAGGAGCGGCGGCGCGGGCCTCCTGAGCTACCTCACCGTGGTGTCGCAGCTGGCCGTGTCGCCGGTCGGGACCATCACCGGGGCGGACGCCTCACCCTTCGACCCGGCGATCCTGGCCTTCATCGCGCTGTTGCAACGGGCCAGGCCGCAGGCGTCCCGGGCCGAGGTCTTCTGGTTCTATCACCTGCTGTCCGGCGCGATCAGCGTGACCTGGGCCCGCACGGGGCGGATCGATCGGCTTTCGGACGGTCTGTGCCGGTCCGAGGACTTCGACACCATCGCCGAGCAGATGATCCAGGTGTTCGCCCATGGCCTGGAGCGGGGCCAGACGGCAACCGGTCAAGTTTAGGCCGGAGCGGAGGCGGAGATGCCGGACAGCAGACCGGCCATCAGCAGGCCGACCATGCCGCCCAGCACGACAATCAGCGCCGGGCCCAGCAGGCGGCCGATCTGCTCGATCCGCTTGAGGGCGCGGGCCTCCTCCAGCTGACCGGCCTGCTCGAGCAAGGTTCCCAGCTGACCGGTTTCCTCGCCGATCTCGGCCAGGGCGACGACCCCTTCGGGCATGCCGGAGGTGCGCGCCAGGGCGGCCGACAGCCGTTCGCCTTCGCGGACCAGACCCGGCATGCCCGAGAGCCGTTCCCGCGCCAGGTTCAGGCTGACGGTGCGGGTGGCGAGACGCAGGGCCTCGCCGATCGCCGCGCCGGAGGCCAGCACGCCGCCCAGGTTGGTCGCGAAGCCGCCGAACACCAGGGCCCGGGCGGTCTGGCGCAGCGGTCCGTCCAGCAGCAGCCGCTCGAACGGCGCGCGCAACAGGCCGGCGATGCCGGCGGCGACGATCGAAGCGCCGCCGACGCCGAGGACGACGATGAGAAGCCAGCGGTTGACGATCAGGAAGCGGCTGATGGCGTCGAGGAACACCAGGGCGTTGAAGCCGCCCGGCTCCACTGTCTCAAGCAGCGGCGCGAGGGCCGGCACCACCAGCAACAGAATGACCAGGAAGGCGGCGATGGCGGTGGCCATGACGAACAGCGGATAGCTCAGCGCCGCGGCCAGCTGGTCGCCGACCGCCAGCCGGCGCTCCAGCACCTGCGCCGCCCGGGCCAGACCCTCCCCGGCGGCGCCGCGGGCCTCGCCGGCGGCCGTCAGGGCGGCGGCGAACTCGAAGTCGGGACCCATCCGCAGCAGGATGGCGGCATCCAGGGCGCCGCCCCCGGCGACATCCTCGGCGATCTGTCTGGCGACCACGGCGGGGGCGCGGCCCCCGGGCCGCGACGACAGGATCTGCAGGGCGGTGCGGATGTCCGACCCGGCCTTCAACAGGGCGGCCAGCTCCGACAGCAAGCCCAGGGCGTCGCGGCGCGAAAGTCGGCCTGAGCCGGCCTTTGTCCCGCGCCCGGACCGGCTGGCGCTCAGCTTGAGCGGGGACAGGCCCTGCTGGCGAAGCTGGGCGTAGGCCGCGGCCTCATCTGCCGCCGACACGGTTCCGCTGACCCGCCCCTTGGCGGGATCGAGGGCGACGTAGCGGAAGACCGGTTCAGACATGGATCGCCGCCAGGACCTCCTCGACGGTGGTCACGCCGGCGATGGCCTTGGCGCCGCCGTCCCTGGCCATGGTCGTGAAGCCGTCCTTCGCGGCCAGGGCGGCGAGATCGGCGCCGTTGGTCTGGACCGCGACGGCGCGCAGCAGGGTCTCATTGGCCAGGAAGGCCTCGCCGATGGCGACACGCCCCTTGAAGCCGGTTCCCGAACAGGCCTCGCACCCGTCCGGGGCCCGCAGGCTGTCCGGGGCCGAGAGGCCAAGGCCCTCCAGGAAGCTGCGCTGGCCGCTCGTGGTCGCGGCGGCGCCGTTGCAGTGGGGACAAAGCCTGCGGACCAGGCGCTGGGCGGCGGCGCCGCGAAGGGCGGCGGCCAGCTGATAGGCCTCCACGCCCATGTCAAGCAGGCGCGGCGCGATCGCCATGGCGTCGTTGGCGTGGACAGAAGCCAGCACGAAGTGGCCCGTCATCGCCGCCTGGATGGCGACGGCGGCGGTCTCGGGATCACGGATTTCGCCGACCAGGATGACGTCCGGATCCTGGCGCAGGAAGGAGCGCAGGGCGGCGGCGAAGGTCAGGCCGATCTGCGGCGAGACCTGGGTCTGGGAGACGTGCTCGAAGTGATACTCGACCGGATCCTCGACGCTGAGCACCTTGCGGGTCGACCCCGCCAGGGTCTGCAGCAGGGCGTACAGGGTGGTGGTCTTGCCGCTGCCGGTCGGGCCGGTGACCAGGAACAGGCCGTGCGGCGCGCGGGCCGCCCGGCGCAGGATGTCGGCCTCGCGGGCCCCGAAGCCCAGGGCGTCGATGTCCAGTTCCAGACTGGCGCGGTCCAGCAGACGCAGCACCGCGCCCTCGCCGAAGACGGTCGGGGCAGTGGCGACACGCACGTCGATCGACCGGCCCTGAACGACGAAGGTCGTGCGGCCGTCCTGCGGCAGGCGGCGCTCGCCGACGTTGAGGTTGGCGATCACCTTGATGCGGGAGATGGCCGAGGGCGCGACGTCGGCGGCGACCACGGCATGGTCCAGCAGCTGGCCGTCGATACGCAGGCGCACACGGAAGTCATGGCGGCGCGGCTCGAAATGGATGTCGGACGCCCCGGCCGCGACCGCCGCTTCCAGGGCGGCGGCGACGAACCGTGCGCCAGCGCCGGCGCCGCCGAGGTCGGAAACCTGGTCGATCTCGCGGGCCAGTCGCCGCTCGTCGGTCAGGGCCTTGGGGGCCGGGCCTTCGCCCTGACTGGAATGGGCGCGGTTGAGATCGGCGGGCTTGGCGACAAAGGCCCGGATCGTGCCGCCGACGGCGAAAACCAGGCTGGCCAGCGCCTGGTCGTCGAGCGGATCGACGACGGCGCATTCCAGAACCTTGCCGACGCGCTGCAAAGGCAGGATGCGCGATCGCCGCAGGAAATCCTCCGGGACCGGCAGGGACTTGGGATCGAGACGCGGCGGCTGCCGTTCGGGATCCCACAGCGGACAGCCGGCGACGGCGGCGTAGGCGCCCGCCAGGTCTTCATCGGCCAGGGCGCCCAGCTGATTGAGCACCTGTTCGACCGGCTGGCCGGTCCGGCTGGACACCAGCTCGGCCCGGGTCAGGGCCGACTCGTCGATCTTGCCGGCGTCGCGCAGATGATCCAGCACCGCGGCCCGGCTGGCGTTCGGCCCGGCCATCAGCGGGCTCCCGCCGGGCCGCGCGGCAGGCAGGGCAGGACGCCCTGGGGCGTGGCCGCGAGCGCGCGTTCCAGCACTGCCCAGGGATGCCCCGCCTCGCCGGTGAAGCGCAGATAGCGGGTTTCGCTCCAGCCGGCCGGATGCACCGTGCGGATGCGCCAGACCTGGCCGATCCGCCAGCCGCCACGGCTGGCCTTGGGCGCGCGGGGCGCCGCGATCACGCCGTCGCCAACGCCATGCGGCGACAGCATGGAGGCGGCGCAGGCCTGCCACCGGGCCGAGGTGTCGATGCCGCTGACCTGCCCGGCCGGGGCTTCGGGCGTCGCCGCCAGTCTGGTCAGGCCAGCCAGGGCCTGGGCCGGGGCGGCCGGCGACAGCTCGCCCATCGCCTGGGCGTCGCCGCTGGCCTGGGCCCAGCCCAGCTTGGCCGCTTCCGGCTCGGCCAGGACAGCGACCGCCGAGCCGTCGACCGCGAGGGTCCAGGCCAGCCGCTCACTGCCCGGATCGGCCATCACCGCGGCGGCGGCCAGCACCTGGGTGGTCTCCAGCTGGGCTTCCATGCGCGCCTGGTCATAGCCGCGCCTTGCCGAGCGCAGATCGCTGGTCGCCGCGCTCAGGGCGACCGCCGCGGTCAGCGACAGGGCCATGCACCAGGTCATCGCCGCGGCGGTGGCGAAGCCGGAGCGGGCGCGGGGCTCAGGGCTTGAGCAGGCCACGAGCCTGGATCTCCGTCATGTCGGCCAGCAGATCGCCCATGACCCGGTCGGCCGAGGCGTCGTCGCGCATGATGCGGACGCTGAGCAGCACGATCAGTTCGGTCCGCCGGCCATCGGTTCCCTGGGTTTTGAACAAGGAGCCGACCAGCGGAATGTCCTTCATGAAGGGAACGCCGGAGTCCGAGGCGTTGCGCGTCGAGCTGATCAGGCCGCCCAGCGCCACGGTGCCGCCGTCGCGAATCAGCAGGGAGCTTTCCATCCGCCTTTGCTGGATGGTCGGCGAGTCGATGCCCGAGGTCGTGGTCTTCGACACCGAGCTGACCTCCTGGGTGATGGTCAGCATGATGCGGTCGTCGCCGTTGATGCGGGGGGTGACCTCCAGGATGATCCCGGTGTTGCGGTATTCGATATTGGCGACGACGGGGGCGCCGACGACCCCGCTGTCCTGGGTCGAACGGACGACGATGGGTACCTGATCGCCGATCGACAGCCGCGCCACCCGGTTGTCGAGGGCGACGATGCGCGGCGCCGACATGATCTGCACGTCGGTCTTGCCGCCCAGGATGTCCAGGGCCGCCTTGATGTCGTCGTCGATGAAGCTGATGGCGAAGCCGGGCAGGGTCGGGGCGACGGCGCCCGAGCTGCTGCCGCTGGAGGTGACCGTCAGCTTGCCGCCTTCGCCGAGCACCGACCAGTCGACGCCCATGCGGAACTCGTCGGTCAGGGTGACTTCGAGGATCTTGGCCTCGATCAGCACCTGGCTGGGCGTGCGGTCGATTTCGTCGAGGATCTTCTGGATCTGCGCCCGCTGGGCCGGCGCGGCCGAGATCAGCAGGCTGTTGGATTCGGGGTCGACGCCGACCCGGACCTCGCCTTCGCCCAGGGTGCCCGAGATGCCGACGATCGGCGCCGACACCGGAGTCTGCGGCGCGCCGGTGGTCTGCGATCCGCCCTGGCCGGCCAGCGACGGGGTCATCGGCGACACGGCCTGGGGCGCATCGACGCCCAGAACCATGGCCAGGGTCCGCGACAGGGACTCGGCCGAGACGTTGCGCGGCCGGTAGACCCACAGCGACGAGGCCTCGTCGCGGGTCGGGATATCGAGGCGCTCCACCCAGCGGCCGACCTCGTCCAGCAGGGCGTCGGTGCGGGCAAAGGCGAACACGCCGTTCAGCCGGCGAAGGGGAACGATCGACACGCCGCTGGCGCCGGACGCCTGAAGCACCTGGGACAGATCGCCCGCCACCTGGGTGGCCGAGGCGTGGGTCATCGGGAACCAGCGGATGCGCGAGCCCTGCAGACCGCCCCGGTCGAAGACCTTCAGGGTCTGCAGCGCCGCCTCGAGCTCCTTGGGCGTGCCGCCCAGGACCAGCAGGTTGGAATTGTCGTCGGCGTAGACCACGACGTTGGACGACCCGATCGCCTCGAAGGCCTTGGCCACCTCGGAAGGCTTGGCGAAGGCCAGCGGCACCGAAACCACCTCATAGCCGGCGCGTCCACGGCCCTCGGGGCTGGCGCGCACGCCAACGCCGGAACGGGCCTTGGCGCGGGCGGTAAGGACGACCGTATCGCCCTGGCGGACCATGGCGATGTCATTGGCGGCCAGAGTCGCCTCAAACGTCTCGAGCAGTTGAGCGCGCGTCAGGCGACGTTCGACCCGAAGGGAAATCTTGGCGTTGGCCGAGGGGTCGACGGAGTAGCTGAGGCCGAGGGCGCGACCGAGAATTTCCTCGGCGACCAGCGAGAGGTCCGCGTCCTTGAAGGCGAATGCGTAGGACTGGGCCTGTTCCGCGGCGCTGGCCGGGGCGGACAGGCCCACGGCTCCGCCGAAGCCGACAAGCAGGAGCAGCAGGCAGGCCAGCGCACGACCAAAGGTTCTGGACACAATATTCCCCGACACAAGCTGTGCGTTAAAGCAAATCCTGCGCCCTGCCGCTATGGGCGAGGCGCCGCAGCCGGTTCCGGGGGCAGCCGGACCCCCGGCGGCGGACCGCCTTGCGTCGGCGGCGTTCCCGGGGCGGCCCCGGCGGCGGCGCCCTCGAGGGTCTCGCCCAGCGGGACCATGACCGGGCCGTTGATGCCGTCGAACATCGCGCCGTCGCTCTGCACGGAGACCAGCGTCAGCCCCTCGGAGGTTTCGCCCACCTGGATCCAGTTCGGCTCGGCGCCGCCCAGTGCCACCAGGGCCGCCTGGCGGCCGGGTGTCCGCGAGATGCCGATCACGCTGATGCGCGGCATGACGGCGGCGGTTTCGGCGAAGACCGGCCGGCCGGCCAGCACGGTCAGGGCGCCGGCCGAGGCGTCGGCGACCGGGCCGCCGCGGCTCGCCGGACCGCCACGGCCCGAGAGTCCGTCCAGCGCCCGGCTCGGGCCGCCGGCGCCGCCGAGCAACAGCCAGAGGGCCGCCCCGGTCACCAGGCCGGCGAGGGGCGCCCCCCAGATCAGCGGCGAACGGAGGATCATCGCCGGGTCGAGATCGCGCAAAACGCCCTCCCGCTCAGCTTGACCTCGACGCGGCCCGCCTTCGGCCGCAGTTCGAGGCGATCCAGGAAGATGGTCGGCGAGGCGCGTTCCAGGTCGGCGATCAGGGCCAGGACATTCGATTGTCCCCCCGTCGCGGCCAGCTGCACATCCACGGCGCCGAGGTCGGACAAGGCCCGCTCCGGCGCCGCCGGCGCCGTCTGCAGGTCAGAGATGTTCAGTTCGTGCCGCGCCGCCAGGCCGCCGAGCGTCTTCTTGACGGTCTGGCTGGCGGCCACCGTCGCCTGTGCGCAGACGGCTGTGTCCGCGAACCGCCGCTGTCCGGCGGGCGTGGTCGAGACGGCGCGCTGCAGCGTCTCGGCGGCGGCCACGCGGTCCGAAAAGCCGGCCGGCCGGGCCAGCGCGTTCAGGCCCAGGACGCTGGCCGCCGCGCCGAGCAGGAACAGCAGGACGGCCAGGCCGGCGACCAGGGGGTTGATCTCGCCGAGCTTCATGGCGTCGCCTGGGGGGCGACGCCCAGCTCGCTGATGCCCCAGAGGCTGACCCCAGGCCTGACCGGCTTGGCCGCCCGACGCAGCAGGCGATCGCCGGCCGGAAAGGGTTCCTGTTCGCCCCGAACCTCGACGGCGGTCAGGCCGGGTTCCCAAAGCGCCGCCTCGAGGGTGACCCCCTGGGCGCGGCTCTGGCCGATCCAGGCCAGGTCGGCCAGGGCGGCATATGGCCTTTGCGTCTCCAGGCCGGCGCCGGTCAGGATCTGGTCGCGGCGGATGAGCTCGGCCTGCGAGGCGGCCTGGGCCTGCCGGCGATCAAGAGTCAGCTCCAGGCTGGCGAGCCGGGTCTCCGCCTCGCCGCGAGCCTGAAACGCCGCGACGACGGCGAGCGCCGCCACCAGGGTGGCGACGCCGGCGCCGGCGGCGGCGATGGCGAACCGCCGGACCATCGCTTCCCGTCTGCCGGGGGGCAGAAACTCGAAAGCGTGGCTGGCGCCCTCGAAGGTCTCGACCGTCGACAGGCCGTCGCCGATCTCGGCGCGGCGCACATAGGCGGCCAGGTAACGTCCCGCCTGACCCGGGCGCCAGGGCTCGAGCCGGCGCAATCGCCAGGTGACGATGTCGGGCGGCAGCGGCGCCTGCAGGCGGGCTTCCATTTCGGCGGCGCGGCTCTGGTCCCATGGCGGCGCCGGCGGCGTGGTCACCGCGCGCAACAGCACCTGCGGGCCGTCCGCTTCGAAGTCGGCGGACTCCGGGGGGCCTTCCGCACCGAACAGGGCTGGATCTATGGGAGGGGTGAGCGACACTTGGCGGTTATGGAATCGAACAGACAATCCTGAGGTTGCTCCGACCATAGTCGCACGGTGGCGACCGGAGAAGCGCCGCCTTCCGATTGGTCGATCATGGCGATGGCGGTCAACCGGGTCTGGTAGGCCTGGGCCAGCGGCCAATGATCGTAGGTCCCGGTCGTGGTGATGTAGCGAAAGGCCGGCTGGCCAAGGCCGGTCAGCGCCTGCCGCGAGTCCAGGCCGCGCACATGGCTGACCAGGACCGGGCCGGCGCCGAGGGTCTCCAGGTCGAGGCTGCAGGGCGGGGCGGAACAGCCGACCGTCAAACCCCGGGCGTCTCCCGTCAGCCGGTCGGGCAGGGCGACCGAGGGCAGGCCCGGTTGCGCCAGGAAGCGGCTCAGGGCCGCGGCGGCGCGCTCGGCGGTGCGGCCTTCGGCCATGCGCTCGGCGGTTCGCGCCTGCAGCCGCCGGATCGTTCCCAGGCCCTGCACCAGCGCGGTGAAGGCGATGCCGAGGATGAGGACGGCGGCCATCACCTCCACGACCGTATAGCCCGCGCGCCTCACAGCGGCGCGTCTTCACGGGGGCAGGGCGACAGAGCCTGCCAGCTGTACCGCCGTCCGCCGTTGCGGCTGACGGCGGTGAAGGCCTTGCGACAGAGCGCCAGGCCGTCGACCGTTTCGCGGTCGATGCGCACCGACCAGTCCAGGTCGCCTTCCGTTCCCGCTGCCGGGTCGCGCGGCGACGCGGCCAGCGCCTGGCGGCTCAGGGCCTGGGCGCGCCGCAGTTCGGCGGCGACGCGGCCGGCGTTGGTGGCGGCGACCGTGGCCTGCATGCAGAAGGCCAGGGTGATGCTCAGCAGGGTCAGCGCCACCATGGCGTCGACGGCGGCGAACCCCTCTCTCGACCGCGTCGTCATCGCGACCGGGCTCCGGGAAAGACGACCTGTTGCGTCCGCCCCAATCCCTGGGCGCCGCCGTAGGGGAGGCAGGCGGAAATCGCCTGCAGGGCGCGAGCCTCGGCGACGAGACGGTCCTCCTCGGGCCGGCGCAGGTCGGGGCGCAGGATGCGCGGGGGCTTGGCCAGACGGCCATCGCCGCTCAGCGACACCTCCAGGGTGACCGGCACCACCGACCTCAGCGGCAGGCGGTTCCAGCACGGCTCGATCTGACTCCACAGGCCGCCGGCGGAGCTGTCGCCGGAGGCGGCGTCGCCGACCTTTGAGGAGAAGGCGGTGTCCGCCCGCTGGCCGCCGTCGTTGCGCTGGCCGGCCGCGCCGTCGCCTGCGCCCTGCTTTCCCTTGCCGTTGGCGCTGGCCGGGGCGTCGAACAGGCTGGCAAGGCTGCCGGCCGGGGCGGCCGCCTCCTGGCGGGTAGCGAACAGGGGAGAGTTGGCCTCGCGCAGACGCTCCATGAGCTGGTTGAGCTGGGTCTCTGCGGTGACCGGCTGGTCGACGCCCTTGCGGGCCCGCGACGCGGCGCCCTCCCAGCCCGACAGCATGACCTCAACGGACTCGCCCTCGCCGAGTCGCTCCTGGGCGCCCTGGATCAGAGTGCCCGATCCCAGGGTGACGACGCCCAGCAGAAAGACCAGATGAACCGCCACCGCGAGGCTTGTTGCTACGACCCGTTCACGAGGCCGGGACCGCAGGGCGAGGTCGCCCTGCAAGGCCCGCAGGACCTTCTGGTCCCTGGCATCTCTGGAGCCGGTCTGACGCAAACTCGATTACTCCGCCACCGCCCGTCCAGGCGTCAACGCTCACAATGCATAGCCACGCGACCGGCTCAAGGCGTCGGCCTACTGGACGACGACGACAGCCCAACCGAGGGTGACCGTCCCGTTCGTGGTGTGCCCGTGGCCGTCGGAGATGGTGTAGGTGAAGCTATCGCTTCCCGTCTCCTCGGTTGTGTAGGTATTTGCCGCCGCCCAGGTGACCGTCGTGCCCGAGCCGGTGATTGTGACGGTGCCGCCGCTGGCCCCCTGCGTCACGGCCGTGATCGTCAAGGTGTCGTTGTCGGCGTCGGAGTCATTGGCCAGGACGCTGATGACCTTGCTGGGACGCACCGCCGGGTCACCTGGGAAATACTGCTTTACGACGGAGGTGGAGTCGATGCCAGCGACCGGCGCGGAGTTCTCCGGCAGCACGGTCATGTTGACCGTGGCGACGTCCGTGCCGCCCTCATTGTCCGAGATGGTGTAGGTGAAGCTGTCCGGGCCGGAATAGCCGGCCGTGGGCGTGTAGTGCAGGGTCAGCTGCCCGCCGCCGATGATGACCGTCCCGTGCGAGGGGTTGGTCTTGGCGGTGACCTTCAGGGTGTTGCCGTCCGGATCGGTGTCGTTGGTCAGCGGCGAGATGTTGGCGACGGTCGGGTTGGGGCCGGTGGTCTTGCTGTCGTTCACCGCGTCGGGCAGCCGGTTGACCGTGACATTCACCGTCCCGATCGCCGTGCCGCCCTGCCCGTCCGACAGGGTGTAGGTGAAGCTGTCGGCGCCGCCGACGTTCGATGACGGCGTGTAGGTGATGGTCGTCGTGCCGTTGAGAACCGTCGTCCCCAGGCTGCCGTTGCTCTTGCCGACGACGCTGAGCGGGTTGCTGTTGGGATCGCTGTCGTTGGCCAGGACCGAGACGGTCACGGCCGTCAGGGTCTTGGTGTAGGCGCTGTCGTTGACGGCCACCGGCGCGCCGTTGGCGACGCCGTTGGCGACCGCGACCTGGGTGCGATTGCCCGCCGCGTCGTAGGCGTAGGTGATGGTCTTGGAGGTTCCGCTGTTGGTGTAGGTGACGCTGATCAACCGTCCCAGCGAGTCGTATCCATAGGACACGTCTTCCGCCTGCGCCGCGCCTGCCATCAGACAAAAAGCAGCCGCCGCAACCCAACGCCACCGATTCATGAAATTCTCCCCCGAAGTGAACCCATACTATTGACGGTTGAAGCGAGGCCGCAATAGCCTGAGTGCGTAACGGGGGTCTCATGCTTCAATTTTTTGGTGGTGTGGCGCGGCGAGTTCGTCGTGCGGCGGTGGTCGTCCTCGGCCTTGGCGTCATCTCGGCCGGCGTTTGCCATGCGCCGGCGGCGCTGGCGCAGAACGCGACCCCTTCGGTGAAGATCGGCACGGCGCCGTTCATCTCCCCGACCGCATCGAACACCTGGTACGGGGCCGGCACGACGGCGACCTACAGCCTGGGCGCCACCTATGAGCGCCGCGCCGAGGTCAAGGAACTGGCCCGGGCGCTGAACAACGACGTCGACAAGATCTACGACTACGTCCGCAACAATGTGGAGATCTCCTGGACCTACGGCCTGCAGAAGGGCCCGGTGGGGGCCATCGTCGACAAGTCGGGCACCGCCTTCGACCAGGCCAGCCTGATGGTCGAGCTGCTGCGCGAGAGCGGCTACACGGCCAACTACCGGATCGGCTACATCACCCTGACCCCGGCCCAGTTCCAGGAGTGGTCGGGCATCATCGACGCCAAGGCCGCCTGCCAGATGCTGTCGTCGGGCGGCATCCCGGCGATCATCAACAACACCACCTCGGCCACCTGCAGCTACACGGGCAACCTGACCTCCATCAAGGTGTCCCACGCCTGGGTCTCGGTGGTGATCAGCGGCACGACCTACCTGTTCGACCCGGCCTTCAAGCCCAGCACCCGCACCACCGGGGTGATGTCGACCCTGAAGACCATCGCCGGCATGGCGACCGACGAGCCGCTGACCACCGCTGTTTCGGGGGCCGAGACCGACACCGACACCACCACCGGCGTCAACGTCGACTATGTGAAGAACCTCAACGCCGAGCAGCTGAACGCCAAGCTGACCACCTACGCCGACAACATCCAGAGCTACATCGAGGCCAACCTGGCCGACGGCAAGATCGAGGACGTGGTCGGCGACGAGACGATCACCCGCGACGACCCGGTGACGCCGCTGCGCCAGACGGCGCTGCCCTACACGGTGGCGCAGCAGAAGATCTGGACGGGCCGGGTCCCCGACCAGTACCGCACCAGCCTGCGGGTGCAGATCACCAAGCCGGACACGGCCGGGGTCTACAACACCATTATCGACAAGATCTTCTACGTCGACGAAATCTATGGCGCGAAACTGGTGTGGGACACCAACTTCGACGCCAATACCAATGGCGACACGATCTACACCTTCATCGGCAACCTGATGGTGGTTGGGCCCAACAACACGACGCTGTTCTCGACCGGCTCCACCGACGGCACCAATCCCAAGTACAGCCACGGCGTCATCACCCTGACCGCCAACCTGCCCTATGCGACCCCGGTCAGCGGGGCCACGCCGGATGGGACCTACATGGACATCACCTCGGCCAAGGAGGTGACCTACGCCACGCCGCTGACGATCATGAACGCCTGGGGCAAGGCGACGCCGGCCCTGGTCGCCCATTGGGGCTCGCGCAACGACAAGGCGGTGCCGCCGCTCAACACGCCCGCCTGCGAACAATGCATCGGCGGCTTCGTGTCCTCGGCCGGCGACGCCAGGCGCGAGCAGATGGCCGTCAGCTGGATGGCCCAGGCCTCCAAGGCCGCGGAGATCCAGTCGCGGATGACCGGCACGGTCTTCCAGCACCACTATTCGCTGGGCGTGGTCTCGGCCGACGCTGAGATCAAGACGACGGCCTTCTATCCACCCAACGTGACGCCACAGAAGTACGGCTACAGCATCACCGAGAGCTACGATCGGATCGACATCGATTCCGGCTTCAGCCTGACCCCCAAGGTCGCCGACACCGCCGGCGTCACCACCCGCCGGGCCGGGGTGTTCGCTATCGCGGCCACCATGGAGGCGCTAGAGGCCAGTGTCGCCGCCCAGGTCCAGGACCTGCCCGACACCAGTTCGACCTCCACCCGCTTCGAGTGGGGCAACCGCCCGCCGGTGGCGGAGGACCCCGCCAGCAGTTCGGGGCAGTTGCCGCGTCGCTTCTATGAGTTCAACAGCGGCAACGTCGCTCAGGCGCTGGCTCTGGCCAGGACAGAAGCCGCCGTGACCACCACCAACGATGGCCATCACGACGGCCATATCGACGAGATCGGGGCCACTGAGTTCTCCAGCCGGCGGAACGTCCTCGCCAACGCCATCACCGCCTATGTCGGGGCCGGCTACCAGGTCGTGTCTTCCGAGGAGGCCTTCCTCGGCCCGGGCCAGCGGGCTGGGGCCTTCAAGCAGGTCCAGGATGGCACGAGCCCCGATGGCGCGCCCGTTTATCACTACGAGCACTACTATTCGAAGCAACGCGGCGGCGCCCTGGTGGCGGTGAAGTACACCGGTGATGACCCGACAGACATCGCCTTCGTCGTGGTCGGCCCGGACGGCACCTTCAAGGGCGGCGGCGGCGGCTCGCAGGTCTGGCACAGAGCGCAGTACGATCCCGCCAAGGCGGCCGACATCATGAAGACCCGGTTCGTCGATCGCTCGACCGCCGTCGGCGTCGATCTCAAGAAGGGCGGGGTGACCTACAAGAGCCCGGCCACCCTGTCGGTCGGTTCTGGATCGTTCCCCGAGAAACTGGACGCCGAGCTGTTCTGGCGCGGCGGCCTCAAGCCGACCGACGCCTTCGGCCTGCGCAGCGAGACCGAACCCCAGGCCCCCTGGTCGACCAACTGGAACAACTCGCTCAGCGTCTCGGGCAGCGGCCTGGAAGCCATGGGCGAGACCGACATCCGCGCCACCGCCGGCACGATCGCCAGCTTCCTGGCCGCCCAGGAGGTCTACCGCTCCGCGCCCTCGGCCGAGCGGGACGTGGCCGGCATGCTGGTCAACGCCTGGTGGCTGCGCCAACTGCAGGGCAACACCATCTCGGTCAATATTGGCTCCGACACCCGCCAGTTTGTCCGCAAGTACAACGGCCAGTGGTTCGCGCCAGGGGCCGGTAGCTACGCCACCCTGACCCAGACCGGTTCGCGGGTCGCGTTCGCGGACAACGGCTGCAGTCAGTATTCGGACGTGACCTATGTCACCACCCGGGGGTGGAATTCCGCGGGCATGACCTACGCGGTGACCAACGCCAATGGTGACGTCCAGAACTTCGGCTACTGGATCAAGTACACCACCGACGGCATTTCCAGCTGTGCCAACAACAAGGGCTTCCGCCTCAACAGCTGGGTGTTCCCACAGGGGACCACGGTCAACCTGACCTACACCCCGACCGGGTCCAACATGGACCTGGACCCGCTGACCTCGGTCAGCAACAGCCTTGGCCGGCAGATCACCTTCATCGACAGCGGCCTGGGCGGCTTCACCGACGGAACGCGGACGGTCACGGTGACGGCCAACGATCCCTTCTATCCGACGCAATACACCCACACCGACACCACCGGCGCCCAGAGCAAGTACGACGTCGGCATCGTCGGCGGCGAGTACCGCCTCAACAAGGTCTACGCCCCCGACAACCTGACCACCCCGGCGCTCGAGTACACCTACGATACCCTCGGCCGGGTGAAGGAAGCCAAGGACGCCGTCGCCCTGCAAGTTGGTGGCCGGCTGCCTTACGAGTTCCGCATCGCCGACGGCGTGCGCGGCGAACGGGCCGACCCCCAGACCCCGACCCGGGGCCGCTACACCGTCATGTACAATGACGAGGGCCACCCCTTCCGCGTGATCGACGAGATCGGCCGCAAGACCGAGATGACCTACGACGGCCGCGGTCGCGTGACCGGCTACACCTATCCCGAGGGCGACAAGGAACTGCTGGCCTACGACAACCGCAACAACGTCGTGACCATGACGAAGAAGGCCAAGCCCGGGTCCCTCCTGTCGGACATCGTGGTCAGCGCCACCTACGACACGACCTGGAACAAGCCGCTGACGATCACCGACCCGCTCGGCAACGTCACCGACTTCACCTACTTCAACTCCGGCAATGGCAAGTCGCAGATGGCCACCGCCAAGCGGCCCGATCCGGAAGACACCCCGGCCGACGCCGACCGGCCGCTCTACCAGTTCACCTACAACGCCGCCGGCCAGCCGCTGACCATGACCGACCCGGAAGGGCTGGTGACCCAGAACGCCTACACCAATGGCTATCTGACCAGCACGACGGTCGATCCCACCGGGATCAACGCCGTCACCACCCTGACCTACACCAGCTTCGGCGACGTGGCCTCGGTCGACGGGCCGCGCACAGACGTCACCGACATCAGCTACACGATCTACGACGCCGCCCGTCGCAAGACCTTCGAGATCGGCGCCGACCCGGACGGTGCCGGCGCGTTGCTGCGGCCGGTGACCAAGACCACCTACGACCTGCGCGGCCAAGTGATCCAGGTCGATAAGGGCAAGGGGACCGCTATCGATGGCTCAGACTTCGTAGCGCTGCAAACCGAGACCATGAGCTTCAGCCCGAATGGTAGGCCTATCAAGAAGGTCACCTCCGCCGGCATAATCCAAACCAGCTATGACAGCGTTGATCGCATACTGTGCACGGCCGTGCGCATGAACCCGGTCGGCTACGCGAACCTGCCGGCGGATGCCTGTAGCTTATCGACCAGCGGAGCTGCTGGCCCAGACCGCATTGTGCGAATGGAGTATGATTTGGCGGGCCAGTCGCTAAAAACTGTTCAGGCTTACGGGACAGCTGACCAACGAGATTACGCCACCTACGGGTACACCGCCAACGGCCAGCAGGACTGGGTGCAGGACGCCCGCGGCAATCGCTCGAACATGGACTACGACGGCTTCGATCGTCTAGAGTATCTATACTTCCCGGTCACCACCGTGAACGGCCAAGCCGCCAACCCCGCCGACTACGAACTGTACGTCTATGACGCCGTCGGCAATCGCACTTCCGTGCGCCGCCGCGACGCGCAGGTCATCAGCTATCAGTACGACCGGCTGGGCCGCGAGATCGTCAAGGACATGCCCAGCGGCACGGCGGCGGATGTGCGCACCCGCTACGACAAAGCGGGCAAGATCGTCAGCTCGCTGTTCAACGACGTGGCAGGGCAGGGGGCGACTATCACCTACGACACCGCTGGCCGTATGCAAACCGAGACCGCGTTCGGCAAGGCGCTGAGCTATCAGTACGACAAGGCTGGCAACCGCACGCGGATCACCTGGCCGGATGCCTTCTACGCCCAGTGGACCTATGACGCTCTGAACCGGCCCAAATCGGTCGGCGAGAATGGAGCCACCTCGGGCGTCGGCCTTTTAGCGACCTATACATACGATGACCTCGGCCGTCGTAGCAGCCTCGTCCGTGGCAACGGCACGACCACCGGCTACAGCTACGACACGGCCGATCGGCTGACCGGGCTCACCCATGACCTGCCGTCGACAACCTACGACCAGACCTACGGCTTCGGCTACAATCCGGCCAGTCAGGTCCTAACCCGAACGACGAGCAACACCCTGTATCAGTGGACACCGCCGACAGCCGGGACAGCGAGTAGCAATAGCTACGATGGCCTCAATCGTGATGCGGCGATCGCTGCGCTCTCTGGCGGCTATGACGCCCGCGGCAACCTGACCAATGACGGCAGCCGCCTCTTCACCTACGACGTCGAGAACCGGCTGACCTCGGTCGGCGGATCGGTCAGCATGACGCTGGTCTACGACACCATTGGCCGGCTACGACAGACGACGACCTCGGCCACGACTAGCTTCCTCTATGATGGCCCCAATCTGATCGCCGAATACGACAACGGGGGGGCGCTGGTCCGTCGCTACGTCCATGGTCCCAACACCGATGAGCCCTTGGTTTGGTACGAAGGCGCCGGAACCACCGACCGCCGCTGGCTGCACACCGACTGGCAAGGGTCAGTGATCGCCCAGTCGAACAGCTCCGGGACTGTGACCAAGACCTATGCATATGGGCCTTGGGGCGAGCCAAAAGACGAAGACTGGACTGGTTCGCGATTCCGCTACACCGGCCAGACGATGCTCGCGGAGGCTAGGCTCTATCACTATAAGGCTCGCGTATATGATCCCTATGCTGGACGGTTTCTGCAGACTGATCCAATTGGCTATAAGGACGATATGGATCTGTATGTGTATGTAGGTGGCGACCCGATCAATAAGGCTGATCCTACAGGTCTACAACAGACCGGCTTTTCGGACATGTCGATCAATTGCGCAAAGATCGGATGTCCTCAGAACTCGAAAACTCCCACTGCCAGCGAAGCGGGCTTGCGGGGAAGTCAAGCGGCCCCCCCCCCGCCGCCGCCTCCGCCCGCGTTGCCGGTGCGGCCTACCGAGACGGGCGGGCGAATAAATGTGAACTCGGATTTCGGGCCCCGAAAGCGCCCACCCGGTGGTGGTTCCACCTATCATAAGGGAGTTGATCTCCGAAATCGTGCCGGGGGACCTGTGTTTGCGCCGCAGGATGGCACGGTGTCTAGGGTTGAGACCGGTAGGGGACAGGAGAACGGCGGAAATAGTATTACTATAGACAACAAAGATTCGAGTAGTAATACATTTTACCATACGCGAGCGCTCCCGGGAATCGCGCCTGGGGTAGAGGTATCGCGCGGGCAGCAGATCGGTACGTCCGATGGATCGGGATCGGGCCCACCCCATACGCATATTGAGTATATCCCGCCGGGTGGCGTGCGGCAGGCTGATCCTCTTAGCACTCAATACAGAGGGCAAGAGGGTTCGTTTAAACAGTAGGGAGTTGGCGATGAATAATATTAGCCGTTCGCTCGTCGGTGGATTTTGCTTCCTCTTGATCGGGTGCGGCCCTGCTGATCCGAGGCTTGATCAGCCGAAAAGCAGGGTGAACCAGGCGGCAACGGACATAGCCGTGAATAGGTCGCCCGAAGGAAGTTCGGTGCAGCCGAATTCGAACTCGATAGATTCCACCGCAATAGAATTTCTGGACGCGTTGAAGAGGCAAAATATGATCAAGCTTTCGCAGTTTGATCCTGACAAGCGCTTCTTTTCGGACGGAAATCTTCACCCAGATATCTATGATTTCATTTACAAAGGGGAAGTTGGAAATCTTATTAACGATTCAAATTTAGTCATCCACCCTGTCGATCAAGAGGATGGTACATACATAGTTATCTACACAAGAAGGGTTGATGAAGCCAAAATTCAGAATGCAAAATTCTTGTCATCGGCTTGGCCGGAACGCTATCTCGCATGCCATTTCCGAGAAGAAAGCGGATATTGGGCATTAAAGCAAAACTTCTGCTTTGCAGAGACCGGCGGACCTTTCACGGAGTTCTAGGTTGCGGTGATAGTTCACTAATTGTGTGATAGCCGATGCTCTGCAGCAGGGCGAGAATTAAGGTGATGGTGTGGACAGCGCTCGCTAGCGGCATCTGCGTGCCATGATGAGGTCGTTAGGCATCATCAACGGGAGCACCGTCCATGGAGAAGATTACCACGGTTGGGCATTGATCTGGCCAAGAGCATCTTTCATGTCCACGTGTGAAGCCCTTTGTGCGCCGCCAGAAGAACGACGCGGCTGACGCGGCGGCGATCAGCGAGGCGGTGAGCCGCCCCTCTATGTTCCGCTCGGGCCGCGAGTTCGCCGCCTTCCTGGGCCTTTGCGCCGCAACAGTCATCCAGCGGCGGCGTCGAGCGGCTGGGCCGGATATCCACGATGGGAGACCGATACCTGCGCACCCTTTTGGTGGTTGGCGCAACCGCCGTGCTGCGCCACGCCAAGGCCAGAGACACGACCTCACGGGTCTGGGCGCGGGAAAGTCGGGACACACACCACTTTCAGCACCTCCAGTAGATCGGGGCGGGGATCAACATGAAGCGGTTGCCTCGTCCGAGTGAAGCACTTGCCGATGGCACGGCAGGTCAGGCTAACCGGCCACGTGGGCAACGAAGGTTGCTCACAAGCCTGTCCTTCGCCCGGATGACGACCGGTCTAGCCGCCCTCGGGATTCCCCCGCCACGCCCCCAAATTCCATTGACGGTTGAACCCCCGCCGCCATAGCCTCCGACTCCTACGGGGGTTTCATGTTCCATAAATTCGTCTCCATGGCGCGTCGCGCCTGCCGCGTGGCCGCGATCATGTTCGGCGTCGGCGCGCTCACCGCAGCCCTGTTCGGCCTTGCGCCAGCAGCCTTCGCCCAGACCCCCGCCGCCTCGGTGAAGATCGGCACAGCGCCGTTCATCTCGCCCACCGCCGCCAACACCTGGTACGGGGCCCCGACGACGGCGACCTACAGCCTGGGGGCCAGCTACGTCCGGCCCAATGAGATCAAGGAGCTGGCCCGGGCGCTGAACAACGATCCCGACCAGATCTACGACTACGTCCGCAACAACATCGAGATCACCTGGCTCTACGGCCTGTCCAAGGGCCCCGTGGCGGCCATCACCGACAAGTCGGGCACCGCCTTCGACCAGGCCAACCTGATGGTCGAGCTGCTGCGCGAGAGCGGCTACACCGCCAACTACCGCGCCGGCTACATCACCCTGACCCCGGCCCAGTTCCAGGCCTGGTCGGGCATCACCGACGCCAAGGCGGCCTGCCAGCTGCTGTCCTCGGGCGGCATCCCCGGCATCATCAACAACACCACCAACGCCACCTGCGCCTATACCGGCGCCATCACCAGCATCAAGATCTCGCACATCTGGGTCTCGGTGGTGATCGGCGGCACGACCTATCTGTTCGATCCGTCCTACAAGCCCAGCACCCAGATCGCCGGCATCAACCTGGCCACCGCCGCCTCGATGACCAGCGGCGAGGCCCTGACCCAGGCGACCAGCGGCGCCACCATCAGCACCGACACCAGCTCCGGCTCGAGCGTCGACTACGTCAAGGACCTCAACGGCGCCCAGCTGGACGCCAAGGTCCAGACCTACGCCGAGAACATCCAGGCCTATATCGAGGCCAACGTCGCCACCGGCGACATCGACAATGTGGTCGGCGGCCAGGAGATCGACCGCTACGAGACCCCGACCGGCGGCCTGCGCCAGACGGCGCTGCCCTACACCGTGGCGCAGCAGAAGATCTGGACCGGCCGGATTCCGGACCAGTACCGCGCCAAGCTGCGGGTGGAGATCACCAAGTTCCGGCCCTCGACCAACCTCGAGACGATCGTCGACAAGACGCTGTACGCCGACGAGATCGGCGCCCGGAAGCTGCGCTTCAACACCGTCTACGACAGCAATTTCAATCTCGACAAGAACGTCACCTTCGTGGGCGGGCTGGAGCTGGTCGACGGACAGGAGAACGTCACCAGCCTGGGCGGCTTCAGCGTCACCGCCGACATCATGACCGAGAACCCGGTGATGAGCTTCGGCGAGCTCAAACTGACCGTCGATCCGCCCTACGCCACGCCGGTCTCGGGCTCGACGCTCGACGGCCTCTATATGAACAGCGTCAAGGTGTCGGCGGTCAGCTACCATGTGCCGTTCACCATCGTGAACAGCTTCGGCGCGGTCAGCCCCGACATGGTCGGCAAATGGGGCTCCCGCCAGGACCGTAGTGTCCCGCCGACGCCGATCCCGGAGGTCGTCGGCGTCCAGCCCCATGACCGTTGCGACAACTGCCTGTCGCCCTATGTGTCCACCGCCGGCGACGGCCGGCGCGAACAGCTGGCCATCGGCTGGATGGCGCAATCCTACCGCGCCGCCGACATCCAGGCCCGCATGGCCGGGTCGATCTACCAGCACCACTATTCGGTCGGCGTGGTCTCGGCCGACACCCAGATCCGCATGGGCGAATCCGGCTACAACGGCGCCTCGGAAGTGCCGCCGTGGGAACAGGCCAACTACACCCGCTTCTTCTTCACCATCGACAGCGCCGATCGCATCGATGTCGACACCGCCTTCAGCCTGACCAGCAAGACGGCCGACGCCAACACCCGTCGCCCGGCCGTCCACGCCATCGCCGCCAGCCTGGAGGCGTTGGAAGGCAGCGTCGCCGCCCAGCAGGTCGACATGCCCGACACCAGTTCGGTGGCCACTCGTTTTGCCTGGGGCAACAAGCCGCCGGTGGCGGAAGACCCCGCCGCCACTTCGACGCCGATCGGCCGCCGCTTCTACGAGTTCACCTCCGCCAACGGCTCGGCCTCCAGCGCCCTGGTCAAGGTCGAAACCCTGACCTCCACTTCGGCCGACGGTATCCATAGCGGCCAGACGGTCGAAATCGGCTCCACCGAACTGGGCAACCGCCGCACGGCGCTGGCGACCGCCATCCAGGCCTACACCACGGCCGGCTACACGGTTGTCGCCTCGGAGGAGGCCTTCCTTGGCCCCGGCCAGCGGGCCGGCGGCTTCTTCTTGCCCAATCCGGACCAGCAAGCGAACTACAAGCACAAGGAGTCGAAGCAGCGCGGCGGCGCCTTCACGGCCACCCGCTACGAGAACGGCGAGCCGGTCGAGATCGCCAACGTCGTCGTCGGTCCCGACGGCGCCTTCAAGGGCGGCGGCGCCGGGGCGCAGCTGTTCAACCAGGCGCAATACGACCCGGCCACCGCGGCCGACGTGCTCAAGTCCCGCTTTGTCGACCGCTCGGTCGTCCTGGGCGTCGATCTCAAGACCGGCCAGGTGACCCACACAAGCCCCGCCGCCATGTCGGTCGGGACCGGAGAATTCCCCTACAAGCTCGAGGCCCAGCTGATCTGGCGCGGCGGCCAGACGCCGCAGCCGGTGTTCAACGCCACCAACGACATCAATCCCGGCGGCCCCTGGATCACCAACTGGAGCAACAGCCTGTCGATGTCGGGCAGTGGCCTGGAAGCCATGGGCGTCAGCGACGTGCGCAGCCTGGCCGGCAGCCTGGCCGCCTTCCTGGCCGCCCGCGACATCTACAGCGCCACGCCGTCGCGCCAGCGCGACGTCGCCGGCGTGCTGGTCAACAGCTGGTGGGTCAAGCAGCTGATCGGCAATGTCGTCACCGTTTCGGTCGGGGCCGACAGCCGCCAGTTCCTGCGCAAGCCCAACGGCGCCTGGCTGTCGCCCGGCGCCGCCCAGCCCTCCAGCCTGGTCGTCACCGGCGCCCGCCAGGTGGTCGAAGAGCTGCCCGGCTGCGACACCGGCCTGGTCACCGTGGTCGGCACCCGCGGCTACAACGACGCCGGCCTCGGTTTCACCGTCACCGGGCCGAACGGCGACGTGCAGAACTGGGTCTACTGGCGCACCGACGTGCCGGACGGCCAGAGCTGCTCGTCAAAGGTCAAGGGCTTCCGCCTGACCAGCTGGGCCTTCCCGCAGGGCGTCACGGTCAACCTGACCTACCAGAACTTCAACACGCTGAACGGCGAGATGCCGGCCCTGCTGTCGGTCAGCAACACGCTCGGCCGCCAGATCAACTTCACCAAGTCGGGCCTGGAGGGCTTCAGCGACGCCACCCGCACGGTGACCATCGCCAACGACGCCTTCTACGGCCCCACCGTCTTCACCCACACCGACGCGGTCGGTTCGGTGACCAAGTACGAGACCTTCAAGCTGCCCAACGGCGACTACCGCCTCAGCAAGATCTACGCGCCGGACAACATGACCGTCCCGTCGCTGCAGTACGACTACGACACCCTCGGTCGCGTGAAGGAGGCCAGGGACGCCATCGCCCTGCAGGTCGGCGGCCGCAATCCCTACAGGTTCCAGATCGCCGATGGGGTTCGGGGGGAACGGATCGACCCGCAGGTCCCGACGGCGGGGCGGTATGTGGTGATGTACGACCTCGATGGCCGGCCGTTCCGGGTGGTCGACGAACTGGGTCGCACGACGGGGATGACCTACGACGGCCGGGGGCGGACGCTGAGCTACACCTATCCTGAGGGCGATAAGGAGGTTCTGACCTACGACGGGCTGAACCGCGTCACCGAGATGCGGAAGAAGGCCAAGCCGACCTACGCCTCGATGGCTGATATCGTGGTGACGGCGGAGTATGAGACGATCTGGAACAAGGCTAAGAAGATCACCGACCCGCTCGGCAACGCCACGGACTTCACCTATTTCAGCGCAGGCAACGGCAAGTCGCTGATGGCCACCGCTTCCCGGCCGGATCCTGATGGCGCGGGCCCGCAAACGCGGCCGGTCTACACCTTCACCTACAACGCCGCGGGCCAACTGCTGACCTCGACCGACCCTACCAACGTCGTCACCAGCAACGCCTACACGGCAGGCTATTTGACGAACGCTACGCTCGACCCGACTGGCGTCAATGCGATCACAACGATGACTTACAACACCCAGGGGGACGTGGTCAGCGTTGATGGCCCTCGCGCCGACGTCACGGACGTTGGCTACGCCATCTATGATTTCAACCGGCGCAAGGTCTTCGAGATCGGCGCGGATCCAGACGGGGCGGGCAGTCTGCAGCGGCCAGCAACCAAATACACCTATGACCTACGTGGCTTGGTCACCCAGATCGAGAAGGGCAAAAGCACCGGAACCGACGGGACGGTGGTTGGTACTAACTTCACACCGCAACAGGTGGACACCAATACCTATGACCCCGTCGGCCAAGTCGTCAAACAGACCACGCCAAGTTCAGTGACCCAAATCAGCTACGATGCGATGGATCGCGTGCTTTGTACCGCGTTGCGAATGAATGTTTCTGTGTACAACGCCCTGCCGGCCAACGCCTGCAACTTGTCGACTTCGGGCGTTGCGGGGGCGGACCGAATTACGCGAACTGAGTATGATGTTGCCGGTCAAACGGTTAAAACCATTCAAGCTTACGCAACGGTAGATCAGCGAGATTATGCCGCCTATACGTATACCCAAAACGGCAAGCGAGCCACGATCACCGACTCCCGCGGTAATCGGTCAACAATACAATACGATGGTTTTGATCGGCTTTGCCGGTTGAACTACCCAACGACTACAGTTGGAAGCAATCAGTCGGCAATTCCGAACATTCTTTGCCGCGATAGTGCGACGTTGGCGCCGGACGCAGCGACTGTTGGAGATTTCGAAGAGTATCACTTCAACACTAATGGAAACCGCACTTGGGTGCGAAGGCGAGATGGCCAAGTTGTCCATTTTGGCTACGATGCGCTAGGGCGTGAAGTGCTGAAGGATATTCCGGGCGGAATATTGGGCGATGTTGAGACAGCGTATGACCCCGCTGGCCGAGTGTCCACGTCGCTGTTCGCGGCGGCGCCGACAGACGGGACAACATTCACTTACGATTCCGCTGGGCGCGTGGCTTCAGAAACGGCGTTCGGACTCACCGTGGGCTATCAGTACGACAAGGCGGGCAATCGGACCCGGATGACTTGGCCTGGCGGGACGTTCTACGGTCAATGGAGCTATGATGCGCTCAATCGCCCCTTAATCGTCGGAGAGAATGGGGTGGCAACGGTGCTTGCCAGTTTCACCTACGACGAACTCGGCCGCCGGACGAGTCTAAGCCGTGGTAACACCACGAGTACGACCTATGGCTATGATAGCATTGATCGGCTGACCAGTCTGACACACGAACTACCCGCGACGACCTACGATCAGAGCTACACATTCAATTACAGCCCGGCAGGCCAAGTTTTAAGTCGTACGACGAGCAATGCGATTTACAGCTGGACGCCGCCAGCGGCGGGAGTGCAGGCGAGCAATAGCTATGATGGGCTAAACCGCGACGCGGCGATCGTGGCCCTTCAGCCCGATTGCACCCATCCTGATGCTGGCTATGACTGTCGTGGTAACGTGGCTAACGACGGCGCGCGCCGGTTCACCTATGATATCGAGAACCGACTGGTTGCCGTCAGTGGCAGTCTCAACATGACGCTTGCCTATGACACGGTTGGTCGCTTGCGAAAGACAGTAGTCTCGTCCGTCGAGACGCGCCTGCTGTATGATGGGCCAAACCTCATCGGTGAGTATGATGCTACCAACGGCCTCCTGCGCCGGTACATTCATGGCCCTAACCCGGATGAACCACTAGTCTGGTACGAGGGTTCAGGTTTGGCTGACAAGCGTTGGCTGCATCAGGATTGGCAAGGCTCCGTCGTTGCGCAATCTGACAGTTCTGGGACCGTCACCCAGACGTATGCCTATGGTCCCTGGGGCGAGCCAAAAAATGGCGACTGGAGTGGCTCGCGTTTTCGCTACACTGGGCAGACGGCGCTCGCGGCAGTTCAGCTCTATCACTACAAAGCCCGTGCCTATGATCCGATGAATGGGCGGTTTCTCCAAACCGATCCGATCGATGCTCCCGACGACCTCAACTTCTATGCTTATGTTGGCAATGATCCGATCAATAGCGTCGATGGAACAGGACGTGTCCGAGAGATAATCTACAAGGCGGACGGAACTACCGTTGTCAGAATTCCAGTCCGTATCGTTGGCTCTGGCGTGCAGCCGGATACCTACTCAAAATTGCAAGCGGCCGCAGCGAAAATTCAAGCACCCGCAGGGGAGAGTCCAATCAAGGTCGAGATATTCGAACCTGCCGGTCCGGACATCGACCTGATCACGATGGACCTTTCACCGGGGAAAGATTTTGTGAACTACAACAATGGGCAGGGAGAGGGCGTCAATCTTCAGACCCGCCAGGGGCATATCGACTCGAGTCGGGCCGACAAGCACGAGGCAACGGTTCATGACATCCTTCATCCCGGTAGAAATGGCGCGCAAGCAGCCCAAGATAGATACACTCAAGTGAAGGATGCGGCCGGGAATGTGGTAAGTTCGGTGCCGGAGGGTGGGATTAGTGGTCCGTATAAGAATAACATTATGGCGACGACTACTGGCAAGGAGCTTACAAATGCGCAAATCACAAACGAGATTAAGCCTCAATCCGACCATTGTACGCAAACGGCGTCGACGTCATGTTAGGCTCGTCGGGGTTGTGGCTTCCTTCTTGGTTGCAGGCTCATCCGCCGCGGACATAGGCTCCCCCAACGCCAATACAATTTTTGGGAGGACGTGTGGCTACGTAGTCCCCGAAGAAATTGAAAGGATTGAACGTTCAAGTGTTGGCCGCGACCGCATTGCTACGACCACCGTCCGGTTCATCGATGGTAGTGAGATCACGCTTACCGAACGCGAAGCAGGCAATGTGATCTGTGAGCCGAGCAAAAGATTTCGTTATTATATTGACGAAAACGCATTCAAGTCTTCAGCGTGTCTCGTGAGAAACGGTGAGAGGGAAGCGTCAATAAAAGTGTCCTTGATCGCATCAGGTGCTGATCGAGAAGGGGCGAAGGCGGCGGCGCTTCGGCTTTGGTCCGTCGCGGTGTGCGAGTTCGATGCCGGCGGACAGGTTCTAATTGATAAAGTAGAACTAAGGTTGGGTCCGGCCGTTGTGCTCGACACCACCGGGCTTGATTGATCATAGACTTATGCTGTCGCCCAATGCTCATTGAGCTGAATTCGTCCGAGCGGCAGAATCAATTACAGTGACAGTGCACTAGTTGCTCGCCAACCGGAATCTGCCATCTCTGCAATCCCCGACATTCTGCGGGTTTGCGGATTGAATGGGACCCGGCGCAACTAGCTGCTTAGGCTATTTGAACGATTGGCGGAGAGGGTGTCCGTAGAACCCATATCCCGGAAAGACCCGACTATTCCCGGACAATCCCGGATAATCTTGATAAAACAAAGACATAATTGCAGTTCGGCGGACGCCCTGCCATGAGCTCCTGTAAGGCGGCAACTCCCACGCGGCGAAAATGCTGGCTTTGCTGGGGTTGATGATGGTCCGGGTTGTCGGGAAGCTGAATCCCGAGAAGGTCGCGGGCGCCCTGGCGCCAGGCCGCCACAGTGACGGCGGAAACCTCTATCTCATTGTCGAGAAGGGAGGTGCACGGCGACGGTTGTTCACCATCGGGCGGAATGGCCGTAGCAGTGGCGAACTTAGTTTTCCGGGAATGCCACGGGGTGACGCCCAACTCGACCGTTGGTCAAAAAATTCAACTGAGACAGTGGGCTAGGAGCGGTGGGTGCCGGAGGATTCGAACCTACGACCCGCTGATTGAGAGTTGGCAGCTCCCATATAGGTCTGCGCCACCGCCAAGAAGCCGCCCCATGCAAATGAAATATGTCGGCCCTTTCAGTGGTTGGCCGGGTGGTTGCAGATACAATCGCGGCTCCCACGGTTGCCAGTCGCGAAGTTGCTTTTTGCGTCCGGCGGATCGCAGGCGTTCGCTCCTGCCGCTCACCGACCGCGCGCCGACGCGCGCGTCCGCTACGCCGCCGTCTTGATGCCTGTCGGTCGATAGGCGGACGAGTCCGTCGTGAACTCTGCGTGGCCGTACCTCGCCAGGACCTTCCGCAGCTTTCGCACCAGCAGGGCGTCGGCCGCGCGACGCAGGCCTGGCGCCTGGTTGGCGATGGCAAAGGGCAGCATCCGCCCCGCGATCAACAGGCCAACCACGATGGCGCGGAGGTAATCGGCCAGCCCGACATCAACGCCCACGGCGGCGGCGCGGCGGCGCTCTCCGCCCATGAAATTGCGCATGAAGAAGACCTTGGAAAAGCTGCGCTCGAAGCTTGCGTGGAGCCGGCTGGACCAGGAGTCGTCCGCCTCGAGATTGGCGGCCATGGTTGCACGCAACAGTTCGCCACAGGTGGCGTCGTCAAAGCCCTTGCGCAGGGTTGCATGCCGCGTCGCCATGATGTCGATGATGCCCTGCGGCGTATCGGCAAGCAGATCCTCAGGCAGGCCCAGCAGATAGCAACGATAGCGACTGAGCTCGACGCGCGCCCGTTCGGCCGGCGTGAACCTTGAACGACCCCGCTGCACCACCTTCAGGGACATCAGGAAGACGCCGATCAGACCGGCCGGCATCTGATCGACCTGGGGGATGGGGACGCCATAGACGTTTGAATCCCAACGCCCCCCTCGCAACGCGTTGAAACGCACCATGGAGTGCATCAGCCGCACCATCGCGGCGGCCTTGAAACCAGGCCCAAAGCGACCAAGCGCCCCGGGCATCACGGAGGTGGTGAAGAAGCTCGCCGTTTCCTTCGTCCGCCGCGCGGCCGTCTCGCTTGAAAGCGCGCCGGTAAGCGCCATCGGCAGCGCCGAGTATCGATTCATGAAGGTCGCGATCAGGCCCCCTCTGATGATGAAGGGCGCCAGGTGCGCGAAGGCGTTACGGTCAAGCCGGGCGCCCTCTTCCACCAGTCGCATATCGAGCCAGTCCGGAAGGGTCTCCATGTCCCGCATGAAAGCGCGCAGTTCAGGGGGCGCGCCCTCGACCGCTTCAATCCCTCGGTCGCAGGCCTCAGTGAGCATGCTCACCAGTCCACGGAAGCCGTGTTGCGGCATAAGGGCGGCGTAGGCGTCGGCGACCAGATCGCCCATCAAGGTGTAGGCCTTGATACGGGCGATCCGGTCCTTGTTCGCAAGAAGCGCTGGCCGCAGCGCCGCCTGGTCAGCCCGGATGACACTTTCCGCATCGATCGAATCGACGAAACGCTCCGGGGCGGAGGAGAAGTCGACGTCCCCGTACATGACCGGCAGGCGCGTTTTTTGGCTGGCGACCTTCGCCTCAAGCTCGGCAATCGACGTCTGCATCGGACATTGTCCCGGCGCGGCCGGCCATCGGCTCGCTTTCAATAAAAGTATATCATGTGATACTCTTTGTCGAGGAGCCGGGTGACGCTACGACGATGAAGCTGCGACGAAGCTGCTTCTGGGTCTGCGGATTGTCGGGCCTTCGGACAGGGTTCGCATGGCGTCCTCGACCACCTGCCGATCATGTTCGATTTCGGCCAGCCTCCGGCGACATTCGGCAATCATCGCGGTGTCTCGAGCGGCCTCGTCCTCAACATCTCCAAGAGCCAGAAGGTTGAAGATCCGGTCGAGCGGCAGGCCGACGCGGCGGGCCAGGGCGATGAATTCCAGGCGACGGACAGCCCGTTGGTTGTAGGCCCGGTTTCCCCGCCTGTCGCGCCCCACCTCGACCAGTCCACGTTCCTGGTAGAGGCGTATGGCCCGAACCGTCAGGCCGCACTGTCGCGCGATCTGGGTGATCGTCTGGCTGTTGAGTACGGCGACGTTGCTCATGGTCGTCATGGTGTCAGGCCTCCAGGATCACGACAGCGGACAGCCCCGGTGCGCCATAGACCTGGGAGTATCCGAGTCTGGCGCTCTCGACCTGCCGGCCGTCGGCGCGTCCGCGAAGTTGTTGAACATTCTCGTAGACCTGCCGCAGCCCGGAGGCGCCGATGGGTTCGCCGCAGGCCAAGCAGCCGCCATCCGTGTTGACCGGCAACTTCCCGCCCAGTCGGGTCGCGCCGTCGGCGATCAGCTGTTCCTGCTCACCGTCGGCGCAGAAGCCATTCTCCGCCATATGCATGACTTCGGCGCCGCTCTCGGTGTCCTGAAGCTGCGCCACGTCGATGTCGGCCGGGGCCAGGCCGGCCATCTCGAAGGCGGCCTTGGAGGCGAGTTGGGTCGGGGAGGGGCCTCGTTCAATGTCCAGGGATGGGGCGAAGACCTCGAACGAGCCGGCCACGCGCGTACGCACCGCCGCGCCCCGCAGCTTCGGTCCAGCAAGACCCAGCTCGCGCATCTTGCGGTCCGACGCCAGGATCAGCGCCGCGCCCCCTTCGGCGGGGGAGCAGAACATGAACTTGGTCAGGGGGTCCGAGACCATGTCGCTGTTCAGGATGGCGTTCAGCCCGACCGGCTCGCGCCGCCAGGCGTGCGGCGTGAGGGCGCCGTTCGCATAGGCCTTTTCCGCGACCCGCCCGAGCGTCTCGGCGCTGACGCCATGCAGATCCATGTAGCGGCGGATCTTCATGGCGAAGAACTGGGTGGTCAGCATCAGACCGGTCTCGCCATACCAGCGCGGCAGGCCGGACGCTTCCGGGTTGGCGTTGAAGGCGCCGCGGGGATGCTTGTCGAACCCAAGCACGACGCCGAGGTCGAACTCGCCGGACTTGATGGCCCAGTAGCCGGACAGCAGGGCGGAACCTCCCGTCGCGCACCCGTTGGCGACATTGATGAACTGAACACCGGTCAGCCCCAGGCGTGGGAGCACGGCGTCGGCGTGGCCCGCCGCGGCGGATCCGCCAAAGGCGAACTGGATGTCGGTCCAGTCGATCCCCGCGTCCGCCAGGGACTCCCGCACGGCATGGAGGCCCTGATCCAGGCCGCTTTTGCCCTCGGTGCGGCCGAAGGGGTGGATGCCCGCGCCGACAATGTGAACGTCTGTCATGTCTTGATCCTCAGGCGGGGCGGAAGGCGTAGGTCAGGACGTCCGCGCCGGACTCGTCCGTTCGGAAGGTCTGCAGGGTGAAGACCATCGGCATGCCGATCTTGAGGTCGTCGAAATCGTCGATCTCGATCCGGCTCTCGACGATGAGTTGGCCAGGCAGCTCGATGTAGCCAACGGCGTAGGGCTTGAAAGCGCCGTCATCGCCAGGCCCGGCGTAGGGGGACTTGGGGCGGAAACGCTGCACGGTGTGCGACCAGAGGGCGCCCCTGTCTGACAGCGCCACGGGCTCAAAAAGATCCGCCTCCGCGCCCTTGGGAAGCGGAAAGACGACCTTCCCGTCACTCCGCCGTCGCCCACCCAAAAGCCGAGCCGATGGGCCTTCGCCCACGATCAGTCCGTCCGCGATGATCTTCCCACCCATGCCCGGCTCCCTCTGTCGTTGCCGATAAAAGTATACCAGTGTGCAATAATCGCCAAGGGCCCTTTCGCGCCGTCAGGCGCCGCCGGCTGGTCGGGCCTGGGGTCTGGCGCGCGCGTCAAATCTGTGTGGCATGGAGCTTGGCCGCTCAAAACTAATGCGCGTGATAGAAAACGATATTGACACATGAGCTACTTTGTCAGAGCCTCGCGTCAACGCCTGAGGGGGGCGACATCCGCTCGTGGCGATGGAGTAACGCGTTCGGACCCTGTCGGCTGACCGCCGGCGTCGGGCTCCAGATCGAAGTAACGACCGCGGAAGAGTCGGCCTTGAGCCGGCGGCACAAAATGAGCGCCTCGCTTGAACGGGGCGCGATCACAGGGGAAACACGATGCTTTCAGGCAAGCGGCAGCTATTCGGCGCGAGCGGGATTTTGACCTGCCTCACCCTTCTCGGCGCACATCCGGCGATCGCCGCCGAGGCGGCGCCTCCGCCTCCGGTCGCGGAGCCTTCGATGGAGGTTGAAGAGGTCGTCGTCACGGCGCGCCTTCGCAGCGAGGCCTTGGCGGAGACGCCCGCGGTCGTCACGGCGGTCTCTGGGGAATCGCTTGAGCAGCAGGGCATCACCACGATCTCTCAGCTCACCCAGGTGGTGCCGCTGGTGACGATCGCGAGGGGCCAGCTGGCGGACACCTTCTACATCCGCGGGATCGGCACCCAGGCCAACAATGCCGGGTTCGAGCAGTCCGTCGGCCTGTTCATGGACGGGGTCTACTTCGGCAACGGCCGCTGGGTCGGCCAGGGCGGCATCGACGTGGAAAGCGCCCAGATCCTGAAAGGCCCGCAAGGGGTCTATTTCGGGAAGAACACCGTCGCCGGGGCGGTCAGCCTGACCTCGCGCAACCCGTCGCAGGACTTCGAGGGCTATGCCCGCGTCGGATACGAGGTCAATGCCGACGAGCGGTACCTCGAGGGCGCCGTGTCCGGCCCGCTCAACGATCAGCTGAGCGCCCGCCTGGTGCTGCGGTATAGCGAGATGGAAGGGTGGTTCCACAACACCAACGGCAATGAATCGCCCTCCAGCAGTGAGCAGTTCGGCCGCTTCACCCTGCTTTGGGAACCCACGGACACCTTCATGGCGAACCTGAAGGTTTCCGCCGATCACTACGAGGATGACGGTCCGACGGCCTTGAGCCAGCTGATCAGCTGCGCGGGCCCCGGCGGCGGGCCGAGCACGCTCGCCAATGGCTTTGGCCTCACGGCGACCGAGAACTGCAAGCTCGATTTCACCGGCTCCACCAATCTCACGACGGCGGTCGGGCCGACCTTCACCGACTACGATTCCTATACCGTGACCCTCAACACCACCTGGGATGTCGGGCCAGGCAAGTTGACCTCGGTGACCGGCTACAACCGCTTCGACCTGAGGTGGCTGGGCGACTTCGACTACTCCAATGCGCCGGCGATTTTCGCCGCCGAGACGACGCGCAATACCGTCTTCTCCGAAGAGCTGCGCTATCAGACGGACTTCGACGGGCCGGTGAACGTCCTGGTCGGCGCCTACTACGCCAGCTCCGACTTCTTCCACTCGAACGACTCGCGGGTCTTCCCCACGGCCCTGCAGGGCACGGGCTGTTCGCCCGCCTGCGGCACGCCGGGCTTCACCTGGTATCGCCCCTCGACGCAGGACGGCATCACCATGGCCGCCTTCGCGGAAGTCCAATGGGAGATCACCCCGACCCTGGAGCTGGACGTCGGCGGCCGGTACACCAGCGAGGAAAAGAAATCCCGCATGCGGAACGTCTCGGCCGCCTCCGGCGGTCCCGCGTTCATTCCGCCGGGCTTGACGATCAACCAGCTCTTCCTGACGCCGCTGATCAAGTCGACCTACGAAGATGAGGACTTCTCGCCGCAGGCCATCCTGAGGTGGAAGCCCAGCGATGACGTCATGCTCTATGGCGCCTACAAGACGGGCTACAAGGCCGGCGGCTTCTCCCACGGCGCGGTGATGAACGTCGCGACCACGCTCGCCTCGCTGGAATTCGGGCCCGAGCAGGTGAAGGGCTTCGAGCTCGGCGCGAAGTTCTTCCTCCTTGAGCGCCGGCTGCAGGTCAATGTCGCGGCCTACGACTACAAGTTCGACGATTTGCAGGTGAATGCGTTCAACCCCGCGACGACGAGCTTCACCGTCCAGAACGCGGCGAAGGCGGAAACCAAGGGCGTGGAGCTGGAGGGCATCTTCCGCATCACCAGTGACCTGCGCCTGACCGGTACGATCGCCTACAACCAGGGTGAGTTCAGCGAGTTCACCGGGCAATGCTACACCGGCCAGACCGCGGCCCTGGGCTGCAACGTTCCGGTCGGCGCGGGCTTCGGACAGGACCTCGCGGGCAAGCCAACCGCCTATTCGCCCGAATGGGCTGGTCGCCTGGACCTCAACTACACCCATGAGTTCGATGGCGGATTGCGGATCATCGCCGGCTTCGGCGCGCAATACAGCGGTCGGTACCAGCTGGACCAGTTGAACCGGCCCGACCTGGCCCAACCGTCCTACTGGCGTTACGACGGCAACCTGGCGCTGACGCCCGCGGACGACAAATGGCGGCTGTCCTTGATCGGGCGCAACCTGAGCAACGAAGCCATCCTGCTTGGCGGGACCGAGCGTCCGTTGGGCGGGGCTGACCTCGTCGGCGGCGTCGATCGCAAGCGCCAGATCGAGTTGCAACTCACCTACCGGTTCTGACCGGGGCGGGAGGTGGTCCTCACTGGCCTCCCGGTCCTCGAATTCCGAGCCGAACTCTGGCGGTGGAGCGAACCCAATCGCGGTTGGGGTCTCCGCCGCCAGATTTTTTGGGGATCGCGCCCCGTCGAATATCCACGGAGGAGAGCCAATGACCCTTGCCGCGCCGCAGCCTTCAGAGGCTGATCCGAGCCTCGATACACTGCTGGAAATCTATCGGCGTACGGTCCTGATCAACCGCACGGACGAACGGTTCCGTTCGCTGCTGATGAGCGGCACGATCCGCTTCGTCTACTATCCCGTGCGCGGGCAGGAGGTGCTTTCGGCGGCGATGATGACCGCCCTGCGCCCGGACGACTACCTGGTGACCACCTATCGCGGGGTGCACGACCAGCTGGCCAAGGGCATCGACCTCAAGGAGCTGTGGGCGGAGTTCACCGGCAAGGTCACCGGAACCTGCAAGGGCAAGGGCGGCCCCATGCACATCACCGATCCGAAGACCGGCGTCATGGTCACGACCGGCATTGTCGGCTCCGGCCTGCCGATCGCCAACGGTCTGGCGCTGTCGTCTCTGCTGAAGGACGACGGGCGGGTCACCGTCGTCTGCTTTGGCGATGGCGCCTCCAACATCGGCGCCTTCCATGAGGCGCTCAACATGGCCTCGGTGTGGAAGCTGCCGGTCATCTTCCTCTGCCAGAACAATCGCTACGCGGAGCACACAGCCTACGCCGACGGCACCTCCGCCAAGCAGATCATCGACCGGGCGCCGGGCTACAGCATGACCGGCGTTCGGGTCGACGGAAACGACCCGGTCGCCATGTACAAGGCGGCCAAGGCGGCGGTTGACCGGGCTCGGGCCGGCGAGGGGCCGACCCTGCTCGAAGCCATGACCTACCGGATGCTGGGCCACACCTTCGGGGCAAACTTCAGCTACGTGCCCAAGGACCTGCAGCAGGAGGCGACCGAGCGGGACCCGGTGCCGCTGTTCGGGCAACAGCTCTTGGACCTCCAGGCGCCCGAAGCGCTCCTGACCGAAATCGAGGCCGGGGTCAGCGCCCGGATCGACGACGCGGTGCAGCACGCGCTCGCCAGTCCCTATCCCGACCTCGCCGAACTGCGCATCGACGTCCTGAAAGAGGAGATCGCCGCGTGAGCGCCGACAGCAACATCAGCTTTTCGCAGGCCATCAACCTGGCGCTCGATGAGGCCATGGCGGCGGACCCGACGGTGTTCCTGATGGGGGAAGACATCGCCGACGCCCAGGGCGGTGGCGTGTTCAAGGCGACCAAGGGCCTGTCGGAGAAGTATGGCGTGGCGCGGGTCCGCTCCACCCCGATCTCGGAGCAGGCGATCATGGGGGCCGCGGTCGGAGCCGCGATCACCGGCATGCGGCCGGTCGCGGAGATCATGTTCATGAACTTCCTGACGGTCTGCATGGACCAGATCGTCAACCACGCGGCGAAACTCCGCTTCATGTCGGGGGGGCGCACGTCGGTGCCGCTGACCATCCGCTGCGGGACGGGGGCCGGGGTGGGCTTTGGGGGGCAGCACTCCGACATGCTCGAGGCCTGGTTCGCCCATGTGCCGGGGATGAAGGTGGTGACAGCCTGCAATCCGGCGGAAGCCAAGGGCCTGTTGCTGTCGGCCATCGAGGACGACGACCCCACGCTGTTCATCGAAAACGTGGCGATGTACTCGGCTCAGGGACCGGCCCCCGCGGCGGGCTTCAAGGTTCCGCTCGGCAAGGCCAATGTGCGCCGGCAGGGCAGTGATGTGACGGTCATCTCCTATGGCCGCCCGGTGCTGGAGGTCGATGCGGTGGCCGAGGCCCTGGCGGCGGAAGGCGTCTCCGTCGAGGTGATCGACCTGCGGACGATCGCGCCCTTCGACGCGGAGACCGTCCTCAACTCCGTCGCCAAGACCAACCGGGCCGTTGTCGTTCACGAGGCGGTCAAGGCGTTCGGCGTCGGGGCCGAGGTGTCCTCCCGTATTCACGAAGAACTCTTCGGGCAGCTGAAGTCGCCGGTCCTTCGGGTCGGCTCCAAATACGCCCCGGTTCCGTTCTCGCCGCCTCTGGAGAAGGCGTTCCTCTACAGCCGTGACGAGATCACGGCGGCAATCAAAGCAACGTTGGGCTAGCATGAGCATCGAGATCAGAATTCCGAGCCTGGGCGCGGGGATGAGCGAAGGCACGTTGACCGAATGGCTGGCGGCGGACGGGGCGCTGGTCTCAGTCGGCGACCTGATCTACTCGCTGGAGAGCGAAAAGACGGTGCAGGAGATCGAAGCCCCGGGTTCGGGCGTCCTTCGGCGGATCGCGTCGGAAGGCGAAGTCTACCCGGTGGGGGAACTGATCGGCCGGATCGAGTAGCTGCTAGCGCTTCGGGGTCCGGGCCGGTTTCGCCTTGTCCTCGCCAGGCGCGGCGGTGATCTCCGCTTCGGCGGGCTTGAGGCGCTCCAGCAAATCGTCCACCCGAGGCCGGAATTTCGGGCGCAGGAAGGCGCGGACGCAGAGGAGGAAATTGGCCTGCGCCCGCAGGGTGAACTCCTGGTCCGAGATCCGGCTCGCCGCCCAGTCGGTGACGTTGGCGTAGTTGACGTTCATCAGCAGGGCGGTCAGCCGATCGCGCTCCTGGTGCGACAGCTTCAGCAGGACCTTGCCCGCCTCCGCCCGCCGGACCCAGTCGCCGGAGCCGGAGAGCGAGATGTGCCGCAGGGAATCGTAGATGCGGCGGTCGATGGTCGGCGAAAAGAAGACGCTGACCATGGCCGTCGCGTAGCGGCGCAGGCCGATGGTGCGGCGGGCGATGGCCTCGACCCGGACCAGATGGGCCTCGATATCCTCGATCGGCGGCGGCGGGGGCAGGTCCTTGAGGAGGCCGGCGAAGTGCTGCTCGATGGCGGAAGACACGATGTCTTCCTTGCTGCCGAAGACGTTGTAGAGCGTGCGCTGCGCGACGCCGGCGCGCCGCGACAGCTCCCGGATCGTGAACCCGTCGACGCCATGCTCGTCGAGCAGGGCCTGGGCCTCCGAGAGGATCCGCTGCTTGCGGTCGTGCATGAGCGGACTGGCGTACTTGCGCCGCGCGGCCAATGTCGTGGGCGGCGTCGTTTCGCCCCCCGGAATCGCTTGCTTCAAGTCCTGCACCAGCACCTTCCTGAGTTGCCCGAAATAGCACGCGTTGACGTGAGGATGTCAAACCCGGGCGGGATCGCGAGCGTTCCGCCCGCCTCCGGATCGGGCTCCGGACGGCAATGAGAGATTGACACGCGTGTTATTTTTGGCTCGGATGAGAGGAACGTCGCACCGCCTGTAGGGGCAGGCGCCTTCCCCGAAAATTCGTGGAGCGCAGCGCAAGAACAAGGATGGTCCATGGCCGGCACAGCTCGACAGATCCAGGTCGCGCGGACCCCCGGCGCGCGCGTCAGCCCTGAGGATTTCGCGCTGGTGGAGGTTCCCCTGCCGGCGGTGGGCGAGGGCCAGGTGCTGGTCCGCAACAGCTGGATGACGGTCGACCCCTACATGCGCCTGGCCTTCGTCAGCCGGCTCGGCGTCACCCCCGGCAAGCAGGTCGGCGACTGCATGCACGGCGCGGCGGTCGGGGTGGTGGAGCAGTCGAACTTCGCCGCCCTGCCGGTGGGAACCCAGGTCGTCAGCCAGTTGGGCTGGCGCGACGCCTTCGTCGCCTCTGGCCATGAGCTGCAGCCGCTGGACGATGGCCCGGGCCCGCCGAGCTGGCGCCTGGGCATCCTCGGGCTCACCGGAATCACCGCTTATGTCGGCGTCGAATATGTGCTCAAGCCGGAGGCCGGCGAGACGGTCTATGTGTCCGGCGCGGCGGGGGCGGTGGGGTCCGTCGCCTGCCAGCTGGCCAAGCGTCGCGGCTGCCGGGTGCTGGCCTCGGCCGGCTCGGACGAGAAGGTCGACTGGTTGGTGCGCGAACTGGGGGTCGACCTGGCGGTCAACTACCGGACCACCGATATCGAAACCTTCCTGCGGGGCGCCTGTCCGGGCGGCCTGGACGCCTATTTCGACAACGTCGGGGGCGCGACCCTCGACGCCGTCCTGCGGTCCATGCGGCCGTTCGGGCGCATCGCCGTCTGCGGCGCGATCTCGCAATACGATGGCGATTACCGGGCCGGTCCCGCCGACTTCTTCACCATCGTCGAGAAGGGGCTGACGGTCACCGGCTTCAATGGCGGCGTCTGGCGCCACAAGGCCCACGAGATGATTCCGGCGCTGGCCGGCCTGCTGGCTTCGGGCGAGCTGGTCTGGAAGGAGACCGTGGTCGAGGGCCTGGAGAACGCCCCCGCCGCCTTCGCCTCGCTCTTCGACGGGGCCAATACCGGCAAGATGATCGTCCGGCTGGCCGCCTGACCTCGCAACCTTCAACAAGAGGGGGATGAGGTGACTCTCACCCACGTTCATACGCCGATCCGCATCGGCGCCGTCGAGATCAAGAACCGGGTGGTCCGCACCGCCCACACCACCATCATCGGCGGCGGCACGCTCTCGGACGATCTGGTCGCCTATCATGAGGCCCGGGCCCGGGGCGGCGTCGGCCTGACGGTCATGGAGGCGATGTCGGTCCATCCGTCGTCGCTGGCCACCTTGAACATCATCGATCCGTCGCTGGCGGAGAAGTATCCCCGCATGGTCGAGCGGCTGGCGCCGCACGGGATGCGCCTGTTCCAGCAGCTGTTCCACGGCGGCCATCACGGAACCCAGATGGACGGCTCGCCCCCCTGGTCGGCTTCGGATGTGCCGAGCGTGCAGGTCGGCGTTCCCCCGATCCCGATGACCCAGGGCATGATCGACGCGGTGGTCGAGGGCTATGCGAACACGGCGCGGGCGCTCGAGTCCTGGGGCGTCGACGGCGTCGAGATCCACTGCGCCCACGGGTTCCTCATCCAGCAGTTTCTGTCGACCTACGCCAACCGGCGGGAGGACGACTACGGCGGGTCGTTCGAGAACCGCGCCCGGTTCATGATGCAGGTCCTTGAGGCGGTGCGCGGCGCGGTGTCGAAGGACTTCGTCGTCGGCATCCGCGTGGCGCCGGACCTGATGGCCGGGGGCGTGGACGTCGAGGACAATCTCCGCGCCTCCCGGATGGCCGAGGCCCGAGGCCTGGCCGACTATGTCAGCGTCTCGTCCGGCACCTTCCAGACGATGCACAAGATGATCGGCGGCATGCATGAGCCGGCCGGCTTCGAGCTGGTCACCAGCGCGCCGGTCACCGTGCCCCTGACCCTGCCGACCATGCTGATCGGTCGTTTTCGCACCCTGGAGGAGGCCGATCAGGTCATCCGGGCCGGCGAGGCCGACATGGTCGGGATGGTCCGGGCGACCGTCGCCGATCCCGATCTCGTCCGGAAGACGCTGGACGGTCATCCCGAGCGCGTCCGGCCCTGCATCGGCTGCAACCAGGGCTGCATCGGTCAGGTGTTCGGCCCGCCTGGGCGCATGGGCTGCGCGGTCAATCCCGCCGTCGGGTACGAGCTGAAGATGGGCGACGACCGGCTGACGCCCGTGGATCAGCCCAGGACCGTCATGGTGATCGGCGGCGGTCCCGCCGGCATGGAGGCGGCGCGGGTGGCGGCCACGCGCGGTCACCGGGTGATCCTGGCGGAGGCGGAAACGGCCCTGGGCGGCGCGGTCAAGCTTGCCGGCGCGGCGCCGAACCGGGGCGGCATCCGGGACATCATCATCTGGATGGAGGAGGAGATCTTCCGGCTGGGCGTCGATGTCCGCCTCAGCACCTATGTCGATATCGACGATGTTCTCGCGCAGGCCCCCGACTGCGTCATCGTGGCGACCGGCTCGACGCCCCGCCTGGACGGCATCCAGGCCAGCAACCCGGGAGAGCCGGTGGAGGGCATGGGCCGGAGCAATGTCCTGTCCAGCAACGATCTGCTTCAGGGGCTCAATCGTGACCTGGGGCGCTCGGCCGTCGTCATCGATGACCTCGGCCACTACGAGGCTGTCGCCGCGGCGGAACATCTGGTCGCCCGGGGTCTGGAGGTCACCTTCGTCACCCGCCACATCGCCTTCGCGCCGCTGGTGGAATCGGCCCTGATGACCGAGCCGGCGCTGCAGCGGCTGAGCCGGGGAAAATTCACGACGATGCTGAGGACGCGCGCCATCTCGATCGACGACACGGGCGTCGTGGTCGGACCCACCTACCTGCCGAAGGGCAGCAACCAGACCGTCCGGGTCCCGGCCGACACCGTGGTCTTCGTGTCGCGCAATCGGCCCGACCGGAGCCTGTTCAACGATCTCAAGGCGCGCGGCGTCGATGTCCGGGCGGCGGGCGACGCCAACTCGCCCCGCTTCATTCCCACGGCGATCCGCGAGGGCAACCTGGCCGGCGCCGCCGTCTAGGGCCGGTTCAGCCTCCGACCTCTCCTCCATGGGCTGTCATCCTCGGCGCCGCGCGGCTTGGCCGGTGCGGCATGGCCCGGTTATCGAAGCGGCGACCATTATACCGCCGCTGGCCGGACCCACAAAAAAGCCGGCGCCGCTCGAAGGGGCTGGAAAGCGGGCCAAAACCCCAGCGCCTGTTGGCTTTGGCGTAGGTTCAGGCGACGGGGATGTAGTCTGGGGCGTTGGTCGATCCGTAGGTCGATGGGTGGGGAATGTGGGTCGGAGAGGGCAACGCGGCGACCAACGCCTCCGAGCGGGCCCTCGGCGGCGGCCGAAAAGGCGGTGAATATGTCTAGACATATTGGAAAAGCCCAGGCGGGCGGGCGTTTCTTGGCCTTTGGCGCGTCGGTTTGAGTGAGATTTGCGCCCGTTTTTGAGGCAGGGGCATCACATATGGCCGCGCGCAGACCTTTGTGAGTTCGCCTCGGGGCGCCCTTCTCCCCTTGTGGGAGAAGGTGTCGGCGGAGCCGACGGATGAGGGGTCGCACCGGCCTCCGACACAGCCTGTCGCAACCGTCCCAGCGCAGCTGAAAGACCTATCGACCCCTCATCCGGCGCTTCGCGCCACCTTCTCCCACAAGGGGAGAAGGGACCCCTCACGGCGGCTGACCCAGTCTTGGCAGCCGCCCCTCACCCCCCGATCGTGCGGTCCGAGGGCCAGAAGCGGCGGCGCAGTTCGCGCTTGTTGACCTTGCCCATGGCGTTGCGGCCGATGTCGTCGGCGAACTCGTAGGAGCGAGGGCATTTGAAGCCCGCCAGGCGCTCGCGGCAGAAGGCGTCGAGCGCCTCGGGGGAGGGGGGATCGGAGGGCTCCAGCGGGACGATGAGGGCTTTCACCTCCTCGCCCATCTCGGCGTTGGGGGCGCCGACCACGGCGACGTCGGCCACGCCGGGATGCTGGGCCAGCACCTGCTCGGCTTCGGCCGGATAGATGTTGACCCCGCCGCTGACGATCATGTCGGAGACGCGATCGGTGATGAAGACATAGCCCTCGTCATCGACGTAACCGACCTCACCAAGGGTGAAGACGCCCGGCTCCAGATGCGCCTCCCGGGTCTTCTCGGGGTCGTTGTGGTAGACGATCCCCCGCCCGGTGGTGTCCCGGAAGTAGAGCTGGCCGACCTGGCCGGGGCCCAGCCGGGCGCCGTCCTCGGCGACGACGATCAGTTCGAACGGCGCGACGGTCTGGCCCACGGAGCCCGGCTTGCGCAGCCACTCCTCGGAGGTGATCAGGTTGGTCGTTCCGGACTCGGTCGCGCCGTAGGCCTCGTTCAGGACGGGGCCGAACCAGGCGATCATCTGCCGCTTGACGTCGGTGGGGCAGGCGGCGCCGGTATGGCTGACCAGCTGCAGGCTGGAGAGGTCGTACCGCTCGCGCGTCGGCTGGGGCAGCGACAGCAGGCGCTGGAAATGGGTCGGCACCATCATGGTCGTCTGGACCTTGAAGGTCTCGATGGCGGCAAGGACCTGTTCGGGGTCGAACCGCGAGGCGATGACCAGCGACATGCCGGCCCCCAGCTGGCGGACCGCGCCGAGCGGGCCGGTGTGGTAGAGGGGGCTGACGACGAGGCCGACCGTGCGGTTCCCGGCCGCCTGGCGCACGGCGCGCAGTTCGGCGAACAGCGCCGCCACGGTGGCGGTCCTCGGGAGCATCGCAGGCGGGGTCTCGGTCCCCTTAGGGCGGCCGGTGGTGCCGGAGGTGTAGTGGAGATGAGGCCTGGGCGGCATGTCGGCGGGCGGTTCGGCGTCGGCGCCGGTCTGCAGCCAGTCCTCCCATTGGACGACGCCGGGCAGGTCGCCGCAACGCCAGCCGATGACCGTCTCGATGCCGCATCTGGCGGCCGCCTCGAGGCCGACCGCCGCCGTCTCTGGGCCGACGAACAACACCGTGCTCGCCGAGTCCTTCAGGATGTAGGCAACCTCGTCGGCGGTGAGGTGGAAGTTGACCGGAACGCTGGAGACGCCGGCGTGCAGGGCGGCCAGGTAGGCGAGGGCGCCTTCGACGCTGTTGGGCGCGAAAACCGCGACGCGCGAACCGGCCTGTCCGGGACCGGCAATCAGAGCGTTGGCCGCGCGATTCAGCCGGCTGTCGAGCTGGCGCCAGGTCAGGGTTTGGCGCTCGTCGGCGAGCGCCATGCGGTCCGGCGTAAGCCGGGCATTCTCCGCGGCGGCTAGAGACATCGGGTCATCCTGTTCAATGTCGGTCTGGCTGTCGGGAGCGGGCCTAGAGGCCGAGCGCCACGCGCGCCAGAATGTTGCGCTGGACTTCGCTGGAGCCGCCGAAGACCGTGCTGGCGCGTCCGTTGAGGTATTTGGCGACCGGCGTGGCGGCATACTCCGGCCCGACCGGCGGGGCGTTGGCGCCGGCGCCCAGGGCCATCCGCTGATCGGCCGTGGCGTAGACGCCCAGGGCTTCGACCCCCAGTTCGGCGATCTGCTGTCCTCGCTCGCTGGCCATCAGCTTTTTCATCGAGGCCGCGCTGTTGCCGACGCTTTCCCCGGTGGCCGCTCCGGAGCTGAGCCGGCGTTCGGTCCAGTCGGCCGCCATCAGCTGGATTTCGAGACTGGCGGCCGCGCGGCGAAAGTCGGGATCTTCGAACAGGGGCGCCCCATCGTCGCCGGTCTCCTGCCTGGCGATCTCCAGGACGCGCTCCATGGCGACGCCCATTGCCGCGCCCGAGGCGCCGCCGCCGCGTTCGAACTCCAGCAGGTATTTGGCGACCGACCAGCCTTCGTTCTCCTCGCCCATGCGGTTGGCGACGGGAATGCGGACATTGTCGAAGAACACCTGATTGACTTCATGCTCGCCGGATATCGACAGGATCGGCCGGACCGAGATGCCCGGCAGGTCCATCGGCGCCACCAGGAAGCTGATGCCGCGCTGCGGCTTACCCTCGGTGGAGGTGCGGACAAGCAGGAAGATCCAGTTGGCGTAGTGGGCGTGGGTGGTCCACATCTTCGAGCCGTTGACGACATAGTCGTCGCCGTCCCGGACGGCCCGGGTCTGCAGCGAGGCGAGGTCCGACCCCGACTGCGGCTCGGAGTATCCCTGGCACCAATAGTGCTCGCCCGACAGCATGCGGGGCAGGAAGAAGGCCTTCTGCTCGTCCGTGCCGTAGCGCATGATCACCGGCCCGCACAGGCTGAGACCCATGGCCGGAAGGTGGGGCGTGCCGGCGCGGGCGCACTCGACCTGGAAGATCTGCCGCTGGCGGCTGGTCCAGCCAGGCCCGCCGTATTCCCTTGGCCAGGCGGGCGCGATCCAACCCCGTTCGAAGAGGATGCGGTGCCAGCGGCGGGCCAGATCGCCCTCGGCGAACACCCCGGCCTGGCGCGCCGTCTGGGCGCGCAGATCGGCGTCGAACTTTTCCGACAGGAAGGCGCGGACTTCGGCGCGAAAGACCTCGTCCTCGTCCGGCGTGGCTTCAGGCATGTTGGTCATTCGGGCTTGATGCGCGGGCTGGAGGGCGGGATCAAAGAGCGCCCGCGACCGACATCGCCGATCCCTCGGCGATGTAGCGGTCGATCATCCTGTGCAGATGCCGGATGCGCATTTCGGAATAGCGCGCGAAATGCACGACGCCGGTTCCCGAGGCGCGGAGCCCCTCCTGCACATAGGGCAGATTGCCCATGTCCTGCTCGAAGATCACCGCCAGCGAGCCCAGTTCGGTGGCGTCGCTCCAGGGCTCGTCCAGGCCCAGTTCCCTGACCGGGGCCGGCTTGGGGCGCGGCCCGTCCTTCGGGCAGGGCTTGAGCAACATGACGTCCATGATGCAGCTGTCCGGATCCTGGCCATTGGGCCGCCAGCGGTAGGTGAGATTGGAGGTGTAGCCGGCCCAGAAGCTCATGTTCGGGAAGACATTGTAGAGCAGCGCGTCCAGCATCTCGGCGTCGGCCGCGTGGGCGTAGTCGTATCCCGTCTCCTGGCTCAGGGACTGGCGCGCCAGTTCGGCGACCGCAATGCGCGCCGTCGATCCCTCCGGCAGGGTCGGCCCGGCCCCCTCGCTCGTCGCCACCCGGCGACTGCCGCCGCCGGTCATGAAGGCGAAGATTTCCTGCTCGGTGAGGGGCGGGTTCAGGAAGGGACTGGAGACCCCGCCGGCCGAGAAGTGGCGCGAGACATGGTCGTTGGGCAGGTCGTACTGGCTGTTGGCGTCGCCCAGCGCCGGCAGGATCTGCGGATGGGTGGTGACGCTGTGGTGGCTCTCCATGAAGGCCTCGGCGGTCGCCTTCCAGTTGGCCCGCACCTTCTTCTGCACCCAGACCGCCCGATACCGGTTGGGGAAGTCGAAACGCTCGAAATCCCGCGCCATCGGCGCGATGACCTCGGCCAGCGGCCTGGCGTTGGGGTCGAAGTTGATGAAGACGAAGCCGCCCCAGGTGGCCACCCTGGCCTCCGGCAGCCGCATGTCGTTTTCCGACCACTGCGGGAAATCCCAGCTGATCGGGTTTTCCTTGAACGATCCGTCGCAGTTCCAGGTCATGCCGTGGAACGGGCAGCGGAACTCCAGCTTCGAGCCGTTCAGAGTGACCAGCTTGCGGGCCCGGTGAAGACAGGCGTTGTAGAGCGCCTTGATCTCGGTTTCGGAGGTCCGGACGACGATCAGGGATTTTCCGAGGATTTCGTAGATGTGGTAGTCGCCGACGGAGCGGATGTCCTCCTCGCGGCAGGCCATCTGCCAGACCCGGCTCCAGACATGCTGGGCTTCCTTCTGGAAGAAGGCTGGATCGAAATAGCGGTCGACGGCCACCGGATCGACGCCGATGTCGGGGACCCGGCCTTCCCGCAGATAGTCGGGAACGGGGCGGCTGTCCCGGTTCAGGATGTCCTCGTAGGTATCCCCGGGGTGCCGATCCGCACGACCAACACCAGCTGACCCGTCCATGCGTGTTCTCCCAAAAGCCCGGCCGGTCTGATCGCCGCCTTCGCCGCAGCGGCCCCTGAAATTCAGCCCTGCGAACACCGCGAGCTAACGCCCCGGCGTGGTCGCCTGTCAATTCAAATATGCTGCATGTGTTAATTTCAACAAGAGCGCTGAGGCGTCCCGCGAGAGCCGACGGGATAATTTGCTTCCGCCCCTTGATGGCGTATGCGATAGAACAGAAAATGCACGGTGAGATAGTTTTGGTTGTCCGGGGCCGTTTGATGACACCTGCCGTTCCGGCCAAAGCATGCCAGGTCAGGCGCCTCGCCAGGCCGTTTCGCGCTGACCCTTCGCCGCGCCGACCGAACGATGTCCATGTCTGAAGATCCGTCCCTCAAGACAACGACCTACAACAGTCCGTCGATCCAGGAGCGGCGGCGTCGCATCCTGCGGGAAACCCGGATCATGATCGCCGAGCGCGGCGTGCAGGCCTTCAACGTGCGGGATCTTTGCGCGCGCGCCGGGATCGCGCAGCGGACGCTGTACAACGCCTTTGGCGGCCGGGAAAACGTCATCGCCCTGGCCATCAACGAATACTATCTCAAGTTCGCGGGCACGATCGAGCCGAACCATCCGCACACGACCCTTCGGGGACGCATCGAGCGCATGGCCCTGATCCACCATCGGAACCTGCAGATCAAACCCTACACGACCGCGATCATGAGCGTGTATTGGTCCGGCACCGTCGCCCGGCCGATCCGCAACGTCATCCGGGACATGTCTCACGAGACGAACGCCGTCTTCGTCGACGAACTGGAGCGGCGGGGCGAACTTCAGCCGGGGATGTCGGCCGCCCGGCTGGTCGAGATGCTGACCATCCAGGGCTACGGCACGCTCACCGACTGGTGCCTGGAAGAGTTCAAGGACGAGCAGCTGGTCCCCATGATGATCGAGGGCCTGCTCATCATCCTGTCCGGCGCGACGGTCGGCGAAACCCGCCGCGAGACGCTCTACTGGCTGGACCAGGTGCGCGGCCGAGGGCCCGATTGGCTTGAAGTCCTCGCCTACGCCGCCTCGGGCGGCGTCACGCGGCCCAGTCATCCGGCGACTCGACGAGCGACCTGAAGCTCCGCAGCCAGTTTGCGCCGGTGGCTCCGTCGACGGCCCGGTGGTCGCAGGTGAGGGTGGCTTCGAGCACCGTCGCCACGTAGGGCGTGTCGCCCCTGAAGCGATACTGCTTCTCCGCCTGGCCGACGGACAGGATGCAGCCCTGGGGCGGGTTCAGCACCGACCCGAAGCTGGTGACGCCATACATGCCGAGGTTGGAGATGGAAAAGGTCCCACCCGAATACTCGGCGGGCAGCAGGCGTCTGGCCCGGCCGCGGGCCGCCAGGTCCTTCATCTCGCTGGCGATCTCCGTCAGGCTCTTGGTTTCGGCGGCGCGAAGGATCGGGGTGACGAGCCCGCCCTCGATGGCGACCGCGACCGAGATGTCGGCGTGGTGGTGGAAGACCAGGCCCTTCGGCGTGTAGCTGGCGTTGGCCTCCGGCGCGGCCATCAGGGCCAGGGCGGAGGCCTTGATGATCATGTCGTTCAGGGAAATGCGAACGCCGCCGCGGTCGTTGAGGCGCGCGCGGGCGGCCAGCAGCCCGTCCAGCTCGATCTTCATCAGCAGGGGGAAGTGCGGGACGTCGCGAAACGACTCCGTCATCCGCCGGGCGATCGTTCGCCGCACGCCGTCCAGGGGCCGGAAGTCGTAGGTTCCCGGCGCGATGCCCTGGATTTCCAGCTCCTGGACGAGATCTTCCGGAGGCGGGCGCCCGGGCCGGCGGGCCTCGCCCGTGAGCGGCGCGACGGGGACAGCATCGGACATGGGGTTCTCCGGCATGCGGGTGGCGCTGGCTTGACGTCGGACGACCTTCCGACCGCGCCGTCGTGTCGTAGCCGGGAGGCTGGTCAAATACAATAACATGTAGCAATATTGTGGAGTTCCTCCGCCAGGCGGCGGGACGGGTCGTCGCCCTCCATCGCGCGGCTCCAGCAAGAACAGAACAAGGCATCGGAGGGATTCACATGGGCCTGCTGACAGGGAAGACGGCCGTCGTCACCGGCGGGAGCAGCGGCATCGGCCTGGAGATCTCACGCGCCCTCGCCGAGGCCGGCGCCCAGGTGGTGATGTTCGGCCGCCGCCGGCAGGTGCTGGAAGAGGCCGCGGCGTCTATCGGACATGGCGCGGATTTCGTCGAAGGCGACGTCACGCGGGTGGCGGACATCGAACGGCTTTTCGACCATGTCCGGACGACATACGGGCGGTTGCAGATTCTGGTCGCCAACGCCGGATCGGCCGGCGGCGGCTCGCTGACGACCGGCACGGAGCGGGAGTTCGACGACCTGATGGGCCTGAACGTCAAGGGCGTCTTCTTCACCATGAAAGCTGCGCTTCCCCTGCTTGAAGCGCCGGCCTCGGTGGTGGTTGTCGGGTCGGTCGCCAGCGCCATCGCCCTGCCCGGCGGCTCGGTCTATTCGGCCAGCAAGGCGGCGGTCCGCTCCTTTGTCAGAACCTGGGGCGTCGAGCTCGCGCCGGCCGGTATCCGGGTCAACCTTCTGGCGCCGGGCATCACCGAGACGCCGTTGCTTGACCGGCTGCAGGCGAGGGAAGGGGGCCAGGAGGGCTTCGACCGGCTCATCGGCGAGCGGACCCCCATGCGGCGCCGGGGGAGGCCCGAGGAGGTGGCCGCCGCCGCCCTGTTCCTGTGCTCCCCCCAGTCGTCCTACACGACCGGGGGCGTGCTCTACGTCGATGGCGGCCTGGCCCAGATGTGACCGGTCTCAGGCCGGGGTTGGACGGTATGACCCGGTTTCGATGTCCTCCAGGACATCGACCCGGGTCGGCGCCCAGCCGAGCTCGCGGCGGGTGCGCGGGGACCGGGACCGGCTGCTGACGCCGAAGTATAGCGGCCCGGCGACCGGGCCCCAGATCTCCCGCGCCTCGTCGAGGGTCACGCTGCGCGGCTCTGCGCCGGTCGTCCGGGCGACGGCCGTGGCGATGCTGCGCCAGTTCGCCTCTCCCGCGACCGCATGATAGAGGGCCGACGAGGTCCCCTTCTCCAGGGCCAGCCGATAGACCTGGGCAAGGTCGTCGACATGGACGTGGCTGTAGAGATTGAGCCCCTGGCCGATGTAGCAGGCGGCGCCGGTCGTGCGAACGGACTGGAAGATGGCCGGGATCTGCTTGCTGGCCCCGTTTCCCCAGATCTGCGGCGGGCGCACGACCATGGCCCGGACCCCGTTCTGGCCGGCCTCCCGCACCCTGTTCTCGGTCTCGACCCGGGTGGCGATCCAGGCCGGCGGCGTGAAGGCGTCGTCCTCGGCATAGGTCTCCTCCCGCCATTCGCCGTTCGGCGTCTCGTGCGAGAGGACCGCCGTTCCGGTGGTCAGGATGAAGGTCTTGCCGCTGCCGGCCATGCGTTCGAGGACCGGCTGAAGGCTCGGCCATTCGCGGTCGAACGGGATGGCCGCGCAGAACACCACCGCGTCGGCGGCCATGGCGGCGTCGGCGAAGGATTCGTCACCCAGGTCGCCGGCGACGGGCGTCAGCTTGCGGGCCGCGAAGGCGGCGGCCTTCTCGCTGTCCCGGGCGAGGGCCAGGACATCATGGCCGGCGGCGGCCAGGCCACGGCCGACGGCGGCTCCAAGATAGCCGCCGGCGCCAACAATCAGCACACGCATGGAATTTCCTTTCGGGAGGAGCGCTGTCTAGGCGGTCAGGGGTTCGTTTCGGGCCACCGCGTAATCGCCGGCCTTGCTGTCGTCCTCGATCAGCTCTTCGATGATCTGGCGGGCGATCTCTTCCGGCTTCCACAGCCGGACGTTCTGCATCAGCGGCTGCAGCCAGTCGGGGCGTTTGCCGGCCCCGAGCTTTTCGAGAATGGGCGTCTCGGTGATGCCGGGCAGGATGGCGTTGACGCGGATGTTGTGCATCGCCTTCAGGTCCTTGCAGGACTGGCTGAACATCAGCACGGCGGCCTTGGAGGCGGCGTAGGGGGCGTCGGCCAGATACGGACTGAGGGCGCCGGTCGAGGCGGTGTTGATGATCACGCCGCCGCCGCTGCCCTTCATCAAGTCGATCGCCAGCATCGTTCCCATGATCACGCTGGTCAGATTGATGTCGATCAGCAGCTTCACCCGCGCGATCGCCGTCTCCGGGAAGGCCGGCGGTCCGGAGACGATGCCGGCGTTGTTGAACACGACGTCGAGCCCGTGCGCCCTGTGGGTATCGGCCAGGGCCTTGCGCAGGGCCTCGGTGTCGGTGACGTCGAACCGGAAGACCTCGGCCGAAGCGCCATGCCGGCGAACCAGACCGGCGGTTTCCTCGAGACCGGCCTCGTCCAGGTCGCACAGGGCGACGTGACGCAGGCCGCACTCGGCGAAGGCGATCGCCGTGGCGCGCCCGATGCCGGCGCCCGCGCCGGTGATCAGCGCCGACCTGTCCTTGAGTTGCATGAAACCTCCCGCTTTTGTTGTTCGTGGTCTGATGATTGGGCCATCTCAGGCGACGGGCGGTTGCGAAGCCGACCGCGCGCGCCATCGGGCCTGGGCGACCTGAAACAGGCCGCGATCCCCCTTCTCCCAGGTGACGGTCAGCGTGCAGGCATGGATCTTCCAGCCCTCAGGGCCGCGGACGAGGCGGTTGGTGTAGTAGCCGCCGATGGACTGCATCTGATGCTGCCCGTCCTCGAGCAGGTAGTGCAGCGCCATCATGTAGGAGACGCAGGTGGCTTCGTCGCCGTCCAGGGTGATGACGTGATTGCTGCTGACGTGCTGGGTGGCGTCGAACCCGGAGAGGCTGGCCGCCACGCCGGCGGTCCAGGTGTCGGCCGCCATCCGGGACGGGGCCGCCCCGTTCCAGCTCGAAAAATCCAGCGCCACCTCGTCGGCGAAGATCGATCGGAACAGCGACCAGTCCCGCCGGTCGATGCCCGTGGCGTAACGATGCACGACATCGCTGATCGCGGCGCGGGCCAGCAGATCTTCGACGGTCAGGGCCTGGGTCATCAAAAAATCCTCCTGCGACCGGGCGGGTCCGTCACCGGGCCCATTGTGCAAAAAGTAGAACGCATTGCAATGGTTGGAAAGGCGGGCGCGGCGGCCGACCGACCCGGATTCCCTCGGTCAGGTGGTCCGTCGCCCAAATGGGCGGGCGTTCGTCGTCGCCGAAGAAAATAACCTAAGTGGCAAATTTCAATTGCCTCGCCGCGCCGGACGTCTAGGCTCGCGGCCATAAAATGGGCGGCGCCGGCCCCGGCCGGCGGAACGCACCGGCGGAGGATTCCAATTGCTGACCCACGTCCACACGCCCTTCCGTATCGCCGGCGTTGAGATCCCCAATCGCGTGGTCAGGACCGCCCACGCCACCGCCCTGGGCGCCATGAACGAGGATCTGATCGCCTATCACCTGGCCCGGGCCCGGGGCGGCGTCGGTCTCACCTTCATCGAGATCCTGTCGGTCCATCCGACCAGTCCGGCGGCCTTGAACATCTTCGATCCGGGTCTGCCCGATCGCTATCGCCGGCTGGTCGAGGCGGTGCGTCCCACGGGGATGAAGCTCTTCCAGCAGCTCTGGCACGCCGGCCACAACGGCCTGCCTCTGGACGGCTCGCCGCCATGGTCCGCCTCCGACATCCCCGGGCCGACGATCGGGGCGCCGCCGATTCCGATGACCAGGGCGATGATCGACGAGATCGTCGGCGCCTATGCCCACACCGCCGCCCAGTGCCGGGAATGGGGCCTGGACGGGGTCGAGGTGCACTGCGCCCACGGCTATCTGCCCAGCCAGTTCCTGTCGGCCAACAACAACGACCGTGAGGATGAGTATGGCGGCGTGTTCGAGAACCGGGCGCGGTTCATGCTTGAGGTGCTTCGCGCCGTTCGCGCGGCGGTTCCCAGGGATTTTCCCGTCGGCGTGCGTGTCGCCCCCGATCTCATCGAAGGCGGCGTCGGCCCGGCCGACAGCCTGCGGGCCGTGCAGCTGCTGGAGGCCGAGGGCCTGATCGATTTCGTCGATATCTCGGCGGGCAACTACCAGAGCTTCCCGAAGATGATCGGCGGCATGCATGAGCCCTCGGGCTATGAGATGCCGACCAGCCTGCCGATCGCCGAGGGGGTGACGTCTCCGCGCATTGTCACCGGCCGGTTCCGCACGCTCGAAGAGGCCGACCTGGTCATCCGGGCCGGGGAAGCCGACCTCGTCGGCCTGACCCGCGCCCACATCGCCGACCCCGATCTGGTCAGGAAGACCCTGGCGGGCCACCCCGAACAGGTTCGTCCCTGTATCGCCTGCAACCAGGGCTGCGTCGGCAACCTGCTGGGGCCGCGCCGGCGGCTGGGCTGTGTGGTCAATCCGGCCGTGGGTCATGAAACCCGGATGGGGGACGATCTGCTGGCGCCCGCCGCCGCCGCCAGGACGGTCTATGTCGTCGGCGGCGGCCCGGCGGGTCTGGAGGCGGCCCGGGTGGCCGCTCTGCGGGGACACCGGGTGATCCTGGCGGAAGCCGAACCGAGCCTGGGGGGAGCCCTCAAACTCGCCGCCCGGGCGCCGACCCGCCACGGCATGATCGACTTCGTGAGCTGGCTGGAGGCCGAGGTCTACCGGCTCGGCGTCGATGTGCGCCTCAGCAGCTATCTGGACGCCGAGGACATTCTGCAGGCGGCGCCCGACGCGGTGATCATCGCCACCGGCGCCGCGCCGAGGATGGACGGCGTCCAGCTGTCGAACCCTGGCGAGCCGATCACCGGGATGGACCGGCCGAACGTCATGTCCAGCAACGACCTGTTCGCCCAGCCCGGCCGTGACTGGGGGCGCACCGCCGTCGTCATCGATGACCTGGGGCACTACGAGGGCGTGGCCTGCGCCGAGCATCTGATCAGGCAGGGGCTGGCAGTGACCTATGTCTCGCGCCATCCAGCGTTCGCCCCGCTGGTGGAAACCGCCCTGATGACCGAGCCGGCCCTGCAGCGGCTGAGCCGTGGGTGCTTCACCCTGCGCCTCCGCTCACGCGCCTTCGCTATTAGGGACGGCGGCGTGGTCATCGGCCCGACATACCTGCCGGCCGGGAGTAACCTGGCCGAGACCGCGCCGGCCGACGTCGTCGTCTTTGTGTCGGCCAACCGGCCCAATCGCGAACTCTACGACGCCCTGGCCGGTCGCGTCGGCGACCTGCGCATTGTCGGCGACGCCAACGCGCCCCGGTTCCTGGAGACGGCCGTCCGCGAGGCGCGTGTCGCCGGCGCCGCTATCGCATGAGGCCTTTCGATGACGCTTGAACAGCTCGCCGCCCATATCGAAATCCAACAGGTGCTCTATCGCTACTGCCGGGGCGTCGACCGGGGCGACGCGGCCATGATCGCCAGCGTCTATCACCCGGGCGCCATCGATCACCACGGCGCCTGGACCGGCCAGGGGCGGGACTTCGGCGCCTACCTGGTTCCGGCCATGGACCAGGTTCCGCTGGTCGGCCAGCACCACATCACCAACGCCCTGATCGAGGTGGAGGGCGAGACGGCGCGGGTGGAGAGCTATTTCGTCGCCTTCCACCCGGAAAACGGCCCCGATGGCGGGCCGCGCCATGTCCTGGTCGGCGGTCGCTATCTCGACCAGTTCGCGCGGCGGGACGGCGCCTGGAAGATCGTCGAGCGTCGGGTGGTGCTGGACATCACCCGTCCGCTGGACAGCGCCCCGCCCTGGGCCGGGGCCGCCTATTTCCCAGCCGGCGCCCGCCGTGAGGCCGATCCGTCGTCAGCCCTGTTCGGTCAGGGCGCGACCTAGGCCGGGCGCCGACCATGCAATCCGGTGGCTATCCTCAAACTGCACCTCTGACGCCGACTACTGGGCCAGGAAGCCGCCGTCGATCACCAGGCTGGCGCCGGTCATGTAGCGGGAATCGTCACAGGCCAGAAACACGGCGGCGCCGACCACATCCTCGACCGAGGCCAGCCGTCCCAGGGCTGTCTGGTCGCGCCAGTAGCGCATCAGCGGAACCTCGTCGGCGATCAGCTGGTCGCTGATCGCCGTCGCCACCACGCCGGGCGCCAGGGTGTTCACGCGGACGCCGTCGCGTCCGTAGTCGATCGCCGCCGACTTGGTCAGGCCCTCGACGGCGTGCTTGGCCGCCACATAGTGGGCGGCCGAATACTGGGTCGCGCCGGCCATCGCCACCTGGCCCAGCACCGACCCCATGTTGACGATGACGCCCCCGGTCCCCTGGGCCAGGAACTGGCGGATCTCGTGCTTCATGCACAGCCAGACGCCGCGCAGATTGATCCGGAACAGGGCGTCGAACTCGTCGTCTTCGATGTCGGCGGTCTTGGCGCCGCCGCTGCCGATGCCGGCGTTGTTCACCGCCACATCCAGCCGACCGAATCGCTCGACCGTCTGGGCCACCAGGGCGCGAATCTGCTCGGCCTCGGCCACGTCGCAGGGGAAGAAGGCCGCTTCGCCGCCCGCCTGCCGTATGGTCTCGACCACGGCCTCGCCCTCGGCGGCGCGCCGACCGCAGATCACCACCCGCGCGCCCTCCGCGGCGTAGCCACGGGCGATCGCCTCGCCGAGACCGCTCGTCGCGCCGGTGACCAGGGCGACCTTTCCGTTCAATTTTCCAGCCGTCATTTCTCTCCCCTTTGGTTGTGCTGGCCGCCTTGGCCGGGGCGCCTTGACACCCGGCTCGCCAGTACGAAACTATAACACGTTATTATTTTGTCATGGCAACAGCCAGGCGCGACAGGGGTGGAAATGAACCAGGCGGCAAATCCGGCTCACCCGGACGACCTAACCGTGGGCTGGCTGACGGGGCGGCTTCGCGCGGCTGGCGCCATCGGCGGTGAGGTCGTGACGAGCTTCAGCACGACGCCCATCGGCGAAGGGGTCGGAATCCTGGGCGTGCTGGCGCGGGTTCAGCTCGTCTATGATCCGCCGGCCCCGAACGCGCCGCGATCCCTCATCGCCAAGTTCGCGACCCCGCACGTGGGCAACCGGGCCGTGGCGATGCACTTTCGGCTCTATGAGCGGGAAGTTCGCTTCTACCAACATGTGGCGCCGGGGCTGGGGCCGGTCAGCCCGCGGTGTTTCGCAGCGGCGGTCGACCCCGACAGCGGCGACAGCGTCCTGTTGCTTGAAGACCTCGGCGACTACCGGACGGGCGACCAGATCGATGGCTGCAGCCCCGAGGAGGCGCGGGCGATCATCGACGTCGTCGCGCCGATGCATGCGCGCTACTGGGGGAAGAGCGGCGATCCGGCCATGGCCTGGGCGCCCAGGATCGACGGCGATATCCAGATCGAAGGGATAACGGCCGGCTGCGTCGCGGGCTGGGAGCCCTGCGTGGCCCAGTTCGGCCATGTGATGGCCCCGGAGATCCTGGCGCAGCGAGACCGCTTCCTGGCGGCCGTTCCGGCCCTGCATCGGATGATGGCGCGGCCCGTCCAGACGCTGATCCATGGCGACATCCGGCTGGACAACCTGATGTTTGGCCAGCAGGCCGGCCAGCGGCCCGTCGTCGCCCTGGACTGGGTGGTCACCTTCTCGGCCGCGATCCACGACCTGGCCTACCTGCTCAGCCAGAACATGAGCGCCGAGGACAGGCGGGGCCACCAGACCCGCCTGGTCGAATACTACCACGCCAGCCTGATGGACCTGGGCGTCACCGGGTATTCGATCGAGCAGTGCTGGGACGACTACCGGACCGCGGTGCTCTACGTGTTCGGCTACGCGGTGCTGATCGCCGGAACGCTGGATTCGGCCAACGAGCGGGGCCGGCGTCTCATGGAAAAGCTCGTCGGGCGCGCGTCGGCCGCCGTGATGGACCTCGGCCTCCTTCCACTCCTGCCGGAATAGTTCGGGCGGGCGCGAGGCGACGGACGGCGATCAGCGACCAACGGGACAGGAACCCCAAATGACCAATGGCTTTCAGGGCGGCGCGGTGCTGATCACCGGCGGCGCCACCGGGCTGGGCGCGGCCGTCGCGGACCTCGTCTCCGCCCAGGGCGGCAGGGTCGCGATCCTGGACGTCAATGCGCAGGCCGGAAGGGCGGTGGCCGAGCGCGCCGGGGGAGGCTTCTGGTCCTGCGACGTCTCCGCCCCCGATCAATGGGAAGCCGTGGTGGCGTCCGTCGAGAAGGAGATGGGGCCGATCCGCTATGCCCATCTCAACGCCGGCGTCATGACCCAGGGCCCCGACTGGGTCATGGGACCGGCCCGGGTGGAGGAGATCAGCGCGGCGCGATACAGGACCGTGCTGTCGATCAACCTCGATGGCGTCTTCTTCGGCCTCAAGACGCTGCTGCCGCGCATGCTGGCCCACGGCGGCGGGGGCGTCACCGTCACCAGCTCCGCCGCGGGCCTGACGCCCATCCCCTTTGATCCGGTCTACGCGGCCAGCAAGCATGCGGTGATCGGCCTCGTCCGCAGCCTGGCCCTGGCCTATGCCGACACGGCGGTCAGGATCAACGCCCTGTGTCCCGGCGGCTTCGACAGCCCCCTGCTGCCCAGCCAGGTTCAACGAGGCGACGTCCAGTCCTGTCAGGAAGTGGGAGGCGAGGCCGTGGATCTGCTCCTGAGCGGGGTCAGCGGCGAGACCCGCCTGAAGCTCCTGCGCGGGGTTCCCGGGGCGGCCCTTCCGCCGCCCGACCTCCTGCTCGGCGCGCGCGGACCGGGAAAGGCGCCATGAGCCCGGTCACCGCTTCCGAGCGCCGACTGCCGCTGGCCATGGTCATCGCCTTCGCGGCGACGAGCCTGCCGCTTACCGCCGTGAATACGGCCATCGCCATCTACCTGCCGCGGCACTTCGCCAGCCATATCGGCATCAGCCTGAGCGCCGTCGGGGCCGCGTTCGCCATCGTCCGACTGATCGATATCGGTGTCGACCTCGGCCTTGGCCTGGCCATGGACCGGACCCACACGCGCTGGGGCCGGTACCGCGTCTGGCTGGCGGCGGGCGCGCCGGTGCTGATGCTCGCCATCTACATGCTGTTCGTGTCGCCGTCGGCGACCGGCATGGCCGGGCTGATCGTCTGGCTGCTGGTGCTCTACCTGGGCACCTCGATCCTTCTGCTGTCCCATTCCGCCTGGGCCGCGACCCTCGCGCCCAGCTACAATGAGCGGTCGCGGGTGTTCGGGATCATCGCCGCCCTGGGGGTCATCGGCTCCCTGCTGGTGTTCCTGATCCCGGTGATGCTCGGGCAGTTTGGCGTCGCGGACTCGGCGGCGGTGCCGGCCATGGGCTGGTTCCTGCTGCTGGCGATTCCGATCGCGGTCGCCGCCGTGCTGGCCGCCACGCCTGAACATGTCAGGCCCAACCCGGGCGGCGCCGGTTTTCGTCTCGCCGACTATTGGGCCCTGATCGCGCGGCCCACCATGCGGCGCGTCCTGCTGGCCGACTTCTGCCTGGCGCTCGGACCGGGGTGGCTCGCCGCGACGGTGCTGTTCCTTCTCACCGACGCTCGGGGATTTACCCTGACGCAGGCGAACATCCTGCTGGCGATCTCGATCAGCGCCGGCTTCCTCGGCGCCCCGCTGATCGGCCGCCTGGCGATGCGGGTTTCCAAGCACCGCGCCCTGATGGTGGTCGCAGTCGGCTATTCGGCGACCCTGTGCCTGATGCTGCTCCTGCCGAAGGGCTCTCTGGCGTTCGCCGTGCCGAACATGTTCGCCATGGGCTTCTGCACCGCCGGCTTTTCGGTTCTGCTGCGCGCGATGACGGCCGATGTTTCGGACGAGCTGCGGCTGGAGCAGGGCCAGGAGCGCGCCGGACTTCTCTATGCGGTCATGACCTTGACCGCCAAGGTCGCCGGCGCCCTGTCGATTTTCCTGACCTTCTCCGTGCTGGAACAGGTGGGCTACAACGCCGCCGCCAGTCTGAAGAATTCCGATGACGCCATTCACGGCCTGGAGATCGCCTCCATCGCCGGCCCGATGCTGTTCGTGCTGCTCGGGGCCGCCTGCCTGGTCGGCTATAGGCTGGGGCCGGATCGCCATGCGGAGATTCGCCGCCAGCTGAACATCCGCGACTCGGAAGCCGGCCAACGGTCCTGACTGCGGCCCGACGGCGCTACGCGAAGTGGGAATAAAAGTATCACAAGAAGCAATTTTTAGCCATTTCAAGACATTGACACGTGTGGTAATTTTAGGTCTGCTCCCCTTGAGCTCCGGCCAGCCCGGACTCGCCATTTTCTCCGCCACGCGAGGGTGCGTGAGGGCCGGGGTTGGCGAGGCATCGCAGAGGAACGCGCTATGGAAGACCCGAAAACCTGTCCTGTCGAAGGGGTCATGGAGCTGGACCTCAACTCCGAAGCGTTCGGGCGGCGCTACAAGGACATCTACGGCCAGCTGCACGGGAGCGGCTGTCCCTACGCCCATTCAAGCGACGGCGACTTCTATGCCCTGGCCGCCCACAAGGACATCGTCGAGGCCTGCGTCAAACCGGCGTTGTGGAGCAGCAAGTACGGCCCGGGGCTTCAGTACCAGCCGCCGGAAACGCCCGGCGTCCTCGTCACGGTGGATCCTCCGGAGCACACCTTCGAGGCCAAGCTCGTGGGGAAGGCGTTCACCAAGGCCTACTTCGAGTCCTTCATCCCCGGCATCCGTGAGTTCCTGAACGCGCGCATCGACGCGCTGTTCAGCCAGGGCCGCTGCGACATCCACAAGGAGTTCTCCGAGCCGCTCCCCCTCTGGGTCATCTTCAAGATGTTCGGCAAGCCGATCGACGCCGAGGGCATCCAGGACTTCCGCGACGGCTTTGTGGCGGGCGTGGGACAGATGCTGAAGCGTCAGGCGCCCGCGGTGCGCACGAACGAGGCGGCTCATTTCCTCGCCGACCACCTCGAGGACACCAAACGGCGGCTGGCCTCCGGCGAGGCGCGGCCCGACGACAACCTGCTCACCAAGTTCATCTCCACCGAGCTCGACGGCCGGCGACTGACTGACGAGAAGATCCTGGGCTTCTGCAGCTTCCTGCTGACGGCGGGCAGCGGCACCACCACGATCATGCTGTCGAACCTGCTCCACCGGCTGCTGCAGTCGCCCGAGCAGTTCGAGAAGCTCAAGGCCAACCGCGACCTCATCCCCGTGGCCATCGAGGAGTGCGTGCGGGTCGACGCGCCCGTCCACGGCCTCTTCCGGACCAACAACGAGGCGATCGAGATCGGGCCGCTCAAGCTCCAGCCGGACACCAAGGTGATGATGATGTGGGCCGCCGGCAGCCTGGACCCCACCGTCTTTCCCGATCCGCAGAAATTCGATCTGGATCGCGATATGTCGGAAATCCGCAAGCACGTCTCGTTCGGCTACGGCATCCACATCTGCCGCGGGGCGCCGCTGTCCCGCATCGAGGGCCAGCTGTTCCTCGAAGTGCTGCTGGACCGCCTGCCCAATCTGCGGCTGGACGGCGAGCCGATGCCTGAGACGCGCATTCCGGTCCTGCAGGGCCTCCGGACGCTGCCGGTGGCCTGGGACGCCTGAACAAAGCCAGGCTTGTTTGGGTAGAGCGCGCCAAGTTGACGGCGCGCGCCATTCTGGCGCCGTCGGACAGGGCAGGGCAATCCCGCGCCTGCCGGTCGGTCACCGCCTCAAGGTGCTCAAGGAAGGCTACCTCGAAGAGCGCGTTAAGGATGTCGGAAGCAAGAGTCATCTCCCTTGAGCAGAGGTCGGCCGTCGCCTTCTGGCCAAGCCAGATCCGCATACGATGCTAGTTGTTGTGAGGTGCGATGGCCGCTTCCCGGTGCGCACCCAAGTTCCGCAATTGGCGTAATGCCGACCTTCGGAGGAGGGCCGCACGGACGCTACCTGCCGGCCGCGAGGCCTAGCGGCTATCGAACCGTCGATCGCTGGGATTGTTGCCGGGGTGCTCCCGCCCGGCATCGAAAATGCTAAATAATCTGAATATAGAACAAACGGCGCTGGCGGAGAGAGCGGGATTCGAACCCGCGGTAGAGTTTCCCCTACACACGCTTTCCAAGCGTGCGCCTTAAACCACTCGGCCACCTCTCCACGCATGCCGACGGCCTGCGGTTGCGCCGCTGGGGCTTGTCGCCCCCGGCGCGGGAAGGCGCGCAATATACTCAGGCGCGACCCCGGGGCAAGGGCAGTGTTCAAGGCCGGTGTTCGGCGAGCCGGGCGGGGTTGAAAAGCGAGGCCGCGGCCTCTCGCTCCAGGGTCGCGGCGAGGTCCTCGGGGCGCCAGGCGGCCAGCTTCGCGGTGGCCTCCGGCGCACCGGCGCGCACCGCCTCCGCGGCCGCCGCGAGGGCGGCGTCGGCGCGGCGCAGGGCGGCTCGGCTGGCCTCCAGGCCGGGGTAGCGCTCGTCGATGCGGCCGAGGCTGGCGCGGGCGGCGGCGATCATCGTCAGGGCGGTGGGGGCGTCGCCGGCGGCCAGCGC
>NZ_JBXASF010000005.1:75157-286818 GCF_058809015.1 Caulobacter sp. GW821-FHT11A05 | reverse complement strand
CTCGGCCAGCGCCTCGGCGGCCGGATCCTGCCTGGGCTCACGGCAGGGCACGGCCTGGACAAAGCGGGCGATCATCCGGGCGTCCAGCTTGTCGTTCTTGGCCGCCACCCCACAGGCCTGGGCAAAGCGCCTCAACCGGTAACCGCTGACCATCCGCACCGGCAGACCCGCTGCCTGCAACCAGCGTACGACGCCCCGCTCATATCCAGCCGTCGGCTCGATGCCGATGGCTTTGACCGGCCGGCCGGTCAAAGCCCGCTCCAGCGCCGCCCAGCCCTCCGGACTGTTGGTGAAGGCGAGAACCTCGCCACTTTCCAGAACCACGACGTCCAGCCGATCAGCCGAGACATCAATACCGACAACAACGCCTGTCTGTGGCATCCTCTCATCCCTTCCTTGCACGTTCGCGGTCATGCCGCATGCAACTGTTCGGGTTTGGAAGAAGGCGACAGCGGCCCCTGCTCATCCACGGGATCACTCCTGAGGGCATACGGGCTTACTGCCGTCGCGGGCGGTCGCTGCTACGACCGCCCGCAATCGGCACAATGACAGATCGCAAACACACAAGGGCAGCGCCGGCTCATCCGATTACCCAGGTTCTGGCGCGGTTCGGCGCGATCGCTAATCTTCCTTGGCCGGCTCTGCCCTCATCCGTCGGCCTTCGGCCGCCACCTTCTCCCGACAAGCGGGAGAAGGAATTATAAGGTCGCCATGCAACCCCACATCGCCGCCCTCACCCTCGTCGTCAAAACCTACGACCACGCCATTGCCTGGTACCGCGACAAGCTCGGCTTCACGATCGAGGACATCGCCCTGGGCGGCGGCAAGCGCTGGGTCACCGCAACGCCGCCCGGCGGCGGCTGCGCCCTGCTGCTGGCCGAAGCCGCCAACCCAGAGCAGGCCAGCGCCATCGGCGCCCAGGCCGGCGGCCGGGTCTTCCTGTTCCTGCACACCGACGACTTCGCCCGCGACCATGCCGCCATGACCACCGCCGGCGTCACCTTCCTGGAAGCGCCGCGCCACGAGCCCTACGGAACCGTCGCCGTCTTCGAAGACCTCTACGGCAACCGCTGGGACCTGCTGCAGCCCCAGCCTTGATCGTTCGACGCGCGGCCGCCACAGGCCCCGGACGCCCCGAGCAAAAAATATAATTTAATTCAATGGCTTGCTGAATATGTCTAGACATATTCAGCCTGTCGAACGGCCGCCGCCACGGACCCACCGGGGGGCGTTGGTCGCGCCGGCGCGCTTTCGGCCAACAATCCCCGCGCATCGACCAACACCCCGACCAACGCCGCGGGCGACATCCGCGCAGCCCCGGCCCACGCCAAAACCAACAGGCCATGGGGTCTGGCCCGAATTCCGCGCCCTTCGGGCGGCGCCGGCTTATTTTGTTGGTCGCTCGGCTGGCGGTATAATGCCTGGCCGCTTCGATAACTGACCTAGAACGGCCAGTTGTTGCGCTCGCGGCTGTAGGACAGGTAGCCGAGGTTGGCGCCCAGCCGCAGGCCGACGCCGGTGCGGATCGGGGCCAGGACGATGCCGTCGGCGCGCTGGTAGTTCACGCCCAGGCCGCCGACCAGATAGGCCGAGCCATCGACCCCCGGATAACGGCGGAAGATCATGTCCGGGTAGTAGAGATTGTAGCAGAGGGTGAAGACGCGGGAGGCGTTGCCGCCCCAGTCGAAACCGACCGAAGGACCCTGCCAGAAGACCTCCATGGTCGGCTTGTCCTTCATGTACATCAGGCCGCGGCCGTAGCGCAGGCCGGCGACGACCGCGCCGCTGCCCTCTTCGCCGGCGATGTAGGCCGTCGGTTCGCCCTGGTCGCGGAACACCCGCTCGACCACCTGGCCAACGGATTCGGCGGCCACGCCGAGGAAGTCGCTGGTCTGGTTCTTGATCTCGCCGACCGTGTAGGTCTCGATGCTGCGGTCCTGGGTCACCCCCGGATCGGCCCCGTTGCCCGAGGTCGAGGCGCAGGCGGTGACGCCGACGGTGGCGAGGCCGGAAAGAATCAGGCTGCGGCGGTCCATGGGGGTCTCCTGCTGGCGAGGCGTTTCAAGTCCCACGCCTTTGGGACGGGTTTGGGGCGGAGAGGTAAACGCGCCGTTAACCATGTGGGCCTGAGGAGGAATCATGCGGCGATACCTGACCCGGCTGATCTTGAGCTTCCGCATCCTGCCGGACGCCGCCGGCTGGACCTTCACCGCCCTCGTCGGCCTGCCGGCCCTCCTGGCCATGGCCGCCATCGGCCTGACGACCGGCCTCTACGCCTTAAGCCCCGGCGACCTCGCCGCCCTGCCCATGACCCTGCTGACCGTCTTCTTCGTCCCGGCCATTGGCGAGGAGGCCGTCTTCCGGGGCCTGCTGCCCTCCCGCGCCGAGACCGCCAACCCGGCGCCGCCCATCACCGTCTCCACCCTGCTCTACGTCCTCTGGCACCCCCTCGAAGGCTTCACCTTCCTGCCCGGCGCCCGCGACCTGTTCGCCCGCCCCGACTTCCTGCTCGTCACCGGCCTGCTGGGCCTGGCCTGCGCCCTGACCCGCTGGCGCACCGGTTCAATCTGGCCGGCGGTTCTCCTCCACTGGGCCGCTGTGGTTGTCTGGAAGACCTGGCTCGGCGGGCCTTCGCTCGACTCTCTCGGATAGCGTCCGAATCCGCCTTGCCCGGATCGCTCCGCCCCCCTACAGACCCGGCAACATTCCTCCCGCGAAGAGTCGTCCGATGAAGCTGCTGGCTGGCAACTCCAACCGAAGGCTGGCGGGCGCTATCGCCCAGTACCTGGACATGCCCCTGACCAAGGCCCAGGTCCGCCGCTTCGCCGACAACGAGGTCTTCGTCACCATCGACGAAAACGTGCGGGGCGAGGACGTCTTCGTCATCCAGTCGACCAGCTACCCGGCCAACGACAACCTCATGGAACTGCTGATCTGCATCGATGCGCTGAAGCGCGCCTCGGGCCGGCGGATCACCGCGGTGCTGCCCTACTTCGGTTACGCCCGGCAGGACCGCAAGACCGGCGGCCGCACCCCGATCTCGGCCAAGCTGGTGGCCAACCTGATCACCCGGGCCGGCGCCGACCGGGTGCTGACCATGGATCTGCACGCCGGCCAGATCCAGGGCTTCTTCGACATCCCGACCGACAACCTGCTGCCCTCGCCGCTGATCGCCAATGACATCGTCAGCCAGTACGGCCGCAAGGCCAGCGAGCTGATGATCGTCTCGCCCGACGTCGGCGGCGTGGTCCGGGCCCGGGCCCTGGCCAACCGGCTGGGCTGCGACCTGGCCATCGTCGACAAGCGCCGCTCGGGCCCCGGCAAGAGCGAGGTGATGAACATCATCGGCGACGTCTCGGGCCGCGCCTGCATCCTGTTCGATGACATCGTCGATAGCGCCGGCACCCTGTGCAACGCCGCCAAGGCCCTGACCGAGCACGGAGCCACCGAGGTCAGCGCCTATGTCACCCACGGCGTCCTGTCCGACCCGGCCAACCAGCGCATCGCCGACAGCGTCATGCGCGAGGTGGTGGTCACCGACAGCATCGAGCAGCCCGACTTCATCCAGGGCAACAGCAAGATCCGCCAGCTGTCGAGCGCCTCGCTGATCGGCGAGGCCATTCGACGCATCGCCAACGAAGAGTCGGTTTCCAAACTGTTTGATTGATTTGAACAATCGGCCGCGTCGCTATTCACGGTCCGTCAAGCTATGGTTAACGCCCGGACGTCACATTCCCGCCCGGAGCGACATGCTATTGACCGCCCTGTAGGCTCCGGGGAAAGCTTTCGACCATGACCAACAGACATTCCGTGCTGGCCGGCCTTGCGGCCCTTGCCGCCACTTTCGTGCTCGCCGCCTGCTCGACGCCCGAACCGCCGCCCGCCCCTGTGCTGCCGCCGCCCCCGCCGCCGCCGCCGGCCATCAGCCTGTCGGCCTCGCTGTTCGAGGAAGCCAGCGCCTGGCGCGGCTACATGAGCCGGGCCGCCGCCACCCCGACCGACTTCGCCGACGCCACGGTGGTCGCCAGCTCCCTGCGGGCCGGCGCCGCCTATGAGCCCAAGCAGCTGCTGCGCGGCTCCATCGCCTACGCCGCCGTCATCGCCCTGCAGGACCAGGCCTACGTCGCCAACATCCGCACCTACGCCGTCGATCCCGCGCAGCGCCAGCGCATCGCCGCCCAGATCCTGGCCAATCCCTGGACCGTGACCAACTACCCCGGCGCCGACCGCGCCGCCGGCCTGATCGTCTCGGCCCTGGGCAATGACGGCACCAAGGTGCTGCTGACCGGCCGGGCCGTGAAGCAGTCGGCCTATGACGTGCAGCGCCAGAAATGGTCCAAGGAATTCGTGCCCAACCGCGAAGGCCGTCTGGCCGACGTGCGCGTCCTGTCCTCGACGCCGATCCGCGGCGACATTGAGGAGGTCGGCCGCATGCAGACCGCCAGCCTCGGCGGCGGCTCGCCGACCGGTCCCGACGGCATCGTCGGCCAGACCGCCAGCGCCCCCTATTCGCCCGTGGTCGTCCGCGGCCTGGCCCTGGCCGCCCTGGCCGCCCTGGGCGAAGCCGGCGACGACAAGCTGATCGGCCTGGGCCCGCTGTTCACCGACGAGCCCTCCATGTTCTGCCTGAACATGTCCAAGCTGATGCTCTACCAGTGCCTGGCCGCCGCCAAGCCGCACTACGAGGACGTCTTCTGCCTGGGCCAGCACGTGCTGATCGACACCGGCCAATGCACGCTGAAGAGCGCCGGTGCGCCGATGCCGATTGAACCGCCCAAGCCGGTGGTGGTGGTGGCGACCAAGGCCCCCGCGCCCAAGGCCCCGGCCAAGCCGGCCGCCAAGCCCAAGGCCAAGGGCGGCTAAACAGCCTGGGAATCCGACTCCGGGCCGTTGCACTCACAGTTCAAAGAGTGTATCGACCCGGACCCTAAATTCACCGACCGTCGCCGCGCGGAGACTTCGCGCGGCGGCTTCGTTTTGAGACTGCAAGAACAATGGCCGAGATCGTCCTCAACGTCGAAGTCCGCGACCGCACCGGTACCGGCGGCGCCCGTGAAGCCCGCCGCGGGGGCAAGGTCCCTGGCATCCTGTACGGCGGCGACAAGGCCCCCGTGGCCATCGCGGTCAAGGAAAACGAGTTCCGCAAGGCGCTCTACACCGGCAAGCTGCTGGGCCACCTGGTGACGCTGAAGTACGGCGACGAAAGCCAGCCGGTCATCGCCAAGGACGTCCAGTTCCACCCGGTCACCGACAACCCGCACCACTTCGACCTGATGCGCGTTGACGAAAAGGGCACCGTGAAGATCAACGTTCCGGTCCACTTCAAGGGCCAGGACGTCAGCCCCGGCCTGAAGAAGGGCGGCTCGCTGGAGATCGTCCGTCACGAAGTCGAGCTGAACTGCCCGGCCAACGCCATTCCCGAAGAACTGGTCGTCGACCTGTCGACCAAGGAAATGGGCGACACCATCCGCATGAGCGAGATCACCCTGCCCAAGGGCGTGACCTCGGCCATCGCCGACCGCGACTTCGTCATCGCCACCCTGAAGGTGTCGTCGGCGGCCCTGTCGGAAATCAACGACGAAGCCTCGGGCGAAACCGAAGCCTAAGAGCGCCTGGCGCCGAAGACTTTTGGAATGCGGTCAGGCGGCGACGCCTGGCCGCATTCTGCATAAGGGGACCCCGCCATGCTGCTGCTCGCCGGCCTCGGCAATCCGGGCGAACGCTATGCCCGCACCCGGCACAATGTCGGCTGGGTGGCCGTCGAGGCCATCGCGCGGTCGATCGGCGCCTCGCCCTGGCGGGCGCGATTCCAGGGTCTGGCCTGCGAGGGAACGGTCGGCGACCACCGCGTCCTGCTGCTCAAGCCCCAGCAGTTCTACAACGAGAGCGGCCGCTCGATCGGCGAGGCGGCCAAGTTCTTCAAGATCGCCCCGGCCGACGTCATCGTCTTCCACGACGAGATCGACCTGGCCCCGGGCCGCTTCCGGATGAAGACCGGCGGCGGCGCGGCCGGCAACAACGGCATCCGCTCGACCATCGCTTCCATCGGCCCCGACTTCCGCCGCGCCCGAATCGGCGTCGGCCACCCGGGCGACAAGGAACTGGTCCAGGGCCATGTGCTCAGCGACTTCCACAAGGTCGACCGCGACTGGCTGAACCCGATGCTGGAAGCGATCTGCGACGCTTTGCCCTTCGCCCTGGAGGGTGACGACGAGCGCTATCAGGCCGAGGTTCTGCGCCTGGCGCCGGCGGTGAAAGCCGATCCGCGCCGGGCCTTGCGCGACAACGATTGACAGGCGGGCCTTCCACCCCGAGGCTCGGTCTATGACGCATCGCCTGAGGATCATTGCCCGACGAAGCTAGCCGGCCTTCGTCCCTGCTCGCCGCCCGGCGCGCGTTCGGCATTCCATCCTCGACCTACGAGTTTCCACTCATGAGCGCAGAAGCCCTGCCTCCGATCCCGGCCCTGTCGCCACGCGGCGAAGGCTGCCAATTCGTCCTCTACGGCGACGCCTGTTCCGGCGTCGCCGGTGCGCCGCATGAGGCCACCTTCGCCCGCGTGAACAGCGTGGTGCGGCGGCTCGCCCCACCGCCGGAGTTCATCGTCTTCCCAGGCGACGAGGTCATCGGCCTGACTCTCGACGAGACCGAGTTGCGCGCCCAATGGCGCCACTGGCTGGAGGTCGAGACGGCCTGGCTGGACCGGGATGCGATCCCCGTCTGGCACGCCACCGGCAACCACACCGCCTATGACCCGATGAGCGAAAGGGTGTTCAGCGAGGTGCTGGGCATGCCGCGAAACGGTCCGCCGGGCCAGGAGGGGCTGTCCTATGTCGTCCGCCGCGGCGACCTTCTGATCGTTTTCGTCCACACCCTCTGGTCCGGCCTTGGCGGCGAGGGCTACATCGACGTGGCCTGGCTGGAAGCCGCCCTGGCCCAGCATGGCGACGCGCGGCGCAAGATTGTCGTCGGCCACCATCCGGTGCATTCGGTCAACGGCTTCTCCGGCGTCTGTCAACGCGACATCGATCCGGAATGCGGCCGCGCCCTGTGGGCGGCGCTCGTGCGGGCCGGCGTCCTGGCCTATGTCTGCAGCCACATCCTGGCCTTCGACGTCCAGGTCCGCGAAGGTGTCCTGCAGCTATGCACGGCCGGGGCCGGGACTGCTCACCGGATGCCGGAGGGGATCGAATACCTCCACTGTGTCCAGGCGGCGCTGGACGATGCCGGACTGCGCTACCAGGTGCTCGACGACACCGGCGAACGCCGCGAGCAGCTGGCCTGGCCGCTGCCGCCGCACCTCGCCAAGACCAGGCTCGCCCCCGGCCGCCAGATATCGCCAATCGAGACTCGCCCGAGTGACACGGCGGTGATCGATCTCTCGATCCAGGGGATCGCGGCCTTGGACGCCCCCGCGCCGCAGACTCTGTTCTGCACCCATGGTCCCGGCCATCTGCCCATGCTCTGGCTCGGCCTGCGCGGGCCCGAGCAACGTCTCACCGCCATTGTCGCCCGGACGCCGGGCCGCAGCCCCCACTTCTGGCATGGTCCCAGCTTGGTTGGCGGCGAGCTCTTCACGCTCGACCTGCGCCTCTGCCCCGCCATGGGCCCCGGTGGACTGCTCTGGCGGCGAGACAAAGAGCAGCCCTGGTCCTCGCTGGTCGGCGCCAGTCCGACGGGCCTCGAAGGCCTTTCCTGGCCGGGCCTGTGGAGCATCGGCGAGGGTCCGAGCGGCGACACCTTCCGGGGAGAGGCGCTTTGCGTGGACTGGGGCGTCAGCCAGTTCACCCTGGAGGATTCCCGCCTCTCGATGCGCGGCTCGGATTGAGCTAAGGACGGTCCCGGGGGATAGTTCAAACCATGCTTTTCGGTATCGGCTTCAGCCTCGTCTTCTCCATCCTGCTCTGCGTCCACGTCGTGAAGACGGGCAAGGAGATGTACTGGCTGTTCATCATCCTGGCCTTCCAGCCGCTGGGCGGCGTCGTCTACGCCGTGGTCTACATCCTGCCGGAGCTCACCGGCGGGGCGACCTCGCGCCGGCTGCAGCAGGCCGCCAAGCAGGCGCTGAACCCCGAGGGCGAGTACCGCGCCGCCCAGGCCCTGGTCGAGGACAGCCCCACCGTCGCCAACCGCATGCGCCTGGCCGCCGCCGCCTCCGGGCTGGGCCGCCATGACGAGGCCGAGCGGATGTACGCCGACGCCGCCCACGGTATCCACGCCGAGGACTCGGCCCTGCTGTTCGGCCGCGCCCGCGCCCTGATCGAGCTGGACCGTCCGGCCGAGGCCCTGCCCCTACTCGAGAAGCTCGGCGAGCTGGGCGAAGCCGGCCGCACGCCGCAGGCCGCCCTGCTGATGGGCCGCGCCCACCACATGCTGGGAAACGCCAGCGAGGCCGACACCGCCTACGGCTGGGCCGCCGGCCGGCTGCCGGGTCTTGAGGGTCTGGCCCGCTACGCCGCCTTCCTCGCCGAACAGGGCCGGACCGCCGAAGCCGATGAGGCCATGGTCGAGATCGAGAAACGCGCCAGCCGCGCCAACACTCAGTTCCGCAAGGAAGCCCGCCACTGGCGCGACTTCGCCGCCGAGGCGCTTGGCAAGGCGTAAAGCGAGCAGGGCCTGAAAGGTCGCCTTTACGGGCAGGGCGTGCTAGGTCGCCCGACCTTCTTCACCTGCCGGATTCCAAAGCCTAAGCCATGGCCCTGAAAGTCGCGATCGTCGGCCTGCCCAACGTCGGCAAATCGACCCTGTTCAACGCCCTCACCCAGACGGCGCAGGCCCAGGCGGCCAACTATCCCTTCTGCACCATCGAGCCGAACGTCGGCGACGTGGCGGTGCCGGAGGCGCGGCTCGACAAGTTGGCCGCCATCGCCGGGTCGAAGGAGATCATCCCCAGCCGCATCAACTTCGTCGACATCGCCGGCCTGGTGCGCGGCGCCAGCAAGGGCGAGGGCCTGGGCAACCAGTTCCTGGCCAACATCCGCGACTGCGACGCCGTGGCCTTCGTCGCCCGCTGCTTCGAAGACGACGACATCACCCACGTCGAGGGCCGCATCGATCCCTTGAGCGACCTCGACATCATCGAAACCGAGCTGATGCTGGCCGACCTCGAGAGCCTGGAAAAGCGCGTCCCCAACCTGGAGAAACGCGCCCGCCAGGACAAGGACAGCGCCAACACCCTGCGCCTCTGCAACCTGGCCCTGACCCAGCTGAACGCCGGCCGCCCGGCCCGCACCGCCGACATCTCCAAGGAGGACGAGAAGGCCTGGCACATGCTCCAGCTCCTGACCTCCCTGCCGGCCCTCTATGTCAGCAACGTCGACGAGGGCAGCGCCGACAAGGGCAACAAATATTCCGACCTGGTCGCCGAGCGCGCCGCCAAGGACGGCGCCAACAGCGTCGTCATCTCGGCCCAGATCGAGAGCGAGGTGGCCATGCTCGCCGCCGAGGAGCGCGAGGAGTTCCTCGGAGCCCTGGGTCTGGAAGAACCCGGCCTCAACCGCCTGATCCACGAGGCCTACAAGCTGCTCGGCCTGCAGACCTATTTCACGGTCGGCCCCAAGGAAGCCCGCGCCTGGACCATCCACGTCGGCGACACCGCCCCCCAGGCGGCCGGCGTCATCCACACCGACTTCGAAAAGGGCTTCATCCGCGCCGAGACCATCGCCTTCGACGACTTCGTGCGCCTGAACGGCGAGGCGGGGGCCAAGGAAGCCGGCAAGATGCGCTCCGAAGGCAAGGAGTATGTCGTCAAGGACGGCGACGTGATGCACTTCCGGTTCAACGTTTAGGGCCTACGCCCCACCCTTGGCTGTCATCCTTCGGTCGGCGAAGCCGATCCGGAGGACCCACCTGTCCGCCAGGCGCATGGATGGTCCGGGTTGGCTCTGGCGGTCGTGACGGATCGCAGCCTCCAGGCGGTTCCGCCTCCACGGTGGGTCCTCCGGATCGCGCTTCGCGCGACCGAAGGATGACAGGATGGGGTGTGGCTCCCTAAGTTAGCCCCATGTCCCCCGCCGACCGCCTCGCCCAGTTCATCGACGCCGCCACCCGCGTCGTCGTCTTCACCGGCGCCGGCATCTCCACCGAATCGGGCATCCCCGACTTCCGCAGCCCCGGCGGCGTCTGGTCGAAGATGAAGCCCATCTACTTCCAGGATTTCGTGGCCAGCGAGGCGCGCCGCCGCGAGGCCTGGACCCGCGCCTTCAACGGCACGGCCGGCTGGACCGGTCGCAGCCCCAACGCCGGCCATGACGCGGTCGCCCGGCTGGTCGCCCAGGGCAAGGTCTCCAGCGTCATCACCCAGAACGTCGACAACCTGCACCAGGACAGCGGCATTCCCGACGACCGGGTCATCGAGCTGCACGGCAACGCCTCCTACGCCACCTGTCTCGACTGCGGCCTGCGCCACGAGCTGCATCACCTGAAGCCCGCCTTCGTCGAGCGCGGCGAGATCCCCGCCTGCCGGTCCTGCGGCGGCCTGGTCAAGACGGCGACCATCTCCTTCGGCCAGCCTATGCCGCTGGGCCCCATGACCCTGGCCGAGGGCGAGACCATGGCCTGCGACCTGTTCCTGGTGCTCGGCTCCTCCCTGGTCGTCTACCCGGCCGCCGGCTTTCCGTTGATGGCCAAGCGCAACGGCGCCCGGCTGGTCATCGTCAATCGCGAGCCGACCGAGCAGGACCCCTACGCCGACCTGGTGCTGCATGAGGAGATCGGCCCGTTGATGAGCGGCATCGTGCCCTGACCTCGCCGCTAGACTTGGGCGAGAATTCTTGCACTCTGTCGCCTGGGGTGTGGGACGGGATCGTCCATGGGAAGTCACGCGGCGCTACCGCTCGTCCAGGCGTTCGGCGGCCCCATGGCCAAGGCGGATGTGCAGCGCGTCGCCGACGCCGGGGTCGCGCGCGCCCGGTCGCCCCTGCCCTATGCCGACCGCATCGGCCGCGCCTTCGGGGCCAACCACAACATCAGCGGCGTCCGCACGACAATCGGCGGCTCCGCCGCGACCGCCAGCCAGGCCATGGGGGCCGCCGGCTACGCCACCCGGGACCGCATCGCCTTCGCCAGTCCACCGAGCCTGAGAACGGCGGCCCACGAGGCGGCCCACATCATCCAGCAACGCGGCGGCCTTGCCCTGCCCGGCGGCGTCGGACGGCCCGGCGACGCCCATGAGCGCCACGCCGACGCGGTCGCCGACCGCGTGGTCGCCGGCCAGTCGGCCCACGACCTGCTGGCCCCCTATGCCGGACCGCAGGCCAAGCCCGGGACGTCGGAGCCGGCCGTCCAGATGCTGTGGATCGGGCTGAAGCGGTCGCCCTGGCTGCGGGGTTACGGCCAGTGGGAGATGGCCGGCGGCTCAAAGGGCCCAGCCACCAAGGTTTCGGCCAAGAACCTGAAGCTCAAGGCGGGCAAGAAGGTCGCCAAGACGAAGAACCCGGCCCGGGCCAATCCGGTCGGCTGGCTGGCGCTCAAGGCTGGCAACCTCACCCACGGGCGCGGTCCGCCGAACTATGTGCGGATGCATTTCCTGAACGGGCGGCTGGGCGGCAGCGGAACCTACAAGGGCAACCTCGCGCCAGGCTCCTCGACCATGAACAGCCGCCACAGCAATCAGTTCGAATCGCCGGTGATCACCGCCCTCAACAAGGGGGCCATCGTCCACAACTATATCGTCGACTCCACCTACCAGGCCGGGGTTTCACCGGTCGCCGCGACCGCCGCCCTGCAGAACACGACGCTCAAGGAGATGGACTGCTTCGCCGACTGGACGACGAGCAAGGGCGTCTGGAACAAGCTCGCCGTCACCATCAAGGAAGCCGCTGGGATCATGACCAAGCCGAACTGGTGAGACCGCCGGGCCGCGATTGATCTGCCGGCGGGGCGGGAATAGTCTTTTGGCTGCGTTTCCCGCGATGCGTCTTGGGGCTGTACTTTCGAATGTCCACGCGAAGCCGCCCGCCCCCCATCCTCCAGGCGCTCGGCGGCGTCACCTCCCTGGCGGATGTGCAGCGGATCGCCGACAGCGGCGTCAAGCACGCCGGCTCAACCCTGCCCCACGCCGAGCGCATCGCCCGCGCCTTCGGGGCCAACCACAACATCAGCGGCGTCCGCTCGGTGGTCGGCGGAGCCGCCGCCGCCGCCAGCCGGGCGATGGGAACCGAGGGCGGCTACGCCACGCGCGAGCGCATCGCCTTCGCCCGTCCGCCGTCCCTGCGGGTCGCGGCCCACGAGGCGGCCCACATCATCCAGCAACGGAGCGGCCTTGGCCTTGCGGGCGGCGTCGGCCGGCCCGGCGACGCCCATGAACGCCACGCCGACGCCGTCGCCGACCGCGTGGTGCGCGGCCAGCCGGCCGGCGACCTGCTGGCGCGCTACGCGGGGCCCATGGCCAAGACCGCTGAAGGCCCGGCCGCCATGCCAACCGGACCGGCGCCCGGCGCGGGGGCGCCGGCTGTGCAGATGTGGAGCGGGCTCAGCAACGCGCCCTGGATGCGAGGCGTGGGACGATGGAAGTCCAACATGATCGGCGGCGTGGTCCGGCACATGACGGCTGAAAACCTCGAACTCAAGGCCGGCAAGGCAGTGGGCGCCGGCGCCAACCCGCCGAGCGCCAAGCCCAGGTCCTGGGGAAGGCTGAAGGGCTGGAAGATGATCCATCCCAGCACCAAGCCCGGCTATGTGCGCATGCACATGCTGTCCGACCGGCTGGGCGGGCCGGGAGACGAGAAGGAAAACCTGGCGCCCGGCACCAACGCCATGAACCAGAAGCACTACAACCGGGCCGAAAAGAAGCTGATCAATATCCTCGATAACGGCGGTGAGATTTTCAAATACACGGTCAGGGCCGACTATCAGAACCCCTCGGCCAAGCTGAAAACCCCGACCGGCGATGAGGCCTGGGAAGAAACGCTCCGCCGGCTGGTCTGGCGCGCCAACTACCAGATGCCGGTGGGGCCCAAGAAGAGCACCTTCGGCGTCATCCGCGAGAAGGACGACCTGGACACCAAGGCGAACTGGACCAAGCACTGATGGCCCGTCCGCCCCGCTCGCCGCCGTCACGGCTCTCCGAAAGTGTCCTCTGGCCTCGCCTGCGGACCTTCTACGAGCAGCGGGGCCCGCGCGCCTGGAACGACGATGGCGTGCCCAACCATGTGACCATCAATCCCGGCATGGCCATGCGCTATGCCCATGTGGCGCTGCGCTACGCCCAGGACTGCCGCCGCCTGAAGCTGGCGACGGCGGCCCGGCCGTTCCCGGTGATCGAGCTGGGGGCCGGGTCGGGTGGCTTCGGCTACCGCCTGGCCCTGGCCCTGACCAGCCTGCGGCGCGACCTGGACCTGGGGACCCTGCGCCTCGCCCAGGTGATGAGCGATCTGGCCCAGGCCAACGTCGACAGCTGGCGCGAGCAGGCGGGCCTGGGGCCCCTGCTGGCCGCCGGCGAGGTCGAGGCGGCGCGGTTCGACGTCCTGGCCGGAACGGCGGTCGGGCCGGTCGGGCGCCAGGCGGTCAATCCGCCGGTCTTCCTGGCCAACTACCTCTTGGATTCCCTGCCCATGGACCTGTTCAAGGTCAGCGGCGGCAGGCTGTACGAGGGCCTGGTCAGCCTCACCGGTCTGCCGCAGGGCGAGGAACCGGCCGACCTGCAGGGGGTCGGAATGACCTGGACCTACCGGCCCGCGCCCCTGCCCTACTATGGCGACGCCGACTTCGACGCGACCCTGGCCGACTGTCTGGGACAGGGCGAGTTTGGGGGCGAGGGCGACTACTGGATCCTGTTCCCGGTCGGAGCCATGCGCTGCCTGCGCAATCTGCGCAGCCTCGTCACCGGCCCGATGCTGGTGGTCGCCGCCGACCTCGGCACCACCCGCTTCCCGGCCTTCGCGACCGTCGAGCCCGGGCTGATGATGCCGGGGGCCTTCCTCTATGGTTCGGTCGATTTCGGCCTGCTGGCCCGCTACGCCGCCAGGCTGGGCGGCGACTACATGCACCAGCCCCGCGACCGGTCGGTGAACATCGCCCTGTTCAGCTTCGGCCAGCCGTTCGCGGCGCTGAACGAGACCCGTGTCGCCGCCGACACCTTCTTCGGCCTGGTGTCGCATTCGGTGATCAGCGAGAGCATCCGCCACATGGCCGAGGCCGGCGTGCCGCCGCCCCTGCCGCTGTTCCTGGAACTGGCCGCGGCCGGCAGCTTCGACCCCTCGGTGTTCGACGCCATGGTCGGCCTGTTGATGGCCGAACACGCCGCCGGCCTCTATCCGCCGCAGCTGTGGGACGAGTTGATCGAGATGGTCGACCGCTTCGCCGACAATGTGTTCGCCACGCCCGGCGGACCGGACACCTTCTTCAACATCGCCAGCCTGCTGCAGCAGATGGGGCAATATGGGCGCGCCATCGACTATTACCGGCGGTCCGAAGCCCTGTTCGGCGAGACCAGCGCCGGCCTCTACAACATCGCCCTCTGCCGCTGGTTCACGGGCGACGAGGCGGGCGCGACGGCCGGCCTGGCGCGGGTGCTGGAGATGGACCCGTCCAATGTCATGGCCCGCGGCTGGCTGGCCCAGATGCGGCACGAGGCCGCCAAGGCCGCGCCGCCGGCCGAACCGGCGGCGCCGAAGCGACGGTCCCGCAAGGCCGACCCCATCCTGTCCGCGATCCAACCCGGCGACCACGGCGCCTTTCGCTAGAGCAGGGCGCGATTTGATGGAATCAAATCGCTTGCTCTAGCTTCTTCATGGTCGCGCGTTTGGTCCGATAACCGGTTCCCACCTATCGGAACGCGCTCTGAAGGCGCCGATCAGGTCCGCCCCTCCCCCCGCTTTGGGGGATGACCCTGACGGGCGGGATGTCACTCTGGCGCAAGACCGGAGTTTCCCGATGCGCCTGATCCTCTGCACCCTCGCCCTGGTCGCCGCCCTCGCCGGGCCGGCCATGGCCGCCGACCAGATCGTCCCGGCCACGGCGGCCGGCGCGCTGGAGCCGCATCGCGGCAAGCCCTGGACCACGCCCCTGAACACCTGCGCCGGCTTCCACGTCTTCAACGGCCGCCGATTGAGCGAGGCCGGCGACGACGATGGCGGCTGGGCCGCCTCCGGCAAGGCCGCGGAGTTCCTGGTCGCCTCGGCGACCCGCTACAGCACCGATCGCGGCATGACCTACGACCAGGGGATGGCGGCCGCGAAACCGAAGGTCGAGAACTACGCGACGGCGGTCGCCTTCAACGAGATCGACGATACCTTCGTCGCGGACTGGACCAAGGCCTGCGACCAGATCCTGGCCGGCTATCGCAAGGCGTTCGGCTAGCCGAGCCGACCAGACCTGGAGAACGCCCATGCGCCGCCTGATCCCCGCCCTCGTCCTGGCCGCCGCCTTGGCCGGTCCAGCCCTGGCCGGTCCAGCCCTGGCCGCCGACAAGGTGGTGCCCGCCGACGCCACAGGACAGCTGGAGGCCTACCGCGGCAAGCCCTGGTGGGAGCCGATGCTGTTCTGCGCGGCGATCTACATGGTCGAGGCCGACAAGGCCGCCGAAGCCGGCGAGACGGCCAAGGTCGATCCCGCCAGGACTCGGGCGGCCGGCTTCTTCGCCTCGGCGGCCACCCGCGTTTCGGAGGACCAGGGCAAGAGCTTCGACGAGGCCATGGTCTTCCTGCGCGGCGGCCTGACCAGCCGGATGATGGCCGTCACCTATTCCTGGCACACGCCGGCTCAGTTCGAGGGCTCGCACAAGGCCTGCGCCGAGATGGAAGCCGGTTACGAGAAGGCTTTCTGACGCCGCTAGCCAAGTCGGCGGGAGGGCAGCACAGTGTCGGCTTCCAAAGGGGGCGATCCATGCGGATGCTGATATTTGCCGCCGGGGCGATGGCGGCGATGGCCGGCCCGGCGGCGGCCGAGACCTTCGTGCAATGCGACGTCAGGCTGGCGCTGCCCGGCGGGCGGCTGGAGGCGCGGCTGTTCGGCGACGGCAAGAGCTTCCGCAACGACGGCGAGGCGACCCTGATCGTGCCGGTCAGCCGCGAGAACCTGGTCGCCGACCCGCCCCATGCCTTCGATCTCGCCGACCCGGCCGGCCAGACGGCGGAGTACCGGGTCCACCTGCGCTACGAATGGATTGGCCAGACGCCGCCGGCCCCGTTCAGTAAGGCCGGCGCGAAACACCCCTGGTGGCCGGTCGGCGACCTGTTCGTCGGCCCGCCGCTGCCGGCCAGCGCCACGCCCGACAAGGACTGGACCTACGTCGCCTGGGGCTCGAACGGCGTGGCGGTGAAGTCCGGAAACTACATCTACATGACCAGCAGCAGCACGCCGCACCGGGCCGAGGTCGGCCTGAGCTACGAGCGCTCCGACAACGAGGCCGAGGCCACCCGACACCTCGACACCCGCGTCGCCTTCATCGAGGCCCTGTCGGCCGGCGATACGTTCGTGCTGGTCTTCCTGAACCGCCAGAACGCCCGCCTCGGCGCCGCCCAGGTCGACACCACCCTCTTGAAGGCTCTCCCAGACCTCTCCGACCGCGCCTTCGAGGAGGCCGCGCGGATGCAGAAGGCGGGGCAGTGCATCGTGAAGAAAATCTAGGGTTTCTCCGTCGGCCGGTCGTGCGATTCTGAGGCCAACAAGAGGAACGCCGATGACCGACCGCATCACCCTGACCAGCCCGCACGACGGCTTTCAATTCGAGGCCCTGCATGCGGCGGCGCAAGGCGCACGGCGCGGCGGGGTGGTCGTCATCCAGGAGATCTTCGGCCTGGACCAATATGTCGAGGCCGACGTCGGCCGCTGGTCGGCCCTCGGCTTCGAGGTCATCGCCCCGTCGATGTTCGATCGCGGCCAGAAGGGCTTCACCGCCGAGCATGATCCCGACGGGGTCGCCGCCGGCGTCAAGCTGGCCACCGCCAACGGCCCCGACAACGCCATGAGCGACGTCCAGGCCTGCGTCGACGCCCTGAAGGACAAGGGCCCGGTGTTCATCGTCGGCTACTGCTACGGCGGCACCATGGTCTGGCTGGCCGCTTCGCGCGTCACGGGCCTGGCCGCCGGGGCCAGCTACTACGGCGGCCAGGTGGCCGGCATGGCGCGCCTGCCGCTGAGCTGCCCGGTGATCGTCCATCTCGGCCGCAAGGACGCCCACATCCCCGCCGACGAGGTGAAGGATAAGGTCACCGCCGCCCATCCGGACGTGCCGGTCTACATCTACGAAGCCAGCGGCCACGGCTTCAACAACGACGGCCGTCCGGACTCCGACCTCGACGATGCGAAGCTGGCCCGCCAGCGGACCCTGGCCCTGTTCGAGGCCAACGGAGCGGGCTGATGGGCGAGACCCTCAAACTGACCAGCAAGTTCGACGGCTTCAGCCTCGGCGCCTACCACGCGCCGCACCAGGACGCCCGGCGCGGCGGCCTGCTGCTGATCCAGGAGATCTTCGGGGTCACCGACCATATCCGCGAGCTGGCCGACGGTTTCGCCGCCGACGGCTACGAGGTCATCGCCCCCAGCTTCTACGACCGGCTGGAGCCTGGCTTCGAGGCCGACTACAGCCAGGAGGCGGTGGCCAGGGGCGTGCAGTATTCCAACGCCACCCCCTGGAACCAGGTGGCCGGCGACTGCCAGGCGGCCATCGACCAGCTGAAGGCTCGCGGCCCGGTGTTCGTCGCCGGCTACTGCTGGGGCGGGGCGGCGACCTGGCTGGCGGCCTGCCGCTGCGAGGGCGTCACGGCCGCCAGCGCCTTCTACGGCCGCCGGATCAGCGAGCTGAAGGACGAGACGCCGCGCTGTCCGACCATCCTGCACTTCGGCAAGACCGACGCCTCCATCCCGCCCGAGCGGATCGAGGAGATCCGCGCCCTGCACCCGGAGCTGCCGATCTACCTCTACGACGCCGGCCACGGCTTCTTCTCGGACCGCCGGGCCGACTACCATCCCGACAGCGCCAAACTGGCGCGCTTGCGGACCCTGCAGCTGTTCCACAGGTCCAGTGGGAACAAGGGGGAGGCGTAGGGCTACTTGGGTCCCAGACCGCCTTCGGCCGGCCATTTGGTGTCGCCGACCCGCTTGAGGTTGATTTCCATGAACTGCATGCCGGCGCCGCCGTTGGGCACATATTCGCCCTTCTCCACCCAGGTCCCGTCCTTGATTACGGCGGTGTAGCGGATCACCGCGTTCGGCCCGGCCGGAATGGTCCAGATGAAGCCGTCGGCCGTGGTCTCGAACGGGAAGTCGCCCTGATAGCCCCGTGTGTAGGAGCGCATGGTCAGGGTCTTCTTGTCCGGGTCATAACTGATCTGGGCAAAGGCGTTGAACACCTGCTTGCCGTCCTCGAAGCCGCGGCCCTCGATCACCTTCACCGTCCCGTCCAGCATGTCGCCGGCCCGCTCGGTCTGCACCAGCACGGTGCGTTTGCCGGTGCGGTCGGCGATCCAGGCCGTGCCGCGCCATTCCCCATCAATGCGGGACAAGGGCGCCAGAGCGGCCTTCTGGGCCGCCATCCGGGCGGTGATGGTCGCCTCGTCGGGCTGCTGAGCCAGGACGGTCCCGGCGGTCCCAAGGGCGGCACCGAACGCGATGACGAAGCTGACGGTAGCGAACAGACGGCGCATGGCGATCTCCCCAGATGATGAGAATGATACTTTGTCTTGCAAAGTTCTCTACGTCAAGCGGCCTTGCGGGATCGTTTCGGCTTCAGCCCTGCTTTCGGCTTCCCGCCTCCGGCCCGGCGGATCAGGGCGTAGCGCAGCCAGATGGCCAGGGGGATGATCCAGTAGCAGAAGCCTGGCAGGTAGGGCGCGGCCCGCAGCGGACCGAACGCCGCCACCAGGGCCGAGACCAGTCCGGAGATCAGGCAGAACAGCCAGATCACCGCCGAGTCGGCGGCGTCGGCCTGCCCCTCTGGCGTCGCGCCCAGCCGGTCGCCGACTTTGGCCGTATGCCGGAACAGCAGCACGAACAGCAGCGACAGGAAGGCGAAGCCGATGCCGTAGACGACATAGAGCAGCTTCAGGTCATCGAACGAATTGATCAGGGCCGAGCCGGGCAGCACCCCGCGGCTCATATAGTGGAAGCCGGAGCTGACCAGCATGCGCAGCGGAAACACATAGACCAGCACTGAGAACACCACGCCCAGGCTGAGCAGGGTCGACAGGGCGTCACGCGTCGGGGCCAGCCGGCCGTAGTTGCGATGCGCCTGCCAGAACACCGCCACCAGGGCGAAGCAGGCGGCGCTGGTCGGGATGTTCAGAAGCGCCGTCTGCAATCCGCCGATCGAGACGATCGGCTCGGCGCCGGCGATCAGCAGCAGGGTGACGGCGAAGGCGAAGGCCGCATCGACGAAGGCGTCGAGCCGCTTGCTCTCGGTGGTCTTGCTCTCAGTCGTCCGGGCGATGTCGGTCATGGCTGCCCCCTGCCTTGCCGGTGTCAGCCCTTGCGTAGCGCGCGACCGGCGATGGCGTCCAGCTTTGCGATCATCGCCGGGTCGCGGGCCGAGGGCGCGGTGATGATGGCCTGGTCGAGATTGCGGTCGATCGGGGAGGGCTCGCGGCTCGTCGGCAAGGCGCCAGCCAGAGCCACGACAAGGCCCTGGGCCCGGGCGGCGTTGGCGCTCAGCACGGCCAGCACGTCCGTCACCTCGACCCCGGCCTCGTCCTCCCGCCAGGCATCGTAGTCGGTGACCATGCCGACACAGGCGTAGGGCAGCTCGGCCTCGCGGGCCAGCTTGGCCTCCGGCATGCCGGTCATGCCGATCACCTGCGCCCCCCAGGACCGGTAGAGGCGGCTCTCGGCCCGGGTCGAGAACTGCGGGCCTTCCATGGCGAGGTAGGTGACGTCTTCGGTCACCCTGGCCCCGACCGCGCGGGCGGCCTCGGCGGCGAGCCGCGACAGGCGCGGACAGGTCGGCTCGGCCATCGACACATGGGCCACCAGGCCTTCGCCGAAGAAGGAGCTTTCGCGGGTGAAGGTGCGGTCGATGTACTGGGCCACGGTGACGAACGTTCCGGGCGACAGCGCCTCGGCCAGCGACCCGACGGCCGACAGAGCCAGCAGGTCGGTGCAACCCAGCCGCTTGAGGGCGTCGATGTTGGCCCGGGCGTTGACCTCGGTCGGCGACAGCCGGTGGCCGGGTCCATGGCGGGGCAGGAAGGCGAGGCTCACGGCGCCGAGGCGACCGGTGACGATGGGACCGGAGGGCTGGCCGAAGGGAGAGGCCACCTCCTGGGTCTGGCGGTCTTCAAGACCCGGCAGGTCATAGAGGCCCGAGCCGCCGATGATTCCCAAGGTCCAAGCGGTCATGATTTTCCCCGTAACCTCCCTCCCCGAATTGGGGAGGGCAGGCCGAAGGCCGGGTGGGGAAGTAGGTCACCGCATCCCAACAGCCTCTGCCGACAGCCCCACCCGACGCGCGTACCGCGCGTCTACCCTCCCCATTCGGGGAGGGAGGACTACCCCGTGATTGCCGCCGCGTCCTTCTCGCCCGTGCGGATGCGCAGGGCCTGTTCCAGGTCGAGCACGAACACCTTGCCGTCGCCGATCTTGCTGCTGTTGGCCGAGCGGACGATGGCCTCGATCACCGTGTCAACGATGTCGGCCGGCACAGCGATCTCCAGCTTCACCTTGGGCAGCAGCTTCACCTCGTACTCGGCGCCGCGATAGACCTCGGTCTTGCCCTTCTGGCGGCCATAGCCGCGCACCTCGGTCACCGTCAGGCCGGAGGCGCCGGCCTCGGTGACAGCGTCCAGCACCGCGTCGAGACGGCTGGGCTTGATGACGGCGACGATCATCTTCATGGCGCGGATCCTTTGCGACGCTCGCAATAGCTAGGCGCGCGGAGCCCCGCCGTCAAAGGGCTGATCTCGTGAAACGCGCCCCGACGGAACCGGCGCCAAAATTCCGGGCGCACGGCTGCGGATCCGCGCCCGCGAGCCGCGTGGCTTGACGGCGAAGGTCTGTTTCACCGCCTCCATCAGGATCACCCCGGCGAAACCCGGCCACAGCCGCGCCCCGACCTGCTCAAAGCCGTCGGCCCAGCGCGCCGCCCAGGCAAAGGGCGGCGCGTAGAGCGCGCGCGTATAGCCCGTCGGCTCCAGCCCCGCCTCGCGCAGCAGGTCCTCCAGCTGGCCGCGGGTGAACGGCCGGCCGTGGCCGAACGGCGTGCCCTCGGCGTTTGACCACAGGCCGTTGCGCGCCGCCGCCGCCACGATCACCCGGCCCGAGGGGGCCAGCACCCGGCAGACCTCGCTGAGCAGGGCGCCGGCGCTCTCGCTCTCCTCCAGGGCGTGGACGCAGAGGATGCGGTCGAACAGGGCGTTGGCCAGAGGCAGGGCGAATTCGTCGGCCAGCACGGTCAGGTTCCCGCGCCCGCCCGGCCAGACCTCCACCCCCTGCTGCGCCGGCATGGCGGCGATCACCCGCCGGGCGCGGGGCCGCAGCGGATCGAGGAAGGGCGTCGCATAGCCCAGGCCCAGCACATCGAGGCCGGCGGCGTCGCCCCAGGCCTCGACCACCTTGCGGCCGAGCATCTCACGCGCCGCGCCGCCCCGGGCCGAGGCGTAGAAGGCGCGAAGTTCCAGCACGTCGCGACGCATTGCGTCTCCCGCTTCACTTGTCAGGCAATGTAAGGTGCGCGACGCGGCGGCGTCACCCGCTGTCGTTTGAATCGCAGTTTGAGGCGAAGGCATGACCCTGACCGTCCGGCAGTTCCCCTGCCTGTCCGACAACTATGGCTTTCTCGTTCGCGACGACGCCACGGGCCAGGTCGCCTGTATCGATACGCCGGACGCGCAGGCCATCAAAGCCGAGCTGGCCAAGGCCGGCTGGGGCCTCGACCTGATCCTCAACACCCACTGGCACCCTGACCATGCCGGCGGCAACGAGGCGCTGAAGGCCGCCACCGGCTGCACCGTCGTCGGCCCCGCCGAGGTCGCCCGCATCGCCCCGCCCGACCGGGTGGTGGTTCACGGCGACCATGTCATGCTGGGCGAAACCCGCCTGGACGTCATCGACACCGGCGGCCATACGCTCGGCCACATCACCTATTTCGATGCGGCGGATCACATCGCCTTCGTCGGCGACACCCTGTTCGCCCTCGGCTGCGGCCGCTTGTTCGAAGGCGACGCGGCGCAGATGTGGGCCAGCCTGCAGCGCGTCGCCGCCCTGCCGGAGGACACCACCGTCTACTGCGCGCACGAGTACACCGCCGCCAACGCCCGCTTCGCCCTGTCGGTCGACAAGGGTCCGGCCCTGAAGGCCCGCGCCGAGCAGATCTTCGCCGCCCGCGAGCGGGGCGAGCCGACCGTGCCGACCAGCATCGCCCTGGAGAAGGCCACCAACCCCTTCCTGCGCGCGCCGCTGCTGCGCCCCGACATCGCCGACCCGGCGGAGGCCTTCGGGGCCGTGCGGGCGGCCAAGGACGCGTTCAAGGGGTGATCAGCGCTTCCGAGATCATCAGCCTGCTGGAGCTCGCCCCCCACCCCGAGGGCGGCTGGTTCAAGGAAACCTTCCGCGACGAGCCCGGCCCCGACGGCCGCGCCAAGTCGACCGCCATCTTCTTCCTGCTGCAGCCCGGGGAGGAGAGCGCTTGGCACCGGGTCGACGCGGTCGAGGTCTGGCATTTCTACGACGGCGCCCCGCTGGCCCTGAAGCTGGCGCGCGAGGGCGAGACGGCCATCACGGTCAAGCTGGGCAAGGACCTGGAAGCGGGCGAGAAGCCGCAGGTCTTCGTCCCGGCCGGCGTCTGGCAGAGCGCCGCCTCGACCGGCGACTGGACCCTGGTCGGCTGCACCGTGGCCCCGGGGTTCGACTTCTCGGGCTTCGAGATGGCCGTGCCCGGCTGGGAGCCTTACCCAAGGTCAGCATAGGGCGTGTTGTCGCAGCGACGGATCGCCTGATGGCGCGCAAGGTGCAAATCCTCGAAACGGGTCGTTCAACCGCGAGGCGACACGTTCCATGTCCGACTGGGGATCCGATCCCGAAGCCCGACGCGGCCTGCAGCGACTGATCTTCCGCTGCGCCTCCGACTATTTGCTCGACGAGATCGGCCTGCTGACCGCCCGCCATGACGGCGACTTCATCCGGGCGGTCACCTGGCTGGCCCTGGTCCAGGCCTCGGCCGATCCCGAGCGCGGCATCTCGGTCCGCGCCCTGGCCCGCTCCCTGAACCTGCCGTTCGAGACCGTGCGCCGCAAGGTGCGGGATCTTGAGGAAGCCGGCCTCTGCATCGCCGCCCGCGATGGCCGCCCGCTGGCCGCGCCGGTCGCCGAAGCCGTCGCCCGGACGGAGGCGGCGCGGGTCTGTGAGGGCTTTGGGCTGCTGCTGGGCAACCTGGCGGCGCTGGGCGTCACCGCGGCCACCTTCAACGGCGGCCCCCTGCCCGCCCCGTCCAGCGACCAACTGCAGGCCCAGCTCGCCGCCCACCGCCTGATCCACAACTACTTCCTGCGCACGCTCGAGGCCGGCGTCGGGCCGCATGAGACGATGTTCAACGCCCTGGTCTTCGTCGCCGCCATGTCGGCCAACGCCGAGCGGATCACCTACGACCCGGCCCTGGCCCAGCGCTACGCCGGGGCCGATACCCCGCCGCCGGACAATCTGCGCCGCGCCGCCAAGCCGCGCGAGATCGCCGAGCGGCTGAACCTGCCCTACGAGGTGGTGCGCCGGCGGCTGGTCGAATTCCTGGAACGCGGCTGGGTGGTCAAGTCAGGCTCGGGCTATCTGTGCACGGTCGAGCGGATGCAGGAACCGGCCCTGCTGGCCGGCGCCTACATGATCGTCCAGCGGCTGGGCCAGCTGGTCCAGTCGGTGGCGCAGACGGGCCTGGCCCTGGAGGCGCGGGCCGACGCGGCCTGAAGATTCTGGGAAAAGGCTGGGGGGTCGCCCTGGTCAAGCCTCGAGCTGCCGAGCTCGGCGGGCCTGACCAGGGCCTTTGCCCTCCCCCCGAAGGACGGCCGCAAAATGTAGCCAGTTCCGTTGGGGTCCAAGGGCCATGTGACCCGAAATAGGGAACGCCCGCTCAATATGGGCGAGGTGTTACCCGCGGGACACTTTTGTGGCGCAAGGCCGGATCGTTTAGCGCGCGGCCGCGAAGACGATGCGTTCCGACGACGGCCGACCGCTGACCCCCAGGCGCGGCGTGACCACCACGATCAGCACCCCCTGGCGCAGGATGACGCCCGGGCGCGGGCCCTCGGTCAGGAACACCAGGTTGACCCGGCGCAGCTGGGCCTGGCCTTCCGGGGTCCTGGACATCCGCACCAGGCCGTCGGTCGTCACCACGGCGGCGTCGGCGATCAGCGCCGAAGAGGCGGTCGAGGCCTCGGCCTGAAAGGGAATCTGCCGCCGCGCCGCCTTGCTGACCACGGTGCTGGCCACGAGCAGCCGGCGCATCAGCGACTTGTAGTCCACCGGCGCCAGGCGGATCGGCCGAGTCTCCCCCGACAGGGCGGCGGCGGCCCCCTCGCGGCGCTCGGGAGTGAACAGGATCAGCCCGCCGACCTTGGTGTCGCGCAACACCACCCGGCCGGCGTCGTTCTTGTAGAGGGTGTCGCCCCGCGCCCCGGTGTGCGGCTCCAGCACCCAGATCTCGTTGCTGCCCTCGAAGCGCAGCATCGGCTTGGCGGTCGAGCGGTCGAGGGTGAAGGCCTGGCCGGTTTCGGAGACGTAGCGGGCCACCGGCGGCGCGGCGGGGCGGTTCTCCGGCTTGCCCGGGAACAGCATGTCCCCCAGCGACCCGAACGGCGAGCCGCCGCCCTTTGGCTGCGCATGCACCGCGGGCGCGGACAAACCGGCGATCACCGCCGCCAGCGCCAATGCGGCGGCTGGATATCTCGCACCTCTTACGGCCATGCCCCGGTGTCTGCACTCCGACTGGGGCGAATCTTGGACTGGGAAACGGCGCCGATCAAGGCGCCGTAGGGTGTGGCAGCGCAAGCACACCCCTCCGCCGGCAAGCGTAAATCCGGGGACACTATATAGATTTCCCGATTTCGCCTGGCGGAAGTCGCATCGCTGGTCGTCCAGGAAATCTATATAGTGTCCCCGGATTTACGGACACCGACGGCGAGTGGTGTCGCACCGCCGGCCTGCCGTATCAAGCCGCCAGATACTGCCCGCCGTTCAGCGTGAACGTCGCGCCGGTGACGAAGCCCGCCCGTTCGCCCGCCAGGTAGGAGACCATGTCGGCGATCTCCTCGCCCTTGCCCAGGCGCCCGACCGGGATGCCGGCGATGATGCCGTCCAGCACGTTCTGCGGCACCGCCGAGACCATCTCGGTGTCGATATAGCCCGGGCAGATGACGTTGACCGTGATGCCCTTCTTGGCGTTCTCCAGCGCCAGCGCCTTGGTGAAGCCGATCAGCCCGGCCTTGGCGGCGCTGTAGTTGGTCTGGCCGACCTGGCCCTTCTGGCCGTTGATCGAGGAGATGTTGACCACCCGGCCCCAGCCCTGGTTCCGCATGCCGTCGATCACTTGGCGGGTCATGTTGAAGGCCGAGTCCATGTTGACCCGGATGACCTCGCTCCACTGCTCGTAGGTCATCTTGTGGAAGAAGCCGTCGCGGGTGATGCCGGCGTTGTTGACCAGCACGTCGATAGGCCCCAGCTCCGCGGCCACCAGATCGGCCGCCCGCTTGCAGTCGTCGAAACTTCCCACATTCCCTTTCACCACCATCACGCCCAGCTCGTCGGCGCAGGCCTTGGCGGCCTCCTCGTTGCCGCTGTAGCCGGCGGCCACCTTCATGCCGTCGGAGACCAGCCGTTCGACGATGGCCCGGCCGATGCCGCGCGTGCCGCCGGTGACGAATGCAACCCTGCTCATGATGTTCCCTCGCGCTTCGTTGATTGGCCCCACCTTAGGCGAGGCTGTGGCCGTGGTCTCTGTGGAGTTGTGGTGGTCAGAGCGCTTCCAGGCACATGGCCACGCCCATCCCCCCGCCAACGCACAACGTCGCGGCGCCCTTCTTGGCTCCCGACCGCTGCATCTCATGCAGCAGGGTGGTCAGGATGCGCGCGCCGCTGGCCCCGATCGGGTGGCCGATGGCGATGGCGCCGCCGTTGACGTTGGTCTTGGCCGGGTCGAGGCCCAGCTCGCGCACCACGCTCAGCGACTGGGCCGCGAAGGCCTCGTTGCTTTCGACCAGGTCGAGGTCGCTGACCTTCCAGCCGGCCTTTTCCAGCGCCTTCTTCATGGCCGGGATCGGCCCGGTGCCCATGATCTCCGGCTCGACCCCGGCGTGGGCCCAGCTGGCGATGCGGGCCAGGGGCTTGAGGCCCCGCTTCCTGGCCTCCTCGGCCGTCATCAGCACCAGGGCGGCGGCCCCGTCGTTGAGGCCCGAGGCGTTGGCGGCGGTGACCGAGCCTTCCTTGGTGAAGGCCGGCTTCAGGCCCGAGACGCTGTCCAGCGTCGCGCCGTGGCGGATGTACTCGTCCTTGTCGACGATGGTGTCGCCCTTCCGGCCCTTGATGGTGACGGGGGCGATCTCGGCGTCGAACTTGCCAGCCTTCTGGGCGGCCTCGGCGCGGTTCTGGCTGGTGACCGCGAAGTTGTCCTGGTCGGCGCGGGTGATCTGCCAGCGGGCGGCGATGTTCTCGGCCGTCTGACCCATGTGGTAGCCGTGGAAGGCGTCGATCAGCCCGTCCTTGATCATGGTGTCGACCATGCCCAGGTCGCCCATCTTGGTGCCGTTGCGCAGCTGCGCCGCGTGCGGGCTCTGGCTCATGCTTTCCTGGCCGCCGGCGACGACGATGCTGGCGTCGCCCGAGGAGATCTGCTGCGCGGCGAGCGCCACGGCGCGAAGACCCGAACCACACAGCTGGTTGACGCTCCAGGCCGGGCTTTCGACCGGGATGCCGGCGTTGACCGCGGCCTGCCGCGCCGGACCCTGCCCGGCGCCGGCCTGCAGCACCTGGCCCATGATCACCTCGTCGACATCGGCCAGCGCGATGCCGGCCCGTTCCACGGCCGCCTGGATGGCGATCTTGCCCAGCTCATGGGCCGGCAGGCTGGACAACGCCCCGTTGAACGAGCCGACAGGGGTGCGGGCGGCGGAAACGATGACGATGTCGGTCATGGCGGGGCTCCGGTCAGCGCTGTGGGCGGTCGCATGTTGCGCCGCCGCATTTTTTGGGCGAGCGCACCATGCCCAAACCCTCTGCCTGAGTCATCCGGTCACGGCGATTTGGTTGGCTTTTTCGCAAATGCGAGCAAGGGTGGCGCAAAGCTTTCGCTTACGCGATAGTGCGGCGCAAGATACGCGGCCTGACCGCACAAGAACGGGAACGAAATGTCCGACAAGTCCGACGCCGGCAGGGAGGCCGGCGACAAGGTGGTGATCAAGAAGTACGCCAACCGGCGCCTCTACAACACCGCTTCCAGCTCCTACGTCACCCTCGAACACCTGGCCGAAATGACCCGCGAGGGCACCGACTTCGTGGTCTTCGACGCCAAGACCGGCGAGGACATCACCCGCTCGGTCCTGACCCAGATCATCTTCGACGAAGAGAACCGCGGCGACGGCAAGAACCTCTTGCCCATCCAGTTCCTGCGCCAGCTGATCGGCTTCTACGGCAACCAGATGCAGGCCTTCCTGCCCAGCTACCTGGAGATGAGTCTGCAGACCTTCGCCCAGCAGCAGGAGCGCATGCGCGCCCAGTTCGGCGGACCCTTCGGCCAGGCCACCGGCATAGCCGGCTTCGAAGACCAGGTGCGCCAGAACATGGTCCTGTTCGAGCGGGCCATGAAGATGTTCTCGCCCTTCGCCTACGGCCGCGGCGAGGACCCCGCCGCCGGCGCCGCCCCGGCCCCCGCCGCCGCGCCGCCCAGCGATGACGACAGCCTCAATGAGCTGAAAAAGCAGGTCGAGGCGATGCGGGCCCAGATCGACAAGCTGGCGTCGAAGTCTTAACCCGTCTGACCCATACTGAGGGCCATGACCGAACGGCTCGACCCGACCAGGCCCTACGGTGACCGTCGCCAGTACGAGCGTCGGCGCGAGGACCGTGACGCGCCGGAGGCTTCGGCGACGGAAGCGGCCTCCAACCTGCCCGTCCCGGTCTCCGCTCCCCACGCCCATGAACATACTTCGCCGCCGCCGCTCGACGGTCAGGCGGCGTTCGCGGCGCAGCTGCTCGGCCAACCGGGCGTGAAGCGCGGGCTGAAGGCGCCGGGCACGGTGGAAACGGCGCGATCGGCGTATCTTGAGACCGAATACTCCGGCCCGGCCGACCGCCGGCCCCCAAAGGGCCTGATCAAGAAGACGGCGATCTAGACACAGGGGTAAGGCGCTGACGCGCCTCCCTCCCCTTTTTGGGGAGGGACAGACGGCGAAGCCGTCAGGGTGGGGAAGTCGGATGCCCGCCCACCCAGAGCCAACCGTCCAGGCCCCCCAGACCCCTCACCGTCCCAACTTGAACCTGAGTTCCCCACCCTGCGAGGCTTCGCCTCGCTGTCCCTCCCCATAAAGGGGAGGGAGGAACCACGGCGCGTTACCGCGCCAGCTTGGCCTCCAGCGCCGCCACGCGCCGTTCCAGCTCGGCAATCCTTGCCAGGGGGTCACTTCCCGGCACGGGCGTCGACACCCCGGCGCGCACCGCCGCCTCCACCGGCGACACCCCCAGCAGCTCGGCAAACGCCGCCACCTCGGCCGCCGACAGCTCGCGCTGATCCTTGAACACCAGGGCCAGATCGGCCTCGCTCATGCCGGAAACCGCCGCCAGCACGGCCCTGGACAGGCCGCGCTCGGCCAACCGCGCCTCGTACCAGTCGACGTCGAAGAACAGGGCCAAAGGGGAACACTCCAACTGGCGCCGGTCTTGCTTAACCGGGTGATAACCCTGTTTCGGAGCCCAAAGTGACCAGCATCCTGATCAAAGCCATGGACGTCGCCGTCGTCGCCCTGATCTTCACCATCCTCACCTAGCCGACATCGCCCCCAGGCCCGAAGTCGATGTCGCGACGGGCGGCGACGATGGTGACGATGAAGCCGGCCAGCACATCGAGCAGCACCATCACCGTCATCAGGAAGAAGGTGGAGGTCGCGAAGGCCGGGGCCAGCAGGAACTCCACCAGGCAGATGATGAACAGCAGCATCGACAGTGAGTGGTTGATGATGGCGATGCGCCGGCTGGTCGTCGATTTCAGAAGCTCGATGAACAGCACCACCAGGCTGCCGGCCAGCAACAGGTCCGACAGGCTGACCGCCCAGGGCGAGCCCGACGTCATGGTGATGGTGAACAAGGGCCCGGTCAGCTGAAGCTGGGCGTCCTGCGATCCGAACCCGCCCGGCAGGGTCAGGACGATCAGGTTGTAGACGACCACCGGAATGGCCAGCAGCGGAAACGCGGCGAACATGGCAAAGCCCCCTTCTCGCATCCGGCCCGGCCGGCGCTGAGCTCCAACAGTTAACGCGTTTTTAGGGGCGGGTGAAGCAACCTCGCGGGGCCGGGGAAACAACCATATGGTGCGCTGGAACCCTGGACGTTGATTCGCGTTGTCGTCGGTTGAACCCGGGGTGCGTCGCGAACCGGCGGCGAAACCCGAGGTCGGGGGGCGGCATTGAGCAGCAAGGTCGGCGGAGGGGGTTTAGTCGGAGGGGTCGTGCTCCTCCTCGCCTGCATCCTGGCCGGCGCGGCCCAGGCGGCGACCACGGACGCCGTCGGCGACACCCCCGATCTCAGCCGGCTGAGCCTGGAGGAACTGACCGACCTGCAGATCACCTCGGTCTCGAAGCGCACCGAATCGATCAGCGAGGCGGCGGCGGCGATCTACGTCGTCTCCGGCCTGGACATCGATCGCTCCGGCGCGGTCAGCCTGCCCGAGGCCCTGCGGCTGGCCCCCAACCTGCAGGTCCAGCAGATCGACTCGGCCAACTACGCCATCACCGCCCGCGGCTTCAATTCCAAGGAAACCGCCAACAAGCTGCTGGTTATGATCGACGGCCGCAGCATCTACTCGCCGCTGGCCTCCGGCGTGCAGTGGGACGCGCACGACACCCCGCTCAGCGAGATCGACCGCATCGAGGTGATCAGCGGCCCGGGCGGCGCCCTCTACGGCGCCAACGCCGTCAACGGCGTGATCAACGTCGTCAGCAAGAGCGCCTTCGACAGCCAGGGGCTGCTGGTCGATGTCTTCGGCGGCGAGGACGAAGGCCAGGCCACCGTCCGCCACGGCGGCCTGATCGGCCAGGCCGGCGCCTACCGCGTCTATGCCAGCCGGTTCGTCCGCCGCTCCAGCTACCTGCCGTCGGGGGCCGAGACCGGTGACGACTTCGAAGGGGCCCAGTTCGGCTTCCGCACCGACTGGCGCCTCGGCGACGACACCCTCACCGTCCAGGGCGACGCCTATGACCGACAGGTCGATGGGCTCACGGTCGGCGGCGACTTCACCGGCGGCAACCTGCTGGGCCGCTGGACGCACGCCTTCGGGGACAGCAACCACCTCGAGCTCCAGGCCTACTACGACCGCAACATCCGGGATGACCTCTCCGGCCTGAACAGCGACACCCAGACCTGGGACATCGCCCTGCAGCACGCCCTGACGCCGTTCGCCGGCCACGACATCGTCTGGGGCGCCGGCTACCGCTTCATCGACGACGAGGTCATCAGCCCGCCGACCTTCTTCGCCTTCCTCGATCCCGAGCAGCGCGACCTCTACCAGGCCAACCTGTTCGTGCAGGACCAGTGGCGGCTCAACGACGCCCTCACCGTCACCCTTGGCCTGAAACTCGAAACCGGGTCCTTCCGTGACATCGAACCCCTGCCCTCCGTGCGCCTCGGCTGGCGGCTGGGCGACAAGGCCTTTCTGTGGGCGGCGGCCTCCCGCGCCGTGCGGGTGCCCTCGCGCATCGACCGCAACCTCACCGCCCCGGGCTTCCTCGAGGGCGGCTCCTTCCAGCGCGAGGAGCTGTGGGCCTATGAACTGGGCTACCGCGGCCAGCCCACGGCCACCACCACCCTGTCGGTGTCGCTGTTCTACAACGACTACGACGACCTGCGGACGGCCGACTACACACCCGTGACCTTCGTGCCGTTCCGCCTGGCCAATTCCGCCCGCGGCACGACCTGGGGGACCGAAATCTGGGCGACCTGGGACGTCACCCCGATGTGGCGGCTCAGCGCCGGCCTGTTCGCCATGCAGACCGACTTCGAGCTCAAACCGGGCAGCCGCGACATCACCTCCATCGCCTCGCAGGGCGACGATCCCGATTTCCAGGCCACCCTGCGATCGCAGGCCGACCTGACCGAGACCGTCGCCTTCGACGTCTCCCTGCGGGCGGTCGATGACCTGCGCCTGGGCACGCCGTCCTACGTCGAGGCCGACGCCCGCCTGGGCTGGCGGCTGAATGAGAACCTGGAGCTGTCCCTGGCCGGTCACAATCTCCTCGAAGAGATGCACTACGAATCGGACAACGCCGGCACGCGCCGGCAGATCGGCCGGACGGTCCACCTTGGTCTGCGCTGGAGATATTGATTGTCCGTCGGCGCGCGTCAGTTGGGATGGAGGGGGGCCTGGGCCGGTGCGCTGATCGCCTCCCTGTGTCTGGCTGTGCCCCTTTCCCTTCTCGGCGACGTCGCCAGCGCCCGCAGCCAGTCGCTCGAATACCCGGTCAAGGCCGCCTACCTGCCCAAGTTCGCCCCCTTCGTGGACTGGCCGCCGCGCAGCTTCGCCGCCTCTGACAGCGCCTTCGTCATCTGCGTCGTCGGTCCCGATCCCTTCGGCGCCCTGCTCGACAAGGCCGTGGTCGGCCAGAAGATCGGCGAGCATCCGGTGGTGGTCCGCCGCATCGCCGCCGCCAGCCGCGACTGCCACGTCCTCTACCTCGGCCAGCTGAACGGCCAGCAGGTCAAGGACGCCCTCAAGGTGGTGCGCGGCGCCCCGGTGCTGACCGTCACCGACGGGGCCAGGCAACCGACCCACGGCGTCGTCCACTTCACGATCAAGGACAACCGGGTGCGGTTCGCCATCGACGACCAGGCGGCGGCCGACAACGGCCTGACCATCAGCTCCAAACTGATGAGCCTGGCCCTCAGCGTGCGGAGACGGGCATGAGCCGGACCCGGCCGATCATCCGTCGCTGGAAACAGGCCCTGACCTTGATCAGCGCCGTGGCGCTGCTGGCCGCCGGGGTGCTGATCGCCCTTTACTCCGAGAGCATCTACCGCGACCGCCTGCGCAGTGACCTGGCCTCGCAGGCCCGGGTGCTGGCCGCCACGGTCAGCGCCGCCGTGGTCTTCGACGACCGCAGCGCGGCCCAGGAATACGCCAACGCCATGGGCTCCAACGCCGACATCGAGGCGGCCAGCATCTTCGACGCCCAGGGCCAGCGGATCGCCCGCTTCGCCCTGCCGGGCGGCTACCTGGCCAGCTACGGCGAGGTGGTCTCCGGCCGCCGGCCCTTCGACGGCCGCATGGCGGTTACCGCCCCGATCACCCAGGACGGCAAGAGGATCGGCCTCGTCTACCTGCGCACCCAGCCGGAACCCATGCTGGCCATCCTGGCCCGCCACGGCGGCACCGCCATGCTGGTGCTGATGGCCAGCCTGCTGGTCATGGTGCTGGGCTCGGCCCAGGCCGCCGCCCTGCGGGCCAACCGCCTGCTGCAGGCCAAGAACGAGGACCTCGCCGTCGAAATCGCCGAGCGCGAAAAGGCCGAGGAGGCTCTGCGACAGAGCCAGAAGATGGAGGCCATGGGCCAGCTGACCGGCGGCGTCGCCCACGACTTCAACAACTTGCTGATGGTCGCCTCGGGCGGCATGGACCTCTTGGACCGGACCACCGACGAGACCCGCCGCACCCGCCTGCGCGAAGGTATCCGCCAGGCCCTGGACCGCGGCGCCAGCCTGACCCGCCAGCTGCTGGCCTTTGCCCGCCGCACGCCGCTGCACCCCGAGGTCGTCGATGTCGCCGAGCGGCTGGAGGGCATGCGCCTGCTGCTCGAACGCTCCCTGCGCGAAGACATCAAGGTCCGCATGAAGCTGCCGGACGACCTGTGGCCGGTGGAGATCGACCCCGGCCAGCTGGAGGTCGCCGTGCTCAACATGGCGGTCAACGCGCGGGACGCCATGCCCCAGGGCGGCGAGATCACCATCACTGCCGAGAACCAGCAGGCCGCGAGCCCGGAAGAGGGCGGCGAGGAGGGCCACGACTTCGTCAAGCTGGGCATCTCCGACACCGGCGGCGGCATGTCGCCCGAGGTCATGGCCCGCGTCTTCGAGCCTTTCTTCACCACCAAGGAGGTCGGCAAGGGCACCGGCCTGGGCCTCAGCCAGGTCTATGGCTTCATCCGCGCCTCCGGCGGCGCCATCCGGATCGAGAGCGCGCCGGGCAAGGGCGCCCAGGTCTTCCTCTATCTGCCGAGGTCCGACAAGCCCCTGCCCCGCCGCCCCGCCGCCAACCGGCCGCTGGTCGCCCGGCCGGGCGATGGCCGGGTGCTGGTGGTCGAGGACGACGAGGGCGTCGCCGCCTTCGTCTGCCAGATGTTCGAGGAACTGGGCTGGAGCGTGCGCCGCGCCCCGACGGCCGGCAGCGCCCTGGACCTGATCGAGGCCGAGGAGCGGTTCGACCTGCTGTTCTCCGACATGGTCATGCCGGGCGAACTGGACGGCATCGGCCTGGCCCGCAAGGTCGCCGTGCTGCGGCCGCAGCTGCCGATCCTGCTGACCACCGGCTACAGCGAGGCGGCCATCGCCGCCTCGAACGAGGGCCTGCGCCTGCTGGCCAAGCCCTATCGGCTGGAAGATCTGGCGGCGGAGCTGGACATGCTGCGCGGAACGGACAGGGCGGCCTAGGGACCGTCACAGCAACGACCTTGCATAGGGGTTGCTTTTAAGCACGCATCGAAGATGAACTATTAGTAATAATGCAGATGGCGTTGAGATTCCGCTCTGATTGCCATCATGACCAAGAAGTAACTTCCGCAAGACCGGCGACAGCTATAGCCAATCTCCCCAGTTTCGGGGCGTCGTCCCCGCTGTGTTGGGGGATACGCTGGTGACTTCGCTTCGGTCCGGTCTGCTTGTCGGCGCCGCGCTCGCGGCCATGGCGGGATCCGCCTTCGCCCAGACCTCCGCCTCGCCCCCCGCCCCGCCCCCGCAGGGCGAGCCGAAGCCGGCCGCCCAGGCCGCGCCCGCCAAGGAAGGCGAGACCTCGAAGGAGGTCGAGGGCGTCGTCGTCAGCGGCCAGGCCAACGAGGTCCGCACCTCGATCGACTCCACCAGCTACAGCCTGGCCAAGGACTTGCAGGCCACCACCGGCACCCTCGCCGACGCCCTCCGCAACGTCCCCAGCGTCGATGTCGACCCCCAGGGCAACGTCTCCCTGCGCGGCGATTCCAACGTCACCATCCTGGTCGATGGCCGCCCCTCCGGCATGCTGTCCGGCGACGGCCGGGCCCAGGCCATCTTGTCGCTGCCGGCCGACCAGTACAGCCGCATCGAGGTGATGACCAACCCCAGCGCCGCCTACAGCCCGGAAGGTTCCGGCGGCGTCATCAACCTGATCACCAAGCCCACCGCCCCCAAGCCCGGCGTGGTCGCCACCGGCAACGTCCGCGCCAACCTCGGCGACGAAGGGCGCTGGAACCTCGGCGCCGGCGGCTCCTGGCAGAAGGACAAGCTGACCCTCAGCGGCGACGTCAGCTACCGCCACGACCGCGGCCAGCAGACCAGCGACCGCACCCGCGACCGGCTCGATCCCCTGACCGGCGACGTCCTGTCCACCACCCGCCAGACCCAGGCCTTCGGCGGCCCGGCCAATGTCGCCATCGGCCGGCTCGGCGTCGAGTACCGCCTGGGCAAGGTGATCCAGCTGTCGGCCGAACTGCGCGGCAACGACATCGACAACGTCGGCGAGGGTCCCGAGACCCTGGAGACCGTCGACGCCCTCGGCGTCACCACCGCCGCCTACGGCCGCGACCTGAAGTTCGGCTTCCAGGGCGACAATCTTGGCGCGACGGGGCGGATTCTCAGCCGCTTCGCCGAGGGCCACGAGTGGACCAACGAGCTGCGCCTCGACCGCAGCCGCGGCCACGTCGCCTTCGATTCCGTCTACGACTTCGACATCCCGGCCGCCCCTGACCTCTACGAGGCGACCGACAACCGCTTCAACCTGTTCATCGTCGGCTTCACCAGCGCCTACGTCCGGCCGATGCCGGGCGAGGGCAAGCTGCGGGCCGGCTACGAGCTGGAGACCCGGGACGTCACCTTCCGCCAGGCCACCTCCCGCGGCCCGGCCCCGAACGCCATGGTCCCCGACCCCTTCGTCACCAACCGCTTCGAGGTCGACCAGCAGGTCCACGCCCTCTACACCACCTACGAACGCCCCTTCGGCAAGCTGTCGACCCAGCTGGGCCTGCGGGTCGAGTACGCCGACCTCGAACTGCGCTCGGTGACCGGCGGCGTCACCGAGACCCAGGACTATCTGCGCCTCTACCCGACCCTGCACCTGAACTACCAGCTGACCGACGCCCAGTCGCTGAAGGCCAGCTACAGCCGCCGCATCCAGCGCCCGCCGCCCTTCCTGCTCAACCCCTTCACCAGCTACCAGGACCCGCTGAACCTGCGCTCGGGCAACCCGGACCTGAAGCCGCAGGAGACCGACGCCTACGAGCTGATGTACCAGCTGCGGCACAAGGGCGCCTTCTACCAGGCCACCCTCTACTTCCGCGACACCGACAAGGCCTTCACCGAGGTGGCGACCGACGTCGGCGGCGGCGTCCTCCTCACCCGGCCGGAGAACCTCGGCTCGCGGCGCGACCTGGGCGTCGAGCTGGTCGCCAACGGCCCGTTGACCAAGACCCTGAAGTACAACGCCAGCCTCAACCTCTACCGCCAGGAGATCGACGCCGCCGGCATCCCCGGGTCGAGCGACCGCTCCGGTACGGTGGTCAGCGGCCGCGCCAGCCTCAACTGGCAGCCGACCCCTGAGGACTTCCTGCAGATCTCCGGCTTCTGGCAGGGCGAGAGCCTGCTGGCCCAGGGCAAGCGCGAGGCCGGCGGCATGCTGAACCTCGGCTACCGCCGCAAGCTGAACGACAAATGGGCCTTCCAGGCCACCGTCCGCGACCTGCTGGACGACTTCGGCGACGTCACCCGGTCCGAAACCGCCACCTACGCCGACCGCACCGAACGCACCTTCGGCGGCCGGGCGATGTTCATCGGCTTTACCTACAGCTTCGGCGCCGGCCCGAAGCGGGAACAGCCCCCGCAGTTCGACTTCTCGGCGCCTCCGACAGGGGGCTGAGCCGGGGCGCGACATGCGGGTCGGCTGGGCGTCGGAGGAGGTCGGCCAGCTGCGGTGTCACCGCGGCGCCGGGCGGCTGAATCCCGTCAGTCGACCCCAACCCGCCCGCCAGCCGGCGGCCCAGTCGATCCGCTTGCCGGCCGGCGCGGCCGCGGGGTCCCGCCCGGCGCCGAACCAAAGGGCGTACAGGGCGGGCAGGAAGAACAGCGTCAGCGCCGTGCCCACCAGGGTGCCGCCGATCAGCACGACCGCCAGCGTTCCCCAGAAGGTCGACAAGGTGAGCGGCAGGAAGGCCAGCACAGCCGCCAGGGCGGTCAGCAGCACCGGCCGGGCGCGGCGGACGGTCGCCTCCACCACGGCGTCCCCCTGGTCCAGTCCCCGGGCCCGCTCGGCCTCGATCTGGTCGACGAGGATGAGGGTGTTGCGCATCAGGATGCCGGCCAGGCCGATCAGGCCGAGGATGGCGTTGAAGCCGAACGGCATGCCCATGATGGCCAGCGCCGGCGCCGCCCCGATCAGGCCCAAGGGCGCCGTGGCGAAGACCAGGCCGGTCATCTTGAAGGACCGGGTCTGGAGCATGATGACGGTCAGCATCAGCAGGATCATCACCGGGAAGATCGGGGCCAGCGCCGCGTTGGCCCTGCCGGACTCCTCGACCGTGCCGGCCGTGGCGATGGCGTAGCCGGGCGGAAGCGAGGCCTTCAGGGCCGCGAGCTTGGGCAGCAGCGCGGCCGTGACGACGGGCGGCTGAACCCCCTGCGCGACGTCCGCCCGCACCGTGATGGTGGGCTGGCGGTCCCGGCGGAGCAGGATGGGATCTTCCCATTCGGTGACCAGGCTGGCCACGCCGGAGAGCGGCACGGAGCGGCCGTCCGCGGTGGTGATGACCAGATTGCCCAGGTCCGCGAGATCTTCGCGTTCGTCCTTGGCGGCCCGCACGACGACGTCCACCGTCCGCTCGCCGACCCGCATCTGGGAGACCGTCGCGCCGGAAACCAGGGCGCCGACCTGCTGCGACACGCTGGCCGGATCGAGGCCGAGGAGCCGCAGCCGGGCTTCGTCGAACCGCAGCCGGACGATGGGCGCGCGCTGGCCCCAGTCCAGATTGACCTCATGAGCGCGCGGTTCGGCCCGGACGATCTCGGCGGTGCGCGCCGCGATCGACCGCACCCGGTCCAGGTCCGGGCCAGAGACCCGGAAGGCGACGGGATAGGCGACGGGAGGCCCGAACAGCAGGGTGTTCGCCCGGACGCGGGCTTCCGGATAGGCCCCCGCCTCGATGCGGGCGTTCAGGGCGCGGCGCAGGGCGTCGCGGTCCTTGTGCCCGTCGGTGAGGATGATCAGCTTGGCGAAGGAGGGGTCGGGAAGCTCGGGGTTGAGCGACAGGAAGAAGCGCGGGGCGCCGGCGCCGATGTAGGAATCGACGAACCGGGTCTGCGGCAGCTTGCGGACGTCCGCCTCGATCCGCTCGACCAGGGCCTGGGTGGCGCCGATGCTCGTGCCCTTGGGCATCGACACCTCGACCAGAAGCTCCGGCCGATCCGAGACCGGGAAGAACTGCTTGGGCACGACGAGCGCGAGCAGGACGCCGGCCAGCAGGAGGGCGGCGACCACGACCAGGGTCACGCGGCCACGGGCGTTCACCGCGCCGCGCACCCAGGACCGCAGCCGTTCGTAGCGCGGGGTCGCGTAGATGGCGTCATGGCCGCCCGGCTTCGGTTCGATGCGGGGCAGCATCTTCAGGCCGAGGTAGGGGGTGAAGTAGACGGCGACGATCCACGACACGAGCAGGGCGAACGCCACGATCCAGAAGATGTTGCCGGCGTACTCCCCGGCGGCGGATTGGGCGAAACCAACCGGCAGGAAGCCGATGACCGTGACCAGGGTGCCGGCCAGCATCGGACCGGCGGTCGCCCCCCAGGCAAAGGTCGCGGCGGCGACGCGGTCGAGGCCCTCCTGCATTTTGACCACCATCATCTCGATGGCGATGATGGCGTCGTCGACCAGCAGGCCGAGCGACAGGATCAGCGCCCCCAGGGTGATGCGGTCGAAGTCCCGGCCGGTCACCAGCATGATGACGAAGACGGCCGCAAGCGTCAGGGGCACGGCGGCGGCGACCACCAGCCCCACCCGGAAGCCCAGCGCGATCAGGCTGACGATCATGACGACCGACAGCGCGACCGCGAACTTCATCATGAACTCGCCATAGGCCTCCTCGATGTTCTTCGACTGGTCGGCCACCTGGGTGAAGGTCAGCCCGGCCGGAAGCTCCTCGCGCAGGGTCTCGACGGTCTCCGCCAGGGCCTCGCCCAGCTTGGTGCCGTTCCAGCGCTCGCGCATGACGACACCCAGGACGACGGCCGGCGCGCCGTTGTGGCGGACCAGGTAGGAGGCCGGATCCTCGTAGCCGCGACGCACCTCAGCGATATCGCCGAGCCTGAAGCTGCGGCCATCGATGACGATCGGCGTGTTCCGCACCGCCTCGACGCCGTCGAAGGCGCCCGACACGCGGATGTTGACCGATTGCGCGCCGGTCTGGACGGCGGCGTCGCCGGTCAGCAGGTTCTGTTGCGACAGCGCTCCGATAAGGCGGTCCGGCGCGATCCCCAGGGTCGCCAGCCGCCGGTACGACAGCTCGACATAGATGCGCTGGCCCTGCTCGCCGATGATATTGACCTTCTTGACGCCGTCGACCTGCAGCAGCCTTTCGCGCAGGTCTTCGGCCTCCTGCACGAGCTCGCGATGCGGCATGCCCGCGGCCTGCAGGGCGAAGAGGCTGAAGTAGACGTCGGAAAATTCGTCGTTGACGATCGGACCGATGACGCCGCGGGGCAGGCGGATCGCCTCGTCCTGCAGCTTCTTCCTGGCCTGGTAGAACTCCTCCGGAACCGCCGCGGGCGGGGTGGTGTCCAGCAGGGTCACGGTCATGTTGACCACGCCGGGACGGGCCGAGGTCTCGACGCGGTCATAGTAGCGAAGTTCCTGCAGCCGCTTTTCGAGGCGGTCGGCGACCTGCTCCTGCATCTCCTTGGCCGTGGCTCCAGGCCAGACGGCGGTGACGGTCATGACCTTGACCGTGAACCCCGGATCCTCGGCGCGACCGAGGTTGAAGAAGGCGAAGATGCCGGCGGCGAGCACCGCGATGATCAGGAACAGGGTGACGGAGGGGTGGCGGACGGCGACCGCCGAGAGGTTCGGAAACTTCACGACCGCACCGCCGCGCCGGAGGTCAGACGCACCCGCTGGCCCTGGCGCAGCAGCTGCGCGCCGAGGGTCACGATACGCTCGCCCTGAGCCAGGGAGCCGGCGGCGATGGCGGCCTGCTCCTCGCCCAGCGCCATCACCTTCACAGGCCGCAAGCTCACCCGCCCGTCCCGGACCACCCAGACGCCCGGGCCATGCCCGTTGTCGAACAGGGCGGAGAGGGGGACCTGAACCTGCGCGGTCGTCGGTCGCTGCAAGGCCACCGTGACCGTGGCGCCCAGCGGAATGTCGGTCCGGTTCAGGACGAAACGGGCGTCGAAGGTGCGCGACAGCGGATCGGCGGCGCCGGAAAGCTCGCGCAGCTGCGCCTGCATGGGCTCGTTGGATCCGTACAGCCAGGCCTGCCCCTGGCGGGGCAGGTCCCTGACCTGGGTCTCGGGGATGGACAGCGCCGCCTCCCGGCTTCCCGACCGGGCCAGGCGGGCCACGATCATGCCGGCGGCGACCACCTGCCCCGGCTGGGCCATGACCTCGGTCACGACCCCGTCGGCGTCGGCGTAGAGGGTGGCGTAGCCGGCCTGGTTCCTCGCCTGGCTGGCGCCGGCCCGGGCGGCGGCCAGCGCGGCGCGGGCCGACCGGGCGTTGGCGAGCGCCAGGTCATAGGACGACCGCGACACCGCGCCGGCCTCCAGCAACCGGCGCTGGCGCTCCTCCTCGGCGACGGTCTGCGCCAGCCGGGCCTCTGACGCCTGGACCTCCTGGCCGGCGGCGCCGGCCGTCAGCTGCAGGTCGGACGGATCGAGCCGCATGAGGGCCTGCCCCCGACGGACCGTCTGGCCGGGATCGACCAGCCGCTGCACCACCTTGCCGCCGACCCGGAAGCCGAGGTCGCTCTCGGTGCGCGCCCGGACCACCCCGGTGTAGCGCAGGGCGCCCGCCTGGGCGTCGCCGACCAGCGCAGTGCGGACGAACAGCGCCGGCTCTTCCTTCGGGGCGTGAGGGCTGCAGGCGGCTAGGGCGAACGCCAGCAGCAGGGGCGCGGCGCGGGATGGGGAGACGACCATGAGGGAGCTCGCATGAGGTTACCCGCCGCTCCTAGCGCCTGCCGCTCCCAAAATAAAGATGAAAAATGTTGTTATCTGTCATTTTATATCGACATGCCTTTAGATAACAGCGTGCAGATCCGGTCGCTGGTATCCGCCAGGTCCTCTTTGGAGAACATCTGGATCATGAGCGGATTCCACACGCGCGAGAGGGCGGCGCAGACCGTGTCGGCCAGCTCTTCCGGATCGGACTTGGCGAAGGCGCCGGCCCTCTGTCCGTCCATGATGATGTGGCGCACCGCGCCGCGAAGCCCGTCGAGATAGGCATCGATGACCGGCCATCGCTCACGCGCCGCGGTGGCGCAGAGTTGGTTCATGCGATTCTCGCTCAGCGTCAGCCGCTTGGTGTCCTCAAGCACGCCGCGACTAAGCGTTTTCAGCACCTCCCCGGCATCGCCTCCGGCCCGCGCCGTCGTCCAGGCGCGGTCCTCGATGACCGACAGCTTGCGCTCGGCGATCGCCTCGTCGAGGGCCTGGCGGTTGGGAAAGCTGCGGTAGAGGTTGGCCGGCGACATCCCCAGCTCGTGCGCCACGTCGCCCAGCGTCGTCTTCTCATACCCGATCGCGTCATAGAGCCGCTCGGCGACCTCGAGGATCTCCTCGCGCCGATCGACCGTCGGCCGGCCAGGGCGCTTTGGGGCGCTTGCGGAAGGCGGGCTATTGCTTTTCATGAAAAACGTTCTATTCCATCATTCTATATCAAACAAGGTGCATGGCCATGATCGCCCGCGTCACTCTGGTTCTGCTTGGCTCAATAGCCCTTTCCGCCTGCGCGGGCCATCCGTCCCCGCCCCCCGAGGTGGCCGTGGCGCCGAGCTTCCGCGCCGCCACGCTGGAGACGGCCGGCCTGAAGACGGCGGAGGTGGAGCGCAACTGGTGGCGCGCCTTCGGCGATCCGACCCTCAACCGGGTCGTCGAGCAGGCCCTGCTGGGCAATCTCGACATCGAGGCGGCCGCGGCCCGGCTGCAGCAGGCGGCCGGCGCCTCCCGCATCGCCCGCTCCAACCAGCTGCCCTCGGGGACGCTCGGCGCCTCGGCCTCCACCCAGCGGCAATCGCTGAACGACCCGCTGGCCCGGATCGCCTCGGCCTTTCCCGACTACGATCGCACCAGCAGCCTCTATGGCCTCAGCGCCGCCGCCTCCTGGGAGCTGGACCTGTTCGGCAGGGTGGCGGCCGGCCGGCGCGCCGCGGTCGCCGACCAGGAGGCCGCCGCGGCGCAGCTTGACGACGCCCGGCTGACCGTGGCCGCCGAGATCGCCACCGCCTACATCACCGCCCGCGAGCTGCAGGCCCGCCGCCAGATCGCCCGGGCGCGCATCGACACCAACGGCCAGATCCAGGCCCTGGTCGCCCGGCGGTTCACCGAAGGCTCGGCCTCCCGCTTCGAACGCGACCAGGCCGACGCCGACCTGGCGGGTTCGCGGGCCGGGCTCACGCCGATCGAGGCGGCCCTGGACGAGACCTACAATCGTATCGACCTGCTTTCGGGACGCTCGCCCGGCCATGCCGCCGCCCTGCTCGGCGAGGGGGCGATCCCCTCGGCGCTGGCGGTCACCACCCAGGACGGCCCCGCCGGCCTGCTCGTCCGCCGGCCGGACATCCATGCGGCGCAACGCCGTCTGGCGGCCGCGGACGCGCGCGTGGCCGAGGCGCTGACCGCCTACTACCCCCGCCTGTCGATCCAGGGCCTGGTCGGCCTGCTGTCCTCGGACTGGTCGGACCTGTTTTCCGACGACTCCGTTCAGTCCGCCGGGTCCGCGACCGTGTCGGGCCGACTGTTCGACTTCGGCGCCGCCCGCGGCGGGGTGGAGGGCGCGCGCGGGCGAACCCGCGAAGCCGCCGCCCTCTACAAGGCCACGGTGCTGCGGGCCGCCGGCGAGGCCGAGGACGCCTTCTCGAGCGTGTCGCGCGGCAACCGGCATGCGATCGACCTCGCGCAAAGCCGCTCGGCGCTGACCAGCGCCCGGGACACCGCCCTGACCGCCTACAACCTCGGCGGCCTCAGCCTGAAGGACGCCCTCGACGTCCAGCGGCGGCTTCTGGACGTCGAGGAGGCCAGCGCGACAGCCCAGGCCGACGCCACCCGGGCGTCGGTCACCCTCTTCCGGGTTCTCGGCGGCGGCTGGTCCGGCAGCCTGGCCTGGACCGGCTGACGGCCCCCAGGGGCCACGGTTTTCGGGGACTGCAGCCCCATCCGGGCCCCAGTGACGACCGCACCGAACGCACCTTCGGCGGCCGGGCGGTGTTCATCGGCGTCGAGGGGCTGAGGGACCGCGAGAAAAAGTTCACGGGGCTGTCGTGAGGCGCCCGGGTCGTTCGTCCTCTAGGGTGTGAACAGTCCGGAGAGCGACCATGGCCAAGACCGTCCCGACCATCACCGCCTTCAAGGCCTCGCCCGACCGCGGCCAGGGCCTGGCCCGCGACATGCGGGTGCGCTGGGCGCTGGAGGAGGTCGGCCAGCCCTACGAGGTCCGCCTTCTGACCTTCCCCGAAATGAAGGAGCCCGCCCACAAGGCGCTGCATCCCTTCGGCCAGATCCCCACCTATGAGGACGGCGACCTGACCCTGTTCGAGTCGGGCGGCATCATCCTCCACATCGCCGAACGCCATCCGGGCCTGCTGCCCGACGCGCCGAACGCCCGGGCCCGGGCAATCACCTGGATGTTCGCCGCCCTCAACACGGTGGAGCCGCCGATCTTCGACCGCAGCCTCGCCACCATCCTGGAGCGGGACCAGCCCTGGTACGAGCACCGCCTGCGCGCCCTCGACGAGATCATCCGCAAACGGCTGGACGACCTTGCCCGCCACCTTGGCGACGCCGACTGGCTGGACGGCGCCTTCAGCGGCGCCGATCTGTTGATGGTGACGGTCCTGCGCCGGCTGATCAGTTCGGGCATTCTGGAGGACTACCCCAGCCTCGCCGCCTACATCGCCCGCGGCGAAGCCCGCCCCGCCTATCGGCGCGCCTTCGACGACCAGCTGGCGGTCTTCACCGCCGCATCGCGCGGCTGAACCCCACCAGCCGGCCCTGGCGCTCGTCCCACAGGGCCAGCCGCAGCGCCCGCCAGCCGCCGGCCAGATCGACCCCCTTGCCGGTCAGGCCCGGGTGATCGCGCAGCACCTCCGGCAGCCGGTAGAAGGGGATGCGGCTGGCCAGATGGTGGATGTGGTGGACCCCGATGTTGGCGGTCAGCCAGCGCAGGGGCGCGGGCAGGGCCAGGTGGGAACTGCCCTGCAGGGCGGCGTCGAGGGCGGTCCAGTCGGGGTGGCGCCGCCAGGAGGCGCCTTCGAACTGATGCTGCACATAGAACAGCCAGACGCCGATGGTGGCCCCGACGATGACGATGGCCAGATGGGCCAGCAGCGCCGCCGGCGAGCCGGTCAGGGCCACCTCGCCGCCGATCAGCGCCGCCAGCCCCAGGCTGTTGCCGATCACGCTGCGCCAGGCGGCGGCGTCCTTCATCAGGCCGATGGGAATGCGGTGCTGCAGGGCGAACAGATAGACGGGACCCAGGCCCAGGATGACCAGCGGGTTGCGGTAGAAGCGATAGGCCGCCCGCCGCCGCCGCGACAGGGCGCGGTACTCCTCGACGGTGAGGGTCTCCACCCCGCCCAGCGAGCGCCGGTCCAGGTCGCCAGAGGTGGCGTGATGGATGGCATGGGTGCGCCGCCAATAGTCGTAGGGGGTCATGGTCAGGACGCCGATGGCCCGGCCGGTCCAGTCGTTGGCGACGGCGGACCGGAACCAGGAGCGGTGGCCGCAGTCATGCTGGATCATGAACAGCCGGACCAGAAAGGCCCCGGCCGGCAGGGCCAGCAGCAGCCCCCACCAATGACCTTCGGCGACGCTGGTCGCGGCCAGGATCCAGAGGATGGCCAGCGGCAGCACCGTTATCCAAAGTTCCCAAAGGCTACGGCGCGGGTCGGGCGATTGATAGGCGGCGAGGGCATGGCGAACCCCTCGGTCGTCTGGAAATGGGGGCATGGGGGCTCTGGCTGCGCGCCGCAAAGGGCGCGCCATGCAGGAGGTAAGGCGTGGGGTGGGGGTTGGTTCCAGGCGACCTAGGCGCGCCGCACATAGGCGACGAACATCCGAACGAGCTCTTCCTCGAATTCGGCCGATTGGGGCAACGGGGAATCCGCCAGGAAGGCGCATTGGATGGCGCCGAGCATGGCGCTGACCAGCACATAGCCCCCGGTCGGGCCGAGATCGCGGATTTCGCCCGGGGCGAACTCGGCGAGCACCTCGCGGACGAAGTCGCCGAACACGTCGTGCCGTTCCTTGACGTGCTCGAACTCCCGCCGGTCGAAGCGGCTCAGCAGCATGGCCTTGACCTTGTCGCGGTAGGCGCAGTTGCACTGAACCGTGCCCCGCACAATGATTCGGGCCACGGTCTCCAGACCGCAGGGCGCGGCTGCGCGCACCGCCGCCAGCATGTCGTCCTGGGCGATCTTCTGGCCGTGATCGGCCAGCGCCGACAGGATCGCGCGCTTGTCGGGAAAGTACTGGTAGACCGTTCCGACGGAAAATCCCGCCCGCTCGGCGATGTGGTTGGTCGTCAGCCGCGGGGCGCCCTCCCGTTCCAGGATATGCATCACCGCCGTCAGGATGGTCCCGACCGTTTGCTGCGCCCGCACCTGCGTCGGCCGCTTGCGCATCTGTGGTGAAACCAGCGCCAAAGTCCTGCTCCCAAAGTTGAACCCCGACGCCAGGAAACCTGGCGCCTAGGTCGGGATGGAAGAAATTTATCTCACGATTTCCGATAGATACGCCTTCGTTCGGGTCGCCATGCCGGGCCAGGGAAAAGCGAGTTGAGGGCGCCCGGATATCCCCGATAGTTCCTGCAGATAATAGGAATGATCCTCTCACCCAGGCGCGTCAAGCGCGGCGGGCGGGGGCGTTCCGACAAGCACGACAGAGACCGCGAACCATCGCGGCGTATCGGGAAACAGGGGGAGGACTTGACCATGAACACCTCGATCGAAGGCTCGCGCCAGCTGCGCGGGAATGACCCGGCTCGCCTGCGCCGGCGGCTGCTCGCCGCCTCCGCCATCGCCCTGGCCCTCACCGGCGGCGCCGTCGCCGGGGAGGCCCAGGCGGCGCCCGGCGACGGCAATGAGCTGGAGGAGGTGATCGTCACCGCCCGCAAGCGTGAAGAGAGCATCCAGGACATCCCAGTGGCGATCACCGCCATCTCGGCCAAGCAGCTCGACCGCTACGCCATGCGCTCCATCGAGGAAATCTCGGCCGGCACGCCGCAGCTCACCGTCACCCGCGGCAGCAGCGGCAGCGGCGCGACCATCAGCCTGCGCGGCATCGGTTCGACCTTCACCAGCATCGGCGTCGAGCAGTCCGTCGCCGTCATCGTCGACGGCGTCTATTACGGCCAGGGACGGATCATCAACGAAGGCTTCTTCGACATGAAGCAGGTCGAGATCCTCAAAGGTCCCCAGGCTCTGTTCTTCGGCAAGAACGCCACCTCGGGGGTCTTGTCCTTCACCTCGGCCGATCCGGGTAACCAGTTCGAGGCCCTGGGCCGGGTGGGCTATGAGTTCACCTCCCGCACCCCCTCGGTCGAGGCGGTGGTCTCAGGGCCTATCAGCGACACCGTCGGCCTGCGGCTGGCCGTGCGCGGCGCCCGCATGGAGGGCGGCTACGTCGAAAACCTGGCGACCGCGACCTCGGTCACCACGCTTGATGTGGGCACCTTCGCGACCACCACCCACGCCGTGCCGAAGCCCCGGAAGGACGTTCCGGCCGAACGCGACCTGCTGGCGCGGCTGACGCTGCAGTGGACGCCCACCGAGACATTCGACCTGACGCTCAAGGCCTCGGCCGACCGCTACCGGGTCACCAACGCCACCTGGAACAACGAGATCATCGCCTGCCCGGTCGGCGGCCACTCGCAGGTCAGCCCCACGGAAGTCTGTTCCGCCGACTGGAAGATCCGGCAGAACGACGTGCCGGCCGACATCGCCAGGACCAACCCGATCCTCGGCCGCCAGGGCGGCCAGCTGTACCAGGACTACGATTCCTACGGCCTGACGGCGACGGCCAACTATTCGCTCGGCGACGTCGATCTGACCTCGGTCACCGGCTTCCACCACTTCGTGAACTACTTCCTCGGCGACTACGACAGCACCGGCATGGCCGACGGCGGCACCTGGGGCGCCGAACGGTCGGCCTATCGCGCCTTTTCCGAAGAGGTCCGGGCCCAGACCCGCTTCGACGGCCCGCTCAACCTGCTGGTCGGCGGCTACTACCAGACCACCCGGCTGGACTTCCACCAGCTGGTGATCTTCTCCGGCGCGCTCGAAGACCCGCAGGCGCCCGACTCGGCCCTGCGCTACATAACGCTGGAGAAACTGGGCCGGACCGACGGCGAGACCTTCGCCGCTTTCGGCCAGCTGATCTGGACCTTCCATCCGCAATGGGAGCTCACCGCCGGCGCCCGCTACACCCATGAGACCAAGGAGTCGGTCTTCAACCAGCCCTATGTGATCTCCCTCTACCAGCCGGTCTTCGCCCAGAACGCGCCGCTGCTCGGCGACCAAAGCTTCAACAACCTCTCGCCGGAGGCCACCCTCACCTGGCGGCCCACCGAGGACTGGACCCTCTACGCCGCCTACAAGCGCGGCTTCAAATCGGGCGGTTTCTCGATCAGCGCCCTCAACAGCAAGATCGGCAACACCACGGCGGCCGACCTGACCTTCGGTCCTGAAAAGCCGGAGGGCTTCGAGGGCGGCGTGCGGGCGACCCTGCTGGGGGGCGACGTGCGGGTCTCGCTCGACGCCTTCCACTACCGGTATTCCGATTTCCAGATCGACTACTTCGACGCCATCAACGTCCAGTACATCACCACCAACGCCGGGGCGGTGGTGACCCAGGGCCTCGAAATCCAGGGCGAATGGGCCCCGCCCGCCATCCCGGGGCTGAAGCTGCGCTCGACGGTGGCCTACAACCGGGCCCGCTACGAGGACTTCGGCGGCGCCCCCTGCTACGGCGGCCAGTCGATCGCCGAGGGCTGCGTGACCCTGCCGAGCGGCCGCACGGTGCAGGACCTCAGCGGCAAGGCCCCGGCGGCCGCGCCTCGATGGACGGGCGCGGTGCTGGCCGACTACGAGAGCGCCCCGGTGGGCGACCTGGTCTTCGGGGCCTCGGCCAACCTGCGCTTCTCCAGCAGCTATCTCGGCGGCCCGTTCGGCAATCCGAACGGCCGGCAGGAGGCCTATTCGGTCTTCGACCTCGCCCTGCGCCTTGGCGGCGAGGACGGGCGCTGGGAACTGGCCCTGGTCGGCAAGAACCTCGGCGACGAATACGTCGCCACCTCGATCAGCGACGCGCCCACCTCGGGCAGCGGCACGGGAACGGCGGTGTCGGTGCATTCCGACCTGCTGGCCACCCCCAACCCGCCGCGCACCGTCGCCGTCCAGTTCAGCCTCCGATACTAGCCCCCAGGATGGACCCCAGCCCCCAGCCCGTCGTCCTGCAGACGCCGCAAATCCGCCTCTCGGGCCGTCTGGCCAGCCCGAACCGGCGCCCGCCGCGCGGGCTCGTCATCGCCCTGCCGGGCGGCGGCTACACGGCCGGCTACTGGGACAGTCCCGTGGAGGGCCAGTCCCTTCTGGCCCTGGCGGCCGACCTGGGGTTCCTGGCCCTGGCCCTGGACCGGCCTGGCTATGGCGCCTCCCAGGGCCACCCGCCCGACCGCCTGCGCGTCCTCGACCAGGTCGGCTATCTCTACGAAGCGATCGAGGCCTGGCTGGCGAGGCAGGCCTTCGAGGGCCCCGTCTTCCTCATCGGCCATTCGCTGGGCGGCATCGTCGCCCTGATGATGGCGGCCGATCCACGGGCCTCGCGGCTGGCCGGCGTCGATGTCCTGGGCGTGCCCTTCCGCTACCGGCAGGACGCCGCCGGCGAGGCGACCCAAAATCTGCCCCGGGCGGAGGCCCATGTCCCCACCCCTTCCGAGGATCTCCAGCGCCTTTTGCTGTTCGGCCCGGACGGGACCTATCCGGCCGCGGCCTTCGCCCACCACAAGACCTGCCTGCAGCCCATGCCCTGGGCCGAGTATGAGGACGGCATCGCCGCCCCCGCCTGGTGGCCGACCGTGCTGCCGACCATCACCATCCCCGTGCAGTTCACCGTCGCCGAGCATGAGACCATGCAGCAGACCGGCTGGCCGATCCTGAACGAGGTCCAGGCCCTCCTCAGCGCCAGCCCGAACGCCCGCGTCGACCTCCTGCCCGGCGCCGGCCACAACGCCAGCCTGCACCACCCGGCCCGTGCCTATCACCTGCGGGCGCTGGCGTTTTTCGAGCAGTGCCTGGCTTCATCAAGGCCATGATCGACTGGTGGCGATCATGACTTCGGCGTGCTCCAGTACGGCGTCGACATTCGTGAGAGTGAGCCGCTGAGCCGCCGGTGCGAACTCATCGACTAAATTGGTCACGTGTCGGCTTACTGCCTGGCGGAAGTCCTGGTCTCGATCGCGTCCCGCCCCAAGAGCGACGGATGGGTCGAGTATCGTCATGACCACCAAGTCGTAGTCGTTCATATGCGCCCTGGCGATCGTGCGCAGTTGATCCATGCGCCGGGTATCGATGGTGCGATGCGAAATCTCGAGGGCCGCTAGTAAATAGCTGAACGGGTCCAAGATCGGACGATCAACAAGGATGACGTCGCAGGTGAGAGAAAGCTCTGCTTCTCGCCGCAAGCCTTCGGCCATGATCCACTGGGTGCACTCGACCGTTTGGGCGGTCAGGATGGGAAAGCCCAATGAACGCGCCTGAACTGCCAAGTCCCCGACCCGACCTATCGTCAAGCAATGCTTGGCGAGTCGGGCCTCCAACGCGTTGAGAAACGTAGATTTGCCGGTGGAGTGAGTTCCGGTGATCGCAAGCTTGAATGGCGTGCTCATAGGAGTTGCGGCTGACCCGATCCAAGAATATTTGCGGCTGCGATAAGGTCTACACGTCCGCCCGCCTGGGCCCGCCCAACCAGATCGACAAACACTAGTGCGGTCAGCGTTGCATCGAACAGCGCCGAATGGTGGCTTTGCCCGGACCTGCGGGTGGCCACGGCGGTGTGGCCCAGCGTCTCCCCCAGGGCCTTCAGGCTATGGGACGGGAGGTTGGGCAACACAGCTCGCGAAAGGCGCAGAGTGTCAATCGCCATCGCCGGCGACCAGTCAGGCAAGCCGCGAGACAGGATGTCGACCTCGACCTTGACGTTGTGGCCGACGATGGCGGCGTTGTCCAACCAACCCATGAGATCGTCTTCGATGTCGGCGAGCAACGGCGCATCGCTCACATCTTCGTCGGTCAAACCATGGATGCGCGAAGCGTGGGGCAAGATCGGAGAAGTTGGCTGAATCCGCCAATGCCGGACGGCTTCCGTCACCTGAAGGTCCACCACTTGGACCATAGCTAGTTCGACAATTTCGGGCGGACTGCCGCCGTTTCCCTCTACATCGATCACCCAAAATCGCGTGCGCTCTAGTCCCATCCTACCTCCGCTCGGCCGTGACGACGGGGCAAATGCGGCTGACTGCGATCGTGCACCTGATAGTTCAAGGCGTGCTGGATAAAATAGCGCTGTTGCTCGCGGCTAGCACCTACTTCGATCCTTCGCTCGTCGATGGATATGTCGTCTGGGTCCAGTCCAGCAAGAGCAGCCAGCTTTGCGACCGAGCCCATATCCGGCCGTCGGTGAGCGGCCGCACAAATCGCCGCCTGATTTGCCGGACAGATGTCGCAAACGTCCGGCAGACCGTAGTGCCCGTTGAAGTCGGTCACCCCGTGCGCATAGCCGACGCCACAGGACGTCTTTCGAAACAAAGCCACGCCATCTAGCGCGCGCAGTACCCGCTGCTCCAACACCTTCGGCAGGATTTTCCGGCGGGGGACATCATCGTAGAGGTCGGGCACGCCCAGTCCGCGAAAGTGTGCTCGGATTTGTTCGCGATGGAATAGGCCGGTGAACACCGTCGCGTCGGCAAACGAAGCCAATAGGCGGGCACGGGAAAGATGTGTTTCGCTGTCGTTCACTCCAGCGATCAAAGGCCGCCAATAGAAAATCTTCCGCGTTCGAGCGGCGTGCAGCGCGAGAGTCTTTAGCGACGCCTCGGCGTGGGTACTGCGGACTGGCTCAATCCGAGGGTCGTCAATACCTGACCAAGTGACGAGGACCGTCAGCTTGAGATTCCGAAGTCGTTCAAGGCGGAGTATGTCGGCCGGCAATACCCGCCAACGCGTGATTACCAAAACGTGGTTAGTTAGCGCGCGAGCGTCGAGAAGGTCGAGGGTTTCGAACAGGTGCTCCTTGACCCCCGGCAAGAAGGGGTCCGTAGCTTTGTTGAATATTTGAATTGGCGTGACGTGAGCTCGAAACGCCCAATGGTCGGTGATCGCATCGACCGCACTGCGGTCATCCATAACCAAGTGCGGTCGTTTCATCTCATAGTTGTCATACAGATGGCGAATGCAGTATCCACAGTCCAGCGGGCACCCGATCACATGATTCAAGCTAAGACCAGATTTCCGGTATTCTACGACATCCTGAAGTGAGGCCGGGAGATTGTCAGGTGCTCGGCGCAAAGTGGTAGGCATGAGGGCGAACCTAGAGGCCCGAACTGCAGCAGAGGCTCGCAGCCGGATGGCTATCTTGGACCCCATCAGCCGAAAGGGCCATGGGTCGTGGTCGCGCAAAGCACACTCCATGAGGGCGCCCCCACTCGACTGGTTTCGATAACGATCTCAGGTCATCCGCGAGCGCGGCGGCTCCGAACCTTCTCTTCAGAGGGTGGCGTGTGTCCCATTTTCAGGCCCGGCCAAACCGATCTTTGCTCCGCCGGCTTCAAGGTCTAATCTTCCCCCTGCAGCCGTGGATGGAAGCCATGAGTGACGCCGTTGGCCCTGGCGACCTGGTTCTGTGCGTCAACGCCGCCCCGAACCATGTCACCGGAATGCCCGTGCCCCTGGTGGCCGGGGAAACCTATCGTGTTGTCGAGGTCATGGGCTTTGCCTGCCCCTGCGGACGGTCCGACGCCCTGCTGGACGTCGGCGTCGATTTCGCCTGGTGCGAGACCCGCTTCCGGCTCCTGCCCAAGCCGAAGGCCCGGGAAAAGCCGCGCCGCGTTTCGGCGCCCAGGGACAAGGAGACGGTTCGCTGAACCGCCGGCCCTACCCCGCGATCATCGCCAGTAGCCCCTGTTGCCCCTTCACCTTGCGCCCCTGCTGGTCGGTGCTGTCGCCGACGTTCCAGCCCTCCGGGCAGTCGCCCAGCAGCCGGTAGCGCCGGGTCTGGCGATAGCCCTCTGCCCCGCTGACCGGCTCGGCCGACTGCACGGCGGTGAAGTCGCGGGTCAGGTCGCCGCTGACCGCCGCCGTCGTCACCCAGGTCTCGCCGTTCATGTCGCAGCGCTGGATGCGCACGCCGTTCGACACCACCTCGGCGCCGAGCGGCCGGCAATAGGCGTCGCCGGCCGTCACCGCCGGCCGCGCCAGCCCCTCGTGGATGCGGCTGTCGGCGCAGACCTTCACCGCCACCACGCCCTCGCGGGCCGGCACCACCTCGACAGACCAGAGGTGCGGCGGATCGATCGCCGCCTGCCGGGCGCGGTACTTGGCGGCCGAGGCCTTGCCGTCGCAGGCGGCCAGCAGGACGCCGAACAGGAGGGGCGGCAGGAGAAGGACGGCGGGGCGCATGGAAGAGCTCCAAACTACATATATAATTCAATGAAGTTACATTTGTAGACCGCCGTCAAGCCTGTCGAGCCATCGAGGGCCGCCAATATGTCTAGACTTATTCATCCGCGGAAACGGGGACACATTGAATTGCCGCGGGCGCCGTCGACAGAGCCCATCCAACGGTGCGCGGCAATTCAATGTGTCCCCTCTCACCATCGGTCAAAGGGAGGTCTTCGATGGGTTGGGTCGGCGTCAAATGCCGTCCTAAGAAGGGTGTCCGGTAGGCCCTATGCGCCCCTTCAACCTGTTGAATAACCACAATAAACACCGAAGCGCCGGCCCGACGTCCGTGCTATGATCGCTTCGATCCGACAAACCACCCCGAGAGGAGGCCCTAGACCTCGTCCACACCCAGCGGATTGCGCGCCCGGGTGTTGAGCCACATGACGCCCAGCAGGTCGCTGACCGAGGCCTTGAGCCGGCCCCAGTTGTTGTACTTCGAGACCCCGGTCTCGCGGTGGCGGTGGTTGACCGGCTCGAACGCCACCTCATAGCCCTCGCGCAGCATCAGGGCGGGCAGGTAGCGATGGATGTGGTCGAAGTAGGGAAGCCGCAGGAAGGCCTCGCGGCGGAAGGCCTTCAGCCCGCAGCCGGTGTCGTTGGCATGGTCCTTCAGCAGGCCCCGGCGGATGCGGTTGGCCCAACGGCTGGCCCAGCGCTTGGCCTCAGAGTCCTGGCGCTTGACCCGCTCGCCGCCGACCAGCGCGAGTTCGATGGGCGAGGCCTTCAGCCGCTCGGCCAGGCGCGGGGCGTCGGCCGGGTCGTTCTGGCCGTCGCCGTCGAGGGTGACGATGATCGGGCCCCGGGCCTCCAGGATGCCCGAGCGGATGGCCCGGCTCTGGCCGCTGTTCTTGCGGTGGCTGAGCACCCGCAGCTGCGGGATCTCGGCCTTCAGCGCCGTCAGCCGGGCCTGGGTGTCGTCCTTGCTGGCGTCATTTACAAAGATAAGCTCGTAGGATCGGTCGCCGAAGGCGGCGGCGATCTCGCGGGCCAGAAGCGGGGCGGCCTCGCCCTCGTCATAGACGGGCACGACGATCGAATAGTCGGGGGTGCTCATAAGCCCCTAATAGAGCGGGTTTGGCGGAAGTGGAAATTCCCCGTCTTCCGATCATCCCGACGCAAGTCGGGGCCCAGTGTCCACAGGCGGACGGGGCTCGGCTCTGATCAGCGCCAGCCTGTCTTCTGGTTTGCCAGCTGGGTCCCGACTTTGGCTGGCGCCGGACTTCGTTTCGTCGGGATGATCGGAGATTGAGAGTGCGGAGTTATGCGAGGCCAATCGCCAGTGCTATCAACCACGCCATGAGCCTCGAATCCCGTCTGGACATGCTGGCCAAGGGCTGGCGCGGCCCGCTGGTCGCGGCCTTTGTCGCCTTTCTCGCCGGCCTGCCCGGCCTGATGGCCATGCCGCCGATCGACCGCGACGAGGCCCGCTTCAGCCAGGCCACCGCCCAGATGCTGGAGAGCGACGACTATGTCGCCATCAACTTCCAGGACCGGCCGCGCGACAAGAAGCCGGTCGGCATTCACTGGATGCAGGCGATCAGCGTCGCCCTGTTTTCGGACGTCGAGAACCGCGACATCTGGCCCTACCGCCTGCCCTCGCTGATCGGGGCCATGCTGGCCGCCGCCGCCTGTGTCTGGGGGGCGAGGGCCTTCTGGAACGAGCGCACGGCCCTGCTGGCCGGGGCCATGTTCGGCTCGAGCTTCCTGCTCAGCACCGAGGCCTTCATCGCCAAGACCGACTCGGTCCTGGCCGCCTGCGCCACCATCGCCCTCGCCGCCCTGGCCCGGATGTACGCCGCCCATCGCAGCGGCGCGCCGCCCCCAAGCTGGCGAACCAAGCTGATCCTCTGGCTGGCCATAGCCATCGGCATGCTGGTCAAGGGGCCGGTGGTGCTGATGGTCCTGCTGCTGACCCTGGCGGCGCTGTGGGCCTGGGACCGCAAGGCCGGCTGGATGAAGGACATCGGCTGGGGCTGGGGGCTGGTGCTGATCCTCGGCATCTGCGGCCCCTGGGCCCTGGCCATCAGCGTCGCCACCGACGGGGCCTTCTGGGGCTCGGCCATCGGCGGCGACCTGGCCCCCAAGCTGGTCGGCGGCCACGAGCGGCACGGCGGCCCGATCGGCTACCACCTGCTGATCTCACCCCTGATCCTGTTCCCCTGGATCCTGCTGGTCCCGGCCGCCGTCATGCTGGCCTGGAAGCAGCGGACCGATCCGGGCGTCCGCTTCGCCCTCTGCTGGCTGATCCCCACCTGGCTGCTGTTCGAGATTCTCCCCACCAAGCTGCCGCACTACACCCTGCCGACCCACGCCGCCGCCTACTGGCTGATCGCCGCCGCCATCATGGCCGCGCCGCAGCGCTGGAGCCGCATCGCCGGGGTCGCCCTGCTGGGCCTGGCCAGCGTCGTGCTGGCCGGCGTCGCCATCTACGGCATGACCGAATTCGGCGACGGCCCGGACCTCCTCTGGGCCATCGCCACGGCCGCCGTCTTCCTGGCCACGGCTATCGTCGGCGGCGTGATGCTCTACCGCAGGTCCAACCTGCAAACGGTGTTGGCCGTCGGCGTCATCGGCGCCCTCGGCCACGCCCTGCTGGTCGGCCAGCTGATGCCCCGGCTGGAGCCTCTGTGGCTGGCCCCGCGCCTGGCCATGGCGCTGAAGCGCACCGGTCTCGACCCCCAGGTCGGCCGCACGCCCGGGCCCATCGAGACGGCCGGCTATTCCGAGCCCAGCCTGGTCTTCGCGCTCGGCACCCGCGCCGGCCTCGGCGGCCCCGAGGACGCCGTCCGCGCCCTGGCCGAGGGCCGCCCCGCAATCGTCGAAAAGCGGGAGCAGAAGGAATTCCTGGCCTTGATGAAGGCGCAGGGCGTGCCCATTGATCCGATCACCCGCCTGAAGGGGTTCAACTACGCCAAGGGCGACGAGATGGACCTGACCATCTATCGGGGCCTGCCGCGCGCCACCGACCTGGCCCGCCAGCCGGCCGCCGCCACCCCCGCCTCGCGGGGCCCGGTGGCGCCGGACGTGAACCGTGATGCGTTGAAGGAAGAGACAGCCGAATGACCCGCCTGATCGAAATCGTCGAAGTGGGCGCCCGCGATGGCCTGCAGAACGAGAAGGCGATCCTGGAGGTCGCCGACAAGGTGGAGCTGATCACCCGGCTGGAGGCCTGCGGCGTCAAACGCCAGGAGGTGGTCAGCTTCGTGAACCCCAAGCGCGTGCCGCAGATGGCCGGCGCCGAGGAGATCATGGCCGCCCTGCCCGTCGATCCCACCCGCAGCCGCATCGGCCTGGTGCTCAACGAACGCGGCTGGGACCGCTGCGTCGCCGCCGCCTGCGACGAGGCCAACGTCGTGGTCTGCGCCAGCGACGGCTTCGGCATCCGCAACCAGGGCGCCTCGGTCGCCGAGCAACTCGACACCCTGGCCGCCATCGCCGCCAGCAAGGCGGCCAATGGCGGGCCGCCGATCACCCTGACCGTCTCGGTCGCCTTCGGCTGTCCGTTCGATGGCGAAGTGCCGCTGGACACCGTCGTCTCCATCGCCCGGGCCGGGGCCGCCTTGAACGTCGATGAGATCGCCCTGGCCGACACCATCGGGGTGGCCGACCCCTGGACCGTCCGGCGCGCCGTCGAGGCCGTCCGCGCCGTCACCGGCGACACCAAGCTGCGCCTGCATTTCCACGACACCCGCAACACCGGCCTGGCCAACGCCTTCGCCGGCGTCGAGGCCGGGGTTGATGTGCTGGACGCCTCGGTCGGCGGCCTGGGCGGCTGCCCCTTCGCTCCCAACGCCACGGGCAACATCGGGACCGAGGACCTGGTCTACATGCTGGAGCGCGCCGGCTTCGAAACCGGCCTCGATCTTAACGGCCTGATCGAAACCGCCGGCTGGATCGGCGAAAAGATCGGCAAGAAACCGGCCTCCTCGCTCTGGCGGGCCGGCGTTTTCCCCCGGGCGGCCGCCTGACCCCTTAATTTGGCCGCGACATCCCGTCGCCGGCCGGCTTGAGTCAAAGCGTCGCGCCCACATTGTGAGTCATTGCCGCCACAACCTCGCCCAACCCCTGTGCCGTAAGGCTTTCGAGACCCCCGGACGACCGATCACGAAAGAGTCAACTCAAGCAGGACTCGTGTTGCGGAATCACCCGCTTGCCCCCGATTCGCAAATCGGCTTAACGATTCTTTCCAACGGGCCGTTCACCATTAACCAGTCTTAAACCGACCCCGCCGGAAGTTAACGGCGGGCAGGGGCGGCGGATTCCGCCCGGTGCAAGATTTTTACGGGCCGCTGGGCGCGGGGAGAGATATTGATGCGGGTTCTGCTGATCGAGGACGACAGCGCCACGGCGCAGACGATCGAACTCATGCTCAAGTCCGAAGGGTTCAACGTCTACACGACGGACCTGGGCGAGGAAGGCGTCGATCTGGGCAAGATCTACGACTACGACCTCATCCTCTTGGACCTCAACCTGCCCGACATGAGCGGCATGGACGTCCTGCGGACCCTGCGCAACGGCAAGATCAACACCCCGATCATGATCCTGTCGGGCACGGCGGAGATCGACACCAAGGTCAAGACGCTCGGCGGCGGCGCCGACGACTACATGACCAAGCCCTTCCACAAGGACGAGATGGTCGCCCGCATCCATGCGGTGGTCCGTCGCTCCAAAGGCCACGCCCAGGCGGTCATCAACACCGGCGAGATCGCCGTGAACCTGGACGCCAAGACGGTCGAAGTCGCGGGCGCCCGCGTCCACCTGACCGGCAAGGAATACCAGATGCTGGAGCTGCTCTCCCTGCGCAAGGGCACGACCCTGACCAAGGAGATGTTCCTCAACCACCTGTACGGCGGCATGGACGAGCCGGAGCTGAAGATCATCGACGTCTTCATCTGCAAGCTGCGCAAGAAGCTGGCCACGGCCAGCGGCGGCCAGCACCACATCGAGACGGTCTGGGGCCGCGGCTACGTGCTGCGCGACCCGCAGGACGGCGTCGTCGCCGCCTGAGTTTTCTGAGTTTCGACGACGGAGACGCCCGCCCTCACCGGCGGGCGTTTTCGGTTTTCAGGGTATCCGGACGGTCGGCGGGAACGCCTTCTCGCAGACGGCCCGGGCCGCCTCCCCGCCGCCGGCCTCCCGCCGCGCCTTTGCGATCCTCAGCAGGGCCCGCTGGCGGCGAACGATCTCTTCGGACGGGGCGCCCCGCTCCAGCATGTCCGAGAAATGGGCGCTCAACAGGGAGCTGACCGCCGCGCCACGCCGGGCCCGATTGCCGTCATCGGCCCCTTCAAGCTCGGCCATGCTCCAGGCAAGGCAGTCCTCCAGCGATCCCGGGGCCAGCTGTTCCCCCGCGGCGCCAGCCGGCGCGCTGGACCAGAGGAGGAGACCGACGGCGAGCGCGATCATGGACGCGACGCCCCAAGGGCCGGCCGCATCGCCTCGATCAGCGCCGCGCAGCTCTGGCGCTGCCGGACCTGGGCGGGATCGCCGCGCAGCCGGGCCGCCCGGTTCCGGGCCTGGTCAACCTCGCCCAGGAAGTCGCCAACGCCTGTCTGGCCCTCGATGAGTTCGGTGCTGGCCATGCTGTACCAGAAGTCAGCGAAGGCCCGGGCGCGGCGACCAGGATTGGCCTCCAGGTCGTCGAGCGCCAAGCCGAGACAGGCCAACCTTTCCTCCCAACCGGGCATCGAGATCGCCTCCTGATAGGGGCCTTCCGGCAGGGTGAAACTCATCGGCACCAGCTCCTCGGTCTCGACCGGCTTGCCGTCGATGGTCTTGGGCCTGATCCTGGCGTTGGCCAGGATGCGCAGCGACGCCGCGCCGAACCCGTAACCGGCCGGCGTCTCTTCGGTGACGACGCATTTGGTCAGCCGGCCCTCGACCGTGATCGTACAGCGAATCTTGGCCGTGCCTCCGACCCCGGCCTTCAGCGCCGCTTCGGGATAGAACCGATCAACGTCCGCGCCGCTGGGCGGGACCGCCCAATCGGCTTCGACGACGACCGGCTTGGCGCGAGGCGCGGCGGCGCCTGCCAGCACGGCGACAAGCAGAATCGAAAGGACGGACGCCAGGCGCATGGCCGCATGTGAGATGGCCGGCGGCCCCAATGCAACCTTCGCCCCGGCCGAGCCCAACCCGCCCCTTGCGCCAGGCCGGGCGTCATGGCCCCCTGCGCGCCAAGGGGAGACGTCATGAGCAAGGACTGGATGCGGAGCGGCTGGCTGGCGCTGGCGCTGCTGGGAGCGGCCCTGCTGGCCTGGCAGGGGACCATCACGCCGAAGCCCGCGCCGGCCGGCGCGCCAGCCGGCGCCTTCTCCGCCGGGCGGGCCCTGCGCGACATCGCCGTCATCGCCCGCGAGCCGCACCCGATCGCCTCGCCCGCCAACGCCAAGGTCCGCGACTACCTGCTGGGCCGGCTGACCGAGCTGGACCTGTCGCCGACCGTCCAGGAGACCAACGCCCTCAGTTCTTCGCCCGACTATCCGCAATGGCTGGCCGGGGCCCATGTCCAGAACCTGATCGGCGTGCTGCCCGGCAGGGACCGCAGCCTCCCGGCCCTGATCCTGATGAGCCACTACGACAGCGTGCCCGGCTCGCCCGGCGCCGCCGACGACGCAACCGGCGTCGGCGTCACGCTCGAAGTCATCCGCGCCCTCAAGGCCAAGGGAACACCGGCCCGCGACGTCATCGTCCTGATCACCGACGGCGAGGAGTGGGGCCTCAGCGGCGCCGAGGCCTTCTTCGGCCAGCACCCGTTGGCCAAGCACACGGGCCTGATCATCAACATGGAGGCGCGCGGCGGCGGCGGCCGGGCCAACATGTTCGAGACCGGGGCCGACAACGGCGCCCTGATCGACCGCTTCAAGGCCGGCGCCAAGGGGCCGATCAGCAGCGCCCTGGCCGTCTTCCTCTATGAGAAGATGCCCAACGACACCGACTTCTCCGTGCCCAAGCGGATGGGCCTCAGCGGCCTGAACTTCGCCTTCATCGGCCGCCAGTTCGACTACCACTCGCCGACCTCGACGGTGGCCAATCTCGATCCGGGCTCGGTGCAGTCGATGGGCGAGCAGGTGCTGGCCGCCTCGGGCGACCTGGCCTTCGCCCCCAAGCTGCCCGGCAAGGCCCCCAGCGCCGTCTACAGCCAGACCTTCGGCGACCATGTGCTGGCCTATCCGCCGGTCATGGGCTGGCTGGTGCTGGCCCTGTGCGGCGGCCTGTTGATCCTGGCCGGGCGGCGGGCGCGCGCTGCCGGCGAGCGGCTGGACTGGCGTGACGGCCTGAAAGGCGCGGCCGGCGGCCTGCTGGTGCTGGTCGAGGTGGCGCTGGCGCTGAACCTGGTCCGGCGCGCCACCGGCGTCGGCTTCGGCTTCATGGAGCAGCGCGCCATCCTCGCCGGCTGGCCGCTGTGGGAGGCGGCCATCTTCGTCATCGGCCTGGGGCTGACCCTGATCGTTCCGATGAGCATCGGCCTGCCCGCCAAGCGGCGCTGGCTCCTGTTGCCGGCCGGCGCGATCATCGGCGCGGCCAGCAGCCTGTTCGGCGGCTTCGATCCGATCGGGCTGGGGCTGGGCGTCGCCGCCGGCCTGCTCGCCATGGCGGTGGTCGGACGGCCCGTGCCGCGCAACACCGCCTGGGCCGGCGTGCTGTGCCTCGGCCTTGTCCTCGCCGTGGCGCTGCAGGTCTTCGCGCCGCAGACCGCCTTCCTGGTCGCCTGGCCCCTGACCCTGGCGGCGTTCGGGGCGATGGCCAGCCGGTGGGGCGCCGATGGGCGCTGGACTTCGCTGCTGGCGGTGATCGCCGCCATCGTCTGCGGCTGGCTGGGGGTCTATGTCCACCTGACGGCGCAGGGGCTCGACTTCCCGGCCCTGCTCGGGGTTTTCGCCCTGCTGGCCAGCTTCGTGCTGTGGCCGCTGGCCCTGCCGGCCCAGCACGGCGAGGCAGGCTGGAACGAGAAGGCCCGGCCGATGGTCTACGCCATCACCCTCGTGGCCGTCGTCATCGGCTATGGCCTGGCCATGGCCGGGTCCGCGAATCCCTGGAGCGGGCGCTATCCCCGTGCCTACAGCGTCACCCATGCGACCGACAGCCATGCGGGCAAGGCCTGGCTGGCCTTCATGGACGACAAGCCACTCGGCCGGCCGTTCACGGACATCGCCGCCAAGGACATGGTCAAGGCCAGCCTGCCGCCGCTCTACGACCAACCCGCCTTCATGGTTCCGGCCCCGACCACGCCGGTCGCCGCCCCCACCCTGGCGAGCCGCATCGAACCGGACGGCCGGGTGACCGTCGTGCTGACCCCGCCGCCGGGAGCCCGGATCGCGCGGATGAACCTCAAGCTGAGCGCCGCCGTGAAGGACGTCACCCTGCAGGGCCAGCCGACAACATGGCTCGCCAAGCCCGGGGAAACCTATCACCTGCGCTGGGTCGGCCCCAGCCTGCCGATCACCCTTTCCTTCCGGCCGGTGAAGCCGGACGCGGGGCTGGCGGAGGTCGACTACGGCACGGTGCTGGAAAGCTGGCCCGCCGGCGCCCGGCCCCTGCCCGGCCCGATCATTCCGCTGATGCCCTGGGGCACGAGCGGTTCGACCGGGGTGACCGGCAAGGCGATCGTGCGGTGGTGATCGGCCCGGCTTGACACCCTTCATATAATTCCATATTTCCTGAATTATCGAAATATGGAGAGCCCCATGAAACGCCTGCACCTGCACATCGCCGTCGATGACCTCAGCCGGTCGATCGGCTTCTATTCCACCCTGTTCGGCGCCCAGCCGGCGGTGGTGAAGGACGACTACGCCAAGTGGATGCTCGATGATCCGAGCGTGAACTTGGCGATCTCACGGCGCGGCCGGCTGGCCGGCATCGACCACGTCGGGGTCCAGGCGGACAACACCGCCGAACTGGCGCAGATCGCCACCCGCCTGAAGGCGGCCGGCGAAACGACCTTCGACCAGGAAGCCACCACCTGCTGCTACGCCAAGTCGGACAAGAGCTGGGTAGTCGATCCTTCCGGCGTGCGCTGGGAGACCTTCCACACTTTCGGCGAAGCCACTCGCTACGGCGAGGATGAGCCCCGCGACGAGGCGGCCGCCGCCCCAACCGCCGGCGCCTGCTGTGGGTGAAGCGAACAGCGAGTCCGGTCTCGCCGGACTCGCTTCTTTCGGCTATTCCGGAAGCATGGAACAAACCGACGCCGTGTCCGCCCTTTCCGCCCTGGCCCATCCGGGGCGGCTGGCCATCTTTCGGCTGCTGGTCCGGGCCGGGCCGGCGGGCATGGCGGCCGGGGAGATCGGCCGGGCGGCCGGCATGCTGGCCAACACCCTGTCGTCCAACCTCGGCATCCTGACCCAGGCCGGCCTGGCCGCCTCGCGCCGCGATGGCCGCTCGATCATCTACCGCGCCGACTATGAGGCCATGGGATCCCTGCTGGCCTTCCTGATGGAGGACTGTTGCGGCGGGGAGCCGGCCATCTGCGCCCCGGCCATCGCCGCCGCGCAAGGCAGCGCCTGCGCCGCCAAATCCTGCTGAGCCGATGACAAGCACCCGACGCCTGGCCGCCGAGGCCCTGGGAACCGCCCTGCTGCTGGCCGCCGTGGTCGGCTCCGGCGTCATGGCCGAACGCCTGGCCGGCGGAAACGTCGCCCTGGCCCTGCTGGCCAACGCCATCGCCACCGGGGCGGCGCTGGTCGTCCTCATCACCGCCTTCGGCCCGATCTCCGGGGCCCATTTCAACCCCGTCGTGACCCTGGTGATGGCCCTGCGGCGTGAGATCTCGCCCGGGGACGCCCTCTCCTACGTCCTCGTCCAGCTTCTCGGCGCCGTCGCCGGTGTCTGGGTCGCCCACGCCATGTTCGACCTGCCGGTCTGGCAGGTCTCCCAGCATGTCCGGGCCGGCCCGGGCCAGTGGTTCAGCGAGGCGGTCGCCGCCTTCGGGCTGGTGGTCGCCATCCTGGGCGCCGCGCGATGGCGCCCCGATCAGGTGGCGATGATCGTCGGGCTGTACATCACCGCCGCCTACTGGTTCACCGCCTCCACATCGTTCGCCAACCCCGCGGTGACCCTGGCCCGCAGCCTGAGCGACAGCTTCGCCGGCATCGCGCCGGCGTCCGCCCCGGCCTTCATCGCCGCCCAGGTCCTGGGCGCCCTGGCCGCCTGGGCGCTGATGGGCTGGCTGATCCCCAAGGAGAGACCCGCATGACCGTCACCGTCTTCCACAACCCCGCCTGCGGCACCTCGCGCAAGACCCTCGAACTGCTGCGCGAGCGCGGCATCGAACCAACCGTCGTCGAGTACCTGAAGGCCGGCTGGAGCAAGCCTCAGCTGAAGGACCTGCTGACGACCATGGGCGCCTCGGCGAAGGACATACTGCGGGTTCGCGGCACCGAGGCCGAGGCGCTGGGCCTCACCGCGCCGGACGCGGCCGAGGACGACATCCTCGAGGCCATGGTCCGCGATCCCATCCTGGTAAACCGCCCGATCGTCGTCACGCTCAAGGGGGCGGCGCTTTGCCGGCCGCAGGAGAAGGTGCTGGACCTGCTCTGAAAGCCGTCCGCATTCGGCCGTTTGTTAACCTCTAGCGTGACAAATGGACCGAAGCACTGAATATTGCTTGCCTTTCTATGGGCCAACCGGGCAAAAACCGGCCCGTGAATTGCTGGGGGGCGTCTCAGCCGTACCATTCTGAAGCGACAGACCGATCCTTATCGAGAGGCCCGGTCCGCGACGGGGGAATGAATGCAAGAATTTGATCCGCGACGCCCGACCACCCGCATCGCGCCCAAACTGTTTGTCGGCGTCGCCGGCTTTGCCGTCCTGGCCTTGGCCTGGCGCATGGGCGAGCCCGCGCAGACCACCATCACCCCGCCGATGGACCCCGCCGCCTTCGCGGCCCTGCAACACATGGCCTTCGCCCAGGCCGAGGCCCTGCCCGGCTTCAATCGCGGTGAGAGCATCGCCGTCGAGGTCCGCCCCGGCGAGACCCTGGAAGACGCCGTGCAGCGCACCGGGGTCGGCGAGGCCGACGCCCGCGCCGTGATCAAGTCGCTGTCGGGGGTCGTCGACACGGTCAACATCCGCGCCGGCATGGACTTCATCGCCTCCGTCGCCCGGCCCGAGAACAAGCGTGGCCCGGCCCGGCTGATCGGCCTTTCCATGCGCACCGGCCAGGCCAAGACCATCACCGTCTCGCGCACCTTCGACGGCGCCCTGCGCCTGCGCGAAATGGCCGAGGAGGTCCGCGAGGAAACCACTGTCGCCTGCGGCGAGATGAAGGGCAGCTTCCATGAGAGCGCCAGCGTCGTCGGGGCCAACTCGGCCATCGTCAGCCAGGCCGCCAAGCTGTTCAGCCACAAGATCGACTTCAGCCGCGACATCAAGGAAGGCGACGAATTCTGCCTGGTGTTCGACCGTAAGGTCACCGACAGCGGCCGCACCATCGAAGCCGGCGACCTGCAGTACGCCCAGGTGAAGGGCATGAAGTTCTACGGCTTCACCCGCACCGACGGTAAGGTCCAGTTCTTCGACGACCTGGGCAAGAACATCAAATCGGCCCTGCTGCGCACGCCGGTCGACGGGGCCCGCATCACCAGCAAGTTCGGCATGCGCCGCCACCCGATCCTCGGCTACAGCCGCATGCACCAGGGTATCGACTTCGGGGCCGGCAGCGGCACCCCGATCCTGGCGGCCGGCGACGGCACCATCGAGATGGCCGGCCGCTATGGCGGCTACGGCAACTGGGTGAAGATCAAGCACGGTGGCGGCTATTCGACCGGCTACGGCCACATGTCGCGCTACGCCAAGGGCATCCGTCCGGGCGTGCACGTCAGCCAGGGCCAGGTGATCGGCTACGTCGGCTCGACCGGCGCCTCGACCGGCCCGCACCTGCACTACGAGATCTTCTTCAAGAACGCCCGGGTCAATCCGATCGGGGCCAAGGTGCCGACCGGCTCGATCCTCAGCGGCGCCGACGTCGCCCGCTTCAAGGCTTCCAAGGCCCGTCTCGACGGCTTGTTGGCCGCCCAGGGACACGACACCAGCAGCCCGACCAAGAAGCTGGCCACCGCCGACTTCACCGACGCCAAGTCGGCGGGTCTGCGTAAGGCCCAGGGCAACGCTCGGGGTCAGCACTGAGCCCGTCAGGCGGAAGTGGGTACCGGTTCCGCCGCCCGGACGGGCTCACACGCTAAGCCCAGCCTGTGGATGGCGGGCGAATTGCCCTGACATTTCATCCCTCTGCAGGGTTGTTCGCCCCTTGACTCAAGAGGGCCGGACCGCCATTTGCCCGATTGTGGATTTGCACAGGTTGTGACCGACATCGACCGGGCCGCCGTAGCGCGCGCCCTCAGCTCGAAAATGATGTCTTCAGTCGCCGCCCGTCTGGTCCCTGGGAACGCTGAACTTTCGGCCTCAAAGCCGTTGCATAGGCGCCCGGAAAGCCATCGACTCCGACGGGGACATCCTCGCGGGGCGTTTTCGCATGGCGGACCTGGCGCGAAACTTGCGACGTTTTGACACGGCCTTGTGCGGCGCTTGCGGGAACCTTTCGGCCCGGTCGGACCCTGAAAGATCGACGTACAGGAAATTCTTAAGCGGCGCGGCCCACTCCCCGGGTCCTGCGACGCTATCGGAGACATTTGATGAGCAACACCACCGCCGAGCCGCAAGAGCCCGCCGAAGCCCCCACCGCTGACGGCCCGCTGCTCGACCTGACCGATGCTGGGGTCAAGAAGTTCATCAAGCAGGCCAAGGCCCGCGGCTACGTCACCATGGACGAGCTGAACAAGGTGCTGCCCTCGGAAGAGGTCAGCCCCGACGCCATCGAAGACACCCTGGCCATGCTGTCGGAAATGGGCGTCAACGTCGTTGAAGCCGAGGAAGACGCCGGCGAGGGCGAAGGCGGCGCGGTGGCCAACCGCGAAGAGACCTCGATCACCACCGAGGCCGAGACCAAGGCCGCCTACGACCGCACCGACGACCCGGTGCGCATGTACCTGCGCGAGATGGGCAGTGTCGAACTGCTCAGCCGCGAGGGCGAGATCGCCATCGCCAAGCGTATCGAGGCTGGCCGCGACGCCATGATCCGCGGCCTGTGCGAAAGCGCCCTGACCTTCGAAGCCATCATGGTCTGGCGCGAGGAGCTCGGTAGCGGCCGTATCCTGCTGCGCGAGGTCATCGACCTGGAAGGCACCTACGGCGTCATGTTCCCGGCCGCCCCGCCCATCGTCCCGTCGGAAGACGGCGAGGCCGCCGAGCCTGAGGAAAAGGCCGAGGGCGAAGAGAAGGCCGAAGGCGAAGAGGACGACGACGACTTCGACGACGGCGCCGGCCCGACCGTCAGCGCCATGGAAGGCGAACTGCGCGAGAGCGTCATGGAGACGCTGGACGCCATCGCCACCGAGTTCGAGGGCTTCCGTCCGCTGCAGGAAAAGCTGGTCGAGCGCCGGCTGCGCGGTGAGGACCTCACCGAGGCGGACCGCAAGGCCTACCTGGAAGCCTCCAGCGCCATCGTCGGCAAGCTGAAGACCCTGAAGCTGAACAACAATCGCATCGAGGCGCTGGTCGAGCAGCTGTATGCGATCAACAAGCGTCTGATGGCCCTGGAAGGCCGTCTGCTGCGCCTGGCCGACAGCTACGGCATCAGCCGCGGCGAGTTCCTCAAAGCCTACTTCGGCCAGGAGCTGAACCCCAAGTGGCAGGAGACGGTCAAGCTGCTGGGCGTGCGCTGGACCAAGTTCGTCGAGAACGACGTCAATTCGGTCAGCGACATCCGTCAGGAAGTGGCCGCCCTGGCCACCGAGACCGGCGTGCCGATCGACGACTACCGCCGCATCGTCCAGACCGTGCAGAAGGGCGAGCGCGAGGCCCGCCAGGCCAAGAAGGAAATGGTCGAGGCCAACCTGCGCCTCGTGATCTCCATCGCCAAGAAGTACACCAACCGCGGCCTGCAGTTCCTGGACCTGATCCAGGAGGGCAACATCGGCCTGATGAAGGCGGTCGACAAGTTCGAGTACCGCCGCGGCTACAAGTTCTCGACCTACGCCACCTGGTGGATCCGCCAGGCCATCACCCGCTCGATCGCCGACCAGGCGCGGACCATCCGCATCCCGGTCCACATGATCGAGACGATCAACAAGATCGTCCGCACCAGCCGCCAGATGCTGCACGAGATCGGCCGCGAGCCGACCCCGGAAGAGCTGGCCGAAAAGCTGGCCATGCCGCTGGAGAAGGTGCGCAAGGTCCTGAAGATCGCCAAGGAGCCGATCTCGCTCGAAACCCCGATCGGCGACGAGGAAGACAGCCACCTGGGCGACTTCATCGAGGACAAGAACGCCGTCCTGCCGATCGACGCCGCCATCCAGAGCAACCTGCGCGAGACCACCACCCGCGTGCTGGCGTCCCTGACGCCGCGCGAGGAACGCGTCCTGCGGATGCGCTTCGGCATCGGCATGAACACCGACCACACCCTTGAGGAAGTCGGCCAGCAGTTCAGCGTGACGCGCGAACGGATCCGGCAGATCGAGGCCAAAGCGCTGCGGAAGCTGAAGCATCCGTCGCGGAGCCGGAAGCTGCGCAGCTTCCTGGACAGCTAGAGACGAAGACGCCCCGGATGACCTCCGGGGCGTTTTTCTTGACGGCCCAGGCGGACGGGATCAACCTTCGATCATGGCGGACGGCTTCGACATTCACGTGGACAAGGACCGCGCCGAAAAGCTGGCGGAGGCCGCGAAGTCGGCCGGGTTGACGCCCGAGGCTTTCGTTCTGTCACTGGTTGATAGGGCTTTAACGCCTGAGGACGACGGCTGGGGGGAAGATATGGCGCGGCTCGCTGAATATGACCGCACCGGCATTTCCTATTCGGTCGATGAGGTCTTTGACCGGATGGAGGCGAAGATTGAGGCGAAACGGGCTGAGCGCCGTTGATCTATCGTGTTCGAGCGCTACTGGCGGTCGATGCCGATATCGATCGACTGGTAGGCTTTCTGCTCGAACGCGATGTCGCGGCCGCATCAAAAGCCAACGACCTCATCCGACGTGGGATCAGATCACTGGATCAGTTGCCCGGCCGCGGCAGGCCGACCCGTCATCCGGACGTTCGTGAACTGGTGCTGTGGTTCGGGCGGGCGGCGTATGTCGTGCGTTATCGCATTGGTATTGATGAGGTGGTCGTGATGTCGGTCCGCCACAGCTTGGAAAGACCGCCAGAGTAGCTCAAGCCGCCTGCAGGTGGCCCCGCACCCAATCCGCCGCCTCGTCCGACGGGGTGCGCAACTCGGCGCCGGTAATCCCGCATCGCAGTTCCGCGCCGTCCCGCAAAGCCGAGGGCAGGCTCTCGTACAGGGCCCGGGCGGCGGCGGTTTCGGCCAGCCAGAACACCCAGGTGTCCATCATGTGCAGTTCGGTCACGGAAGCGGTCATGGGACTTACGCTTTCACTCCTTTGAGGAGCCCACCCTTGCACGGCAAGTCTGAACATCAGCTGAGCAAGCCGTGCAGGTTCGGCGGTATTCTCAGGGCGATTTCTTGACCGCCGTTCCGGCCCGGCCGATGCTTGCGCCCATGGCCAAGCTTCCCGCCGGCGAGCGCTATCGCACCTTTCACGACTTCTACCCCTTCTACATGACCGAGCACGCCAACCCGGTCAGCCGGCGGCTGCATGTGGTCGGCACGGGACTGGTGATCGCCGCCCTGGTCGCCGGCGTGCTGGTCAATCCCTGGTTCTTCCTCGCCGCCCCGCTGGTCGGCTACGGCTTCGCCTGGGTCGGCCATTTCGTGTTCGAGAAGAACCGACCGGCCACCTTCCAGTACCCGCTGTTCAGCCTGATGGGCGACTTTCGCCTGTTCTTCGAAACCGTCAGCGGCAAGCGCCGCTGGTAGACGCATCGAAGTTCGCCTGTCGGGTGTTATTCTTGCCTGAGTGGAGGAACGCCCCATGCGCAGCCTGATCATCGCCGCCGCCGCCCTGCTGGCCATCGGCGCCAGTTCGACCGTCAACGCCTCGCCGGACTCGGCCACCCATCCCAAGATGGGCGTCATGTGCCTGGATGTCGGCGGCGAGTCCCGTCCGCCGGTCTGTCGCGGCTCGTCCAGCCGTATCGACCAGGGTTACGACATCTGCCTGTGTGAACACGCCCAGCGGGTCGAGACGCCGGTGTGCGGCAAGGGCGAGCGCCCGATCACCGAGAACCGCGCCTACGAACTGGCCCGCAAGGACGCCGCCCGCGACGGCTCTCTGGTCGGCGACCGCTACGAAGGTCGCCAGATGTGCGTGCGGGCCCGCAACGGCTAGGTTGCGAGCCCGACGGACGCGCGGCCATCGCCGCTAGTTGGCCCAGGTGGTGTAGCCCATCTCCAGGGTCTTCACGGAGAGGCCGGTGATGGCGTTCATCCGGAACTGGCTGGTGCGGCCCTGGTTGGTCTTCATGCAGATGTAGCTGCCGACCGGCACGGCGGCGAGCGGCACCCGGGCGGAGGAGTAGCTGGCCACGCGGCAGCCGTCGCGGCCCCGGTTGGAGCGGTCGCCGACGGCGATCTTGGCGCCGTTGATCGGAGTCAGGTAGCGCTCGGACGCGGTCACCGCCTGGAACCACAGGTCGGCCCCGCCACCGCCGCCGACAGCGCCGTTGTCGAAGTTGACCTCATAGGTCTGCGGCACGACCACGCCGCCCGTCGAGAAGGTGATCGGCGGGGCGGGCGGCGGGACCGGCGGCAGGATGATGATCGGCGGGGTGCAGCGGAAACCGGTCGGCCGGGTCGAGCACAGCATGCCGCTCGGAGCGTTGCGCTGGATCGAGCCGGAGTCGCCGTAGACGCACATCAAGGCCCGCTGGCCGCCGATGGTGACAATGCGGGTGTCCGACAGGCTGTTGACCTGCGGCGTGGTCCACCAACCGCCCGGCAGCGGGTCGACTATGGTCCGCCGGGCCTGACTGAGCGGACAGTCGATGTCGGCGGCCGAGGCGGCGCCGGCGGCGGCGCAGACGAGGGCCGCAACCGCGGACCCGGCGAGGTAGGTGATGGTCTTGTTCATGGTAGCCTCCCAAACGGAGCGGTGTTGCTCCATGGGCCCACCATGAATCAGCGCATCTGAACGCCATCTCGGACGACAGCGTTATCCGGCGTTCAGAAAGCTAGCGCCAACCGTAGTTGAAGCTGATCGACACCCGATCGGTCCTGCCCGCATTGACCGGCACCTCGTGTCGCAGCCAGCTTTCCCACATCAGCACCGTACCGGCCTGGGGCGTCACATAGACGAACGGCTGCTGGTCGGCCGGCGCCTCGGCCAGGCGCATCGGCGCGGCCATCATCATCGCCAGCCTGGGGTCCTCCAGCTTCAGCCCCAAGGCGCCGGGCGGCACGTCGACATAGGTGGTGCCGCTGATGACGCTGTGAGGATGGATGTGACCGCTGTGGCCGCCGCCGGGCTTGAGGACATTCACCCAAAGGCTGTCGAGCCGCAGCTTGCCGCCGGCCAGGTCGAGGCCGAGCTCCAGGGCGAAAGCGCGGACGTGGCGGTCCAGCCTGGTCTTCAGGTCGCCAAAGGCGCTGGCCCGCGTCCACAGAGGGCCCGGCGAGGAATAGGAGGTGTAGCCCGGATAGCGGTTGGCCTTCGACCAGGCGCGGCCGGCCTCGTCCTCCGCCGCCATCATGGCGCAGGCGTCGGCCAGGTCCTCGAGAAACGGTTCGAAGCCGCGCTCATCGCTGAGCTCGGCGCGGTACAGGCGGGTGGCGAACAGGCTCTGGCTGGGCATACGGCCGGGTTAGGCCCGGCCGCGCCGCAAGTCAAAACCGTCGTCAGGACAGGATCAATCGGCCTTGGGCCAATCGACGTCGTCCAGCGACCGGTCGCCGTCCACCGGAGCACGGGCGGATGGCCAGCGGGCCGGACCGGCGTCCCGCGCCGGCGACGCGGGCTGGCCGTAGCCGTCCACCTCGGCCGGCTCGTCGATCACCGGGCCACCGGCCAGGTCGTCATCCATGGCCGCCTGATCGACCGGCTCGGGCTCGTCGGCGAAGGCCGGCTCGTCGGGCCCGTAGGCCGCCTCATCGGCGGGCGGCTCGTCGCCGTAGACGGCGTCCACCTCGGGGCCCCTGTCGGCGGCGTCCAAAGGCGGCGGCGCTGCCGGCTCGAAAGCCTCCCGCTCGCGCGGCTCGCCCAGCATCGGTCCCGGCTCACGGCCAGGCGCCCAGGCCAGGTCGGCCCGCTGAGCGGCCTCGCCGCAGCCCTTGGTGTCGGCGACGCGCCAGATGGCCTCCAGTTCGCCCTTCAGCTGCGAAACCTCGCCCTCGGAGCGGCGGACGATCGTCGGCGGCGCCCCGAAGCGGTGGCGGACCAGCATCTCCTGGCGGTCCCAGGCCCGGGCCAGGTCGCCATCGACCGTCTCGGCGGCCTGCATCAGGCCGGCGCAGTCCAGGCCCTGGTAGGCGGTGGCTGGGACGGGCGCGGGCGGAATGTGCTCGGGCGGCGTCACACCCCCCAGGCTGGCCATGGCAAAGGCCAGCATCGTAAACGAGCCGTTCATGAAAACCCCGACATTACAAACGCTTGTCCCTCACCCGCAGTACGCGCCGGGGCCCACTCGCCCGTCAAGAGGCAGCATGGTCGCGCATTGGGCGAACGGCCCCTTAAGCGGTTTTCAGGTCACAGCCCGTCGGCCGCCCCCGGCGCCCGGCGCCCAGATTTCCCCTACGTCCCCCTTCCGCTCGCAGCGGTGAACAGCGATAACGTGCCTCAAACAATCGTTCGGGAGAGCACTCATGAAGGCGGCGGTACTGCGCGAGGTGGGCAAGGCCCTCCTCATCGAGGATGTGTCCATCGGCAAGCCCGGCCCGCACGAGGTGCTGATCCGCACCAAGGCCGCCGGCGTCTGCCACTCCGACCTGCACTTCGTCGAGGGCAAGTACCCCTTCCCGCTGCCCACGGTGCTGGGTCACGAGAGCGCCGGCATCGTCGAGGCGGTCGGCAGCGAGGTCCGCACCTGCAAGCCGGGCGACCACGTCATCACCTGCCTGAGCGCCTACTGCGGCCACTGCAACCACTGCCTGACCGGCCACATGTCGCGCTGCATCAGCCCCGACACCAAGCGCGGCAAGGGCGATGAGCCCCGCATCTTCCGTGAAGACGCCGCCGCCCCGGTGATGAACCAGTTCCTCAACCTCAGCTCGTTCGCCGAGCAGATGCTGATCCACGAGCACGCCTGCGTCGCCATTCGCAAGGACATGCCCTTCGACGTCGCCGCCCTGATCGGCTGCAGCGTCACCACCGGCGTCGGCGCGGTGATCCACACCTCCAACGTCCGTCCGGGCGACACCGTGGCCGTCATCGGCTGCGGCGGCGTCGGCCTGGCGGCGGTCAACGGCGCGGCCATCGCCGGGGCCGGCCGCATCATCGCCATCGACATGCAGGGCTCGAAGCTCAACCTGGCCAAGGAATTCGGGGCCACCGACGTGGTCGACGCCAGCCAGGGCGACCCCGTCGGCCAGGTGCTGGAGATGACCGGCGGCGGCGTGCAGCACAGCTTCGAGGCCATCGGCCTGAAAGCCACCACCGAACAGGCCTTCAAGATGCTGGCCCGCGGCGGCACCGCCAACGTCATCGGCATGATCCCGGTCGGCGTGAACATCGAGCTGCACGGCGCCGACTTCCTGGCCGAGAAGCGCATCCAGGGCAGCCTGATGGGCTCCAACCGCTTCCCGGTCGACATGCCCCGCTTCGTCGACTTCTACATGGCCGGCAAGCTGAAGCTGGACCAGATGATCAGCCGGCGCATCCGCCTCGACCAGGTCAACGAGGCCTTCGAGGAACTCAAGCGCGGCGAACTGGCCCGCTCGGTCATCGTTTTCGACTGATGGTGAACGGCGGCGGCGGCGGGAATTTTCTCGCCGCCGCAAGACGTTGATTTTCCCGGCCTACGACCAGCCCCTACCGTTAATCCCCAAAATCGTCCCCAACTGCCGGGCAACCGTGCGTTTGGCGGCCGCGTTGCAGCCCCTAATATCCGTCGTCAGGGGACGTCACATGGCCGGCCGAGCTCGCAAGTTGAAGACCATCGAGCGCCGCTGGCGCGAGCGCTTCGGCGAACCGCCGTGCCTGCGGACGGATCCGGATTTGATGCTGCGGATCCTCGAGTCCAGCGGCCCCAAGCCGGTTCCGACCAAGGCCAGCGGCTAGTTCAACCAAGGCGCGGCTTCCGCCTCGTCCGACCAGCCACCGCTGTCGACCAGCCGCTTGAGCAGGTCACGCTCGGTCTTCAGCCGCATCAGGGTCGAGGAGTCGTTGTCGCGCTCGAGGTCCTGCTTGGCCCCCTCGACGGCCCGCTCCAGCGTCTCCAGCTTGACCAGCAGGTCGAAGGCCATCGACCACAGCCGCCGGGCCTTGACCGGATCCATGTCGGCGCTCAGGAAGGCCGCCCCCGCCGCCTTGGCGGTGCGGGCCAGCTGCAGGAAGATGTCCTCGCCGAACCCGCGCGCCTCCAGCCGGCGGCGCACCGACACCGCGTCGACCGCGTCGCTCTCGAAGCGGAACTCGACCAGCTCGTCGGCGAGGGCGCTCAGGCGGTCGTCGAGGAAGCCGCGGGCGCTGAGCTGCTCGACCTTGTCGTCCAGCACATGCGGGTCCTGCAACGCCGCATAGGCCAGGGCCGCCGACAGCGGCCGGGGCTGGTTGCGCATGCGGCGGACCTGTTCTGTGGTCTCGGCGTTGGGGCCGATCGGGCCGCCGCCGAACCTGCCGCCCTTCTTGCCGTCCCAGCGCTGCCGGGCCATCACCCGCGCCGCCGCCCCGACCTCGAAGCGCTGCGGCCCGGACGGCATCAGCTGCTCGTAGCGGCCCAGCAGGTCCTCGCGATAGGCCTGGGCCAGGTCGCCATCGGCAATGGTCGCCGCCAGCTTGCGCAGGCGCACCTTCAGGCCGGCCCGGCGCTCGGGCGTGTCCAGCGGCTCCAGGTCGCGCTCGCGGTGGAACAGCTGCTCGACGAAGGGGGTGGTGTCGGTCAGCTGGGCCTTCAGCGCCGCCGGCCCCTGTTCGCGCAGCACGTCGTCGGGGTCCTTGCCGCCGACCACGATGGCGAAGCGGAAGCTCTTGCCCGGCTTGATCAGCGGCAGGGCCCGGTCGATGGCGCTGTTGGCCGCCCGGCGGCCGGCCGCATCGCCGTCGAAGCTGAGGGTCGGCTCGGGGTGCAGCCGCCACAGCACCTCCATCTGGTCCTCGGTCAGGGCGGTGCCCAGCGGGGCGACGGCGGCGATGCCGGCCCGCTGGCAGGCGATGGCGTCCATATAGCCCTCGACCACCACCAGCGGCGCGTCGGCCCCGCCGCTGTGCATCAGCTTGCGGGCCTCGGGCAGGCCATAGAGCAGCCGGCCCTTGTGAAAGAGGCTGGTCTCCGGCCCGTTCAGGTACTTGGCCCGGGCGTTGGGATCGAGCGCCCGGCCGCCGAACGACACCACCCGCCCCCGCGCGTCGGCGATCGGGAAGATGATCCGGTTGCGATAGCGGTCGTAGGGCGCGCCGCCGTCCTCCGGCGCGATCAGCAGGCCGGCCTCGACCAGCTCGCCCGGCTTGGCGCCCTTGGCGATCAGATAGTCCTTCAGCCCCGTGCGGCTCTCCGGCGCGAAGCCGAGCCCGAACCGCTTCCATTCGGTGTCTGGCAGCGCCCGGCGTTCGAGATAGGCCCGCGCCTCGCGCCCGGACGGCCGGCGCAGCTCGCCCTCAAACCAGGCGGCGGCCAGGTCCATCCAGTCGGTCAGGCCCTGGCGCTTCTTCTCCTGCTCGGCCGCCTGCGGGTCCGGGGCCGGCAACGGCACCCCCGCTTCCGAGGCCAGCCGCTCGACGGCCTCCATGAAGCTGAGCCGCTCGGTCTCCTGGAAGAAGCTGATCAGGTCGCCGTGCTTGCCGGAGCTGAAGTCGTGGTAGAAACCCTTGTCATCGTTGACGAAGAAGCTGGGCGACCGCTCCTTGGTGAACGGCGAGAGGCCGACGAACTCACGGCCCTGGCGCTTCAGCTTCACGGTCTTGCCGATCACGTCCGACAGCCGGACGCGACTCTTGATTTCCTCCAGGAAGCGGTCGTCGAAACGCATGGTCCAATTAGATGGGGCCGAGTCGGCTGGAAACCATAAGCGCCGCAACAACCCCCGCCCCTCGCGGACTTGTCCACAGCCACGCCGCCGCAGGCCAGGGCCGGCCAACTCGCCTGTGGAGCCTTCCCGGCTGGCGCCCGTTGCATACCCGTGATCATATTAACCTTCGGGCGTCCCGTCCGGGGGCAAGGGAGTTCGTTCCATGGTTTGGTGGTGGTGGATTCTGCCGGCGGCCTCGGCGCTGCTGGGGGCGATCGTGCTGTTACGCGGTCTGGGCGGTCTCTTCGGCGGACGCTTCGTCGGCGGCCTGTTCGGCACGGCGGTCGGCGGCGGCCTCTTGGCGGCCGGCGCCGTCGTGGCCCTGGCCGGGCTGGACGTGCAGACCTACCAGCGCCTGACCTACGAGCGCCCCGTCGCCACCATCGAGACCCGCCAGCTGGGACCCCAGCTGTTCGAGGCCACCCTGACCACCCCGCCGACCGCCGCCGAGACGGCCCCGGCCGTCAAACGCTACCAGATCCACGGCGACCAATGGCGCATCGAGGCGCGCATGCTGAAATGGAAGTCCTGGGCCAACGTCCTGGGCCTCGACACCCAGTACCGGCTCGACCGGCTGTCCGGCCGCTACGAGACCACCGCCGACGAACTCAGCGCCCCGCGCAGCGTCTACGACCTGGGCCCCGAGCCCGGCAACATCGACCTGTGGACCATGGCCCGCAAGTCGAAGCGCTACGCCCCGATGGTCGACAGCTTCTACGGCGGCGGGGCCTTCATGCCGATGGCCAACAACGCCCGCTACGAGGTCTGGCTGACCCAGGGCGGCCTGGTCGCCCGGCCGATGAACCCGGCGGCCCTTGAGGCCGGCGGCGAGGGCTGGCACTAGGGCGCTCCAACCGGAGGGCTCAAGCCATGGACGTCAGAGACAGCAACGGAACCCTCCTGGCCGATGGCGACAACGTCATCCTGGTCAAGGATCTGAAGGTGAAGGGCTCCGGCGGGGTGACGCTCAAGCGCGGCACGCTGATCAAGGGCATCCGCCTGACGGATGATCCGGCCGAGATCGAATGCCGGGCCGAGAAGGTGCGCGACCTGGTGCTGCGGACGGAGTTCGTGAAGAAGGCTTGACGGGGCGGTGGACCTCCCTCCCCTTCGGGGAGGGCAGACGCGCGGTTACGCGCGTCGGGTGGGGAAGTCGGTCACTGACTTTCGAGACTATGCGCTGAGAGGCCAAACCGGCGGGAAGTGGTGACCCAGTGCCCCACCCGGCGCGCAACGCGCGCCTACCCTCCCCAATTCGGGGAGGGAGGTTATTCGCTCGCCGCCATCGTCGCCCGCACCTCCGCCAACGTCCGGTCGACCAGCAGCTCCCCATTCCGGAACACCGGAACCAGCAGGTTCTCGCCGCCCTCCAGCGGCGCGAACCGCTCCCCATCGACCGCCACGGTCTTCCAGCCGGCGTCATCACGCCCCAGCCCCAACAGCCCCTTCTTCGACCGCTTGCCGGTGTCGGTGACCGGGTCCTTGAAGACGTCGCGCCATGCCCCGCCGACCTGCGCCGCCGAGGTCTTGTAGGCGAACTTCTGGGTGTCGCGGTTGAGCTGCTGCAAGAGCGCCCCGCCCATGCCGAAGGCGATGTTGCTGGCGCTGAACCCGTCCCCCGTGATCCGCTCCAGGATGGCGGCGATGCTGACCGGGTTGACCCCGTCGCCCTGGATCACCCGCACGGTGTTGAGCACCTTGAAGCCCTTGCTGTTCACCGTCGTCCCGAACCGCTCGGCCAGCAGCCGCAGGGTCTTGGCCACCACCGTCACCGGATCGCCGCTGTCGGGCCGCACCACCAGGGTGGCGCCGCTGTCGATGACCTGCTGCTTCAGGGCCTCGCCCCAGAGCTGTTCGATGGCCGCGTAGAGGTCGTAGCTGTCCGATACGACAGCGTATATTCCGCCTGGCTTGCCGAACGCGGCGACCATGTTGGCGTAGGCGTCGGCCTCGTGCTCGCGGCCCCAGCTGGTGATGGTGCTGTGCTCGGCGGCCGGGATCGAGAAGCCGGCCATCGGCTCGTGGTACCAGCGCCGCGCCCCGACGATGGCCGACAGGGTGTCGCTGCCCTGGAAGCTGACCAGGTGGGCGAGGCCGCCGATCGCCGCCGACTGCTCGCTCGACACGCCGCGCGCCCCGAAGTCGTGCAGCTTGAAGGGCAGCTCGGCCATGGGATCGTCGGCCGTCCGTTCCAGCGCCGCCTTGATGATCTGGCGCACGTGGTAGCTGATCGTCGCCACCGTGATCGGGTACCAGACCCGCAGCAGGGCGGTCTCGGCATAGCTGGTGATCCACGGAAGCGACGGGTCGGTGTTGACCACCGTCATCAAGGGTTGATGCACCGGCACGACCGAACCCTCGGCCACGGCCCGCACCTCCAGCGGCAGGTAGCCGCCATGGACATCGACGATCCGCTCCCAGCCGGCCCGGTTGAACGGCATGCCGTGGGTCCTAAGCAACTCCTCGGCCTCATCGATATCCGCCGCTGTAATGGCGGTCTGGAACTCAGCCTTCAGGATCGCCTGCAGGCCGAAGAAGACCGTGCTCGGATAGTCGCCGCCGCGGCTTTCGACGTACGAGAACACCCGCTCCGTACCCGGCGGATACTGCAGGTAGTGGCTGGTCTTGTAGCTGTCGGTGTTGAGGATCGGATTGATCATGACGGGAAGCTCCTTCGCGTCGTTGAAGGCCGCGGGGGTCTATCCCCCTGGCCGGTGAAGCCCCGGCGTCAGCTGGCGCCGAGGAAGCGTTCGAGGATGAAGTAGTGGTCCTCGAAGAGGTGGCCGCGCATGCCCATCACCTCGGCGACCGGCAGCCAGCGGGCCCGCGCCGCGTCGTCCGAGCCGCGCACGGCCGGCAGCGGGCCGGTGGGGAAGTCGAAGTGGAAGGCGTGGGTGATGGTCCGCCCCCGCATCGAGCGGTCGGGATAGTCGAACACCGCCTGGCCCTTGAGGCCGCCGCGCAGCACGGGCTCGGGCAGCTTCAGCCGGGTCTCCTCGCGCAGCTCGCGGATGGCGGCGGCCAGCAGGGTCTCGTCCTGGTTCACGAAGCCGCCGGGCAGGGCCCACAGCCCCTTGCCAGGCTGCGAGCGGCGCTTGATCAGCAGCACATGGCCCGAGTGGACGACCACGGCGTCGGCGGTGACGAAGGTCGGCGGATAGGGCGCGACGGCCCAGATCTTCTTGTAGTCGATGACATGGCGCCACTCGTCGGCGATCTGGGAAAAGGCGGCGGTGCGGCGGAAGGCCTGCAGGGTCTCGAACACCGCCGGCGGCACATTGGCCTCCAGCAGCCGCCCGCCGCCGGCGTCATCGGCGAAGACATGCTCGCGCAGCTCGGTCGCCGACAGCATGGCCACCTGGTCGACGTCGACCAGGTCCCATTGCGGAAAGGCGTGCAGGTAGTAGCTGGAGGCGTCCTTCTCATGACCGATCAACCCAACCGTCGCAGGCCCCTCATGGCCGGTCTCGGCGATCGCGGCGGCGACCTGGGCCTGCACCTCGGCGACCCAGGCGGTCTCGTTGTAGAGGTGGTCGATCAGGGGACGGATCGTAAGGCGGTCGGCGTCCTCGCCCATGGCGGCGCGAATCATCACCGCCCGCTCCTGATAGGTCCAGGGATTGCGGGCGCTGCGCGGCGCGTCGGCCGAGCCGATCAGCACGATGGCCCGCCGGCCCAGTTCCAGCGCCCGGCGCAGGACGGCGTGATGGCCAAGATGGAAGGGTTCGAACCGCCCGATGTAGGCGATGAAATCACGGTGCGGCATGAGGCTCCCTCAGCGCTGGCGTTGGCGTCCGGTCTCCCCGGACGAAGGGAGGCTAGACCCGGCTGGGTGAACGAACAATGGAGGCGGCGCGAAAAATGTCGCGGCTCGCGCGGTTGCGGGGACAGGGCGGCTGGCCGTATCGTCCCGTCCTTGTTCCGGGGGATTTCCGATATGCGCGCTGTCCTGTTGCTGGCGGCCGGCTTGGCCGGTCTGACCACGCCGGTCTCGGCCCAGACCAATCTCACCCAGGCCAGCCGCGGCTACACCTATTTCCATCGCGCCGGCGCGGACATCGACAGCCACGACGCGGCCGTGAAGGCCTGCGTCGACAGCGCCTCGCGCGCCGCCCAGACCGACCCCCATTCGATGGGCTCGGGCGACTGGGTCATCGACGCGGTGACCCCGGCGCTGGTCAGCGGCATCGCCAAGGGCGTCAACACCAACGCCGACGCCGCCAATGTCGAGAATTGCATGGTCGTGCGCGGCTGGAACGTGGTCGGCCTCGACGCCAACGAGGGCGCGGCGCTCGCCAAACTGCCGGCCGACCAGCAGCGGGCCGGGCTGGCGCCGTGGGTGGGCGCCGCCCAGCCACACGGGACGGTGTTACGGCGGTACGGCAATGACCTGGTGAGGGCGGCCACGAAGTTCGAAGGCCGTCCCGGCGGTCTCGACAAGCTGTCGCTCAGCATCACCACGGTGGGCCAGATGCCCGACGCCGGCCGGCCCCGCGTACCGCGCCCCGGCGTCGCACGGTTGATTCAGGCCGGCCGGGTCGCCGACGCCATCCCTGCCGCCGACATCGGTAATGTCGGCCCGGGCGAGACGGTGATTGTCTTCCGAATGACGTCCGTGGGCGGCATCGAGTTCACCGGCATCCACCTGACCCTCGGCGACGGCATGTTCACCCAGGGCGGCAGCCGCATCGCCATCCACCAGCCGATCAGCACCATCTGGGAGAAGAAGACCGAGGAGTTGCTGGTCTTCCGAGTGCCGGCTGGCCGCTGGCGGATGGAAAAACTCTATTCGCGGGTCGACATTCAATCCTCCCTCACCCTCTGCCTCGGTTCGCCGGCCTTCGAGTTGGCCGAGGGCGAGGCGGTGTTCGGCGGATCAATCGCCATCAAGGGCGATGGCCGCTTCACGCCCCTCATGGACATGGAACCTGCGCGCCGGTTGCTGACCGCCAATCCCGCCCTCGCTGGGCGCCTGAAGCCCGCCGCCTGGGTCAACGGCACGACGGCGCCCTGCGGCAACGACAGCTATCAGTATGCGCTGGAAGTTCCCGGCGCCCCGGCTGCCCCGGCCCCCTGAGCGGCCGTTGGCGGCTTAGGAAGAATCGGCCGCTAGTCTTCCCGCCATGACCGCCCTGGACGCCCGCCCGGCCAGCGACCGCCGCCCCGCCCTCGCCGCCCTGGCGCTCGGCTCGCTGGCGATGATCGTCACCGGCCTGCAGCCGCTGCTGCTCAGCGAACTGGCTGGCGCCGGGCGGCTGTCCCCGGATCTGGTTCATCCGGTGGCGATCGGCGAACTCCTCGCCATGGCGCTCAGCGTCGCGGTCTGCGCCCTGGTCCTGAAGCCCGAGCGCCTGCGGCTGTGGGCGGCCGGCGGGGCGCTGGTCTGCGTTCTGGCCGGGATCGGCGCCCTCTTTGCCCGCGACGGCCAGTTCTTCGCCCTGCGCGGCCTCGGCGGCCTGGCCGGCGGGGTGCTGATCTGGATCACCGTCGGGATGATCGCCCGGAAGCCAAAGCCCGAGCCCTGGGCGGCCGCCTTCTTCCTCATTCAGTCGGCCGGGCAGGTGTTCGCGGCCGCCCTGGCCTCAGCGCTGGGTCCTGCCGGCGGCGTCTTCTTCGCGGCCGTCCTGTCGGGTCTCTGCCTGCTGGTCGCGCCGCTGCTCAATCGGTCCATGGAAGACCTGGCGCAGGCCGGCGACCGACGGCCGGACCGCCGGGGACTGCTGGGCCTGACAGCCCTGTTCCTCTACTTCGCGGCCAATTCCGCCCTCTGGTTCAAGATGCGCGACCTCGCCGCCGCCCAGGGGCTGGAGGCGGTCAGCGGCCTGGTGGTGCTGACCACGCTCGGGGCCCAGATGCTGGGAGCCATGGCGGCGGTGTCGCTGGCCGGGCGGATGAGCCTGCGGCGACTGTTTGGCCTCGTGGTCCTGTGCCTGCTGCTGGCCTGCCTGGCCCTGGCCTTCAGGCCGCCGGCCCCGCTGTTCGTCGCCGCCTTCGGCCTGCTGGCCTTCGCCGCCCTGCTGCTGGGCGCCAGCCTGTTCGGCGTCCTGCACGGGGCCGACTCCAGCCGCCGCGCCGGGGCGGTCAGCCCGACGGCGCAGTTCCTGGCGGCGGCGCTTGGACCCTTGGCCGGGATGGCGGTCGCCAGCCTCGGCGGCCTGTCGGCCGTGCTGGCGCTGAGCCCGGTCTTGGCCCTGGCGGCGCTGGCCTGCGCCCACCTCAGCCTGCCGAAAGGTGCGCCAGCTTCTCCGGATTGCGGATGATGTAGATGGCCCCGAGCAGGCCCTCGGCGTTGCACTCGAAGGCCATGGTGGTCAGGCCGTCGGAGTTCTTCATGATCAGGCCGGGCAGGCCGTTGATGCGGGCCGGCCGCATGTTCTCGACCGTCGGCAGGGCGCCGCGCCAGGCCAGCCCCTTGAGCAGGGCCAGCACATCCTCGCGCCCGACCATCGGCCGCAGGGCGGCGGGCCGCTTGCCGCCGCCGTCGGAGATCAGCACCGCGTCCTCGGCCAGCAGCTCGCCCAGCGCCGTGAAGTCCTGGCTGGCCGAGGCGTCCATGAAGGCGGCGGCCAGGCGCATGGCCTGGTCCTGCGGCACGCTGTAGCGCGGCCGGGCCTCCTTCAGGTGACCGCGGGCCCGCGAGGCCAGCTGCCGGCAGGCGGCCTCGTCGCGGCCAAGCGTCGTCGCCACCTCGCCATAGTCCTGGTCGAAGACGTCGTGCAGCAGGAACACCGCCCGCTCCAGGGGCGAGAGGCGCTCCAGGGCCAGCAGGAAGGCGACCGAGACGTCCTCGGCCCGCTCCAGCGGATCGCTGAGCTCCTCCTCGATCAGCGGCTCGGGCAGCCAGGGGCCGACATAGGTCTCCCGCCGGGCGCGGGCCGACTTCAGCCGGTCCAGGCACAGCCGGGTGGTGGTCTGGGTCAGCCAGGCGCCGGCGTCGAGCGCCGTGTCGCCGGAGCGGTCCCAGCGCAGCCAGGCGTCCTGCACCACATCCTCCGCCTCGCTGACCGAGCCGAGCATGCGGTAGGCCAGCCGCTTGAGGCGGGGGCGCTGGGCTTCGAAGGCGGCGACGTCACTCATGCAGCCAGAACTTCCGGACGGTGGAACGGAACGGGGGCGCCGGAGACGGTGACCCGCGAGCAGGTTTTCGCATGTCCCAGGCCGAATTTCACGGTCGGATAGATGCGGCCGACGGTGATGGCCAGCGACAGGTCGACGACGGCCTTCTTGCCCCACAGCGTCTCGATGACCTCGCGGATCTCGTCGGCGGCCGGGCCGTCGTGGTCGAGCACGGCGCGGGCGAAGCGGTAGCCGAGCGCCGCCGCCTCGCTCATCGACGCGCAGTCGCCGGCCAGGATGGCGCGCAGCACGGCCGGATCGACGCCGCTCTTCTCGGCGATGTCGACGCCGATCTGGGTGCAGGGGCCGCAGTCCTCGCGCAGGGTGGCCAGGATGCCGGCGGCGCTGAGGGCGTCGCGCGGGGCGGCGTCGCCGTGGCCCAGGCTGGCGACGAAGCCGAAGCGCATGAAGCGCCACCAGCCGGCGTCGAGCAGGTCGCGCATATAGCTTGCGTCGTAGCCCCACTGCTTCTCGAAGCGGGAAATGTAGCGGGCGAAATAGGCCTTGAGCATGATCAGACTCCTTTGGCGGGACGGTTGAGGAAGGCGATGGCGCCGGCGATCAGCGGCGGCAGGTAGACGCCCGGCAGGTCGCGCAGAAAGGCCTGCAGCGGGCCGGGCCCGCAGGCGTTGTCGACCACATGGATGCCGGCGTGGAGGGCGAGGAAGGTCGCGCCGAGCACCAGGGCCGGCCAGCCCTGGACCGGGCGCCAGGCGAACCAAGCCAGGCCGCCGGCCACGGTCAGGTAGGCCATGCCGATGTCGCGGACGAAGTGCGGGTTGAAGAGGCCAGTCAGCGGCACGCCCGGCACGGCGTCGTACCAGGCCTGCGGGAAGCTGAGCATCCACAGGCCATTGGCGGCCAGCAGCAGGGCGAGGATGGCGGCGATCCAGCGGGTCATGAGCAGCTCCGTTTGTGATGTGACGAGGCGACGGCCACGACTGTGACACGGCCGCCAAAATTCCAAGCTCTCCCCCCGCGTCGCGGGGGGGACAGTCGCGATGGCGACCGCCGGCCAAGACAAGGTCAGCCGCCGTGAGAGGTCCCTTCTCCCCTTGCGGGAGAAGGTGGCCCGAAGGGCCGGATGAGGGGTCGATAGCTCTTTCAGCCGCTATGAGGCGGCGACGACAGGCTGTGTCGAAGGCCGGTGAGCCCCCTCAACCGGCGCTTCGCGCCACCTTCTCCCGCGAGGGGAGAAGGGAGACCCGAGGCGAACTCACCAACCTCCCGTCGCGGCCATACGCGCTTGGCCGCCCCGCAAGCGAGGGGAGAGTTTCGGAGCGGGCCGCCCAACATGAATATGTCTAGACATATTCCAAACGCCCGAATCTGGGCCCTTGCAATCTGCGGCGCCGCGTAGCCCGGGGCGGGCGCATTCCGGGCCACGTTCGCAGACGGTCGACCCACACTCCGGGCTACGCTCCAGGCCACATTCGCCGACACCCGATCAACCCGAAAGGCACATGAAAACAATCGGCTAGGCGCCGCCCCGCGGTGGACGCCCGGAAACGCGCTATAATGGTAGCCCGCTTCGATAAGCGGCGCGGCCCGCCCCGTTGACCCCCGATCGTCGAAATGCGGAACTCCCGCCATGAGCCAGCCAGAACCCCGCCGCATCGGCCCCCTGCTCGCGACCCTGCTGGTCGCGGGCAACATGATCGGGTCGGGACTCTATCTGCTGCCCGCTTCGCTCGCCGATGTCGGCAGCTCCAGCCTGCTGGCCTGGCTGATCGCCGCCGGCGGGGCGCTGGCCATCGCCGGGGTGTTCGCCATCCTCGGCCGCTTGAGGCCCGAGGCCGACGGGGTGCTCGACTATCCCCGCGCCGCCCTGCATCCGGCCACCGGGCCGGTGGCCTGGGCCGCCTACTGGGTCAGCGGCTGGGCCGGCAACGTCGCCATCGCCCTGGCGGCGGTGGGCTATCTGGCCAGCCTGTTCCCGGTGCTCGGCGGCCTGACGCTGGTCACCCTGCTCGCCGTCATGTGGCTGTTCGTGGCCTTGAACATGCTGGGCGCGCGGGGCGTCGCCGGGTTCGGCGGCATCAGCCTGGCGCTGGGCCTGATCCCGGTCCTCGCCGCCACCGTCCTGGGTCTCCTCCATTTCAATCCCGACCTCTTCGTCCAGGCCTGGAACCCCTCGGCCAAGCCGCTGACCCAGACCCTGCCGCCGACCGTGGTGCTGGTCTTCTGGGCCTTCCTGGGCCTGGAGAGCGCCAACGCCGCCGCCGCCAAGGTGCGCGATCCGGCCCGCGACCTGCCCCGGGCGGCCCTGCTCGGCGTCGGGCTGGCGGCGCTCGTCTACGTCCTGGCCTGCGTCGCCGTGCAGGGGGTGCTGAGCCCCGCCGAGCTGAAGGCCTCCTCCGCCCCCTTCGCCGACGTCGTCACCCGATTGGCCGGGCCGATCGCCGGGGCCGTCATCGCCGCCTGCGCGGCCCTGAAGGCCAGCGGCACCCTGGCCGGCTGGATCCTGGTCACCGCCGAGACCGGCCGGGCCGGGGGGGCGGCGGGCTATCTGCCCAAGATCCTCTCCGAGGCCGATCCGGCCGTCACCCCGCGCCGGGGCCTGATCCTGACCGGGGTGCTGATGACCCTGGCCGCCTTGGCCACCATCTCCCCGGCCATCAGCGCCCAGTTCAACCTGCTGATCGGCCTGTCGGTGGCCCTGTTCATGCTGGTCTACGGCCTGGCCGCCCTGGCCCTGATCCGCGAAGCCCGGGCCATCGCCGATCCGAAAAAGCGCCTCGCCGCCCGCGCCGTCGCCGTGCTCGCCCTGGTCTTCAGCGCCTGGATCGTCGTCGTCTGGGTGGGGACCTTCTAGCGACACCAAGCGCTGTCATCCTCCGGCCGCGCAGCGGACCGGGGGACCCATGGCGGCTCTGGAAGGACTCCCAGGAGTCTTCACGCGGAAGGATGGGTCCCCCGGTCCGCCCTTCGGGCGGCCGGAGGATGACAGGGGAAGGAGGGTTACCAGCTCCAGGCCTTGGCGCTCTTGCGGCAGCCGCCGTCGGCCCAACCCTTCCAGGCCCGGCCGCGCACGAAGCGGCCGCCCAGCGCCCCCGTCGGCTCGCCATCAGCCAACGACACCACGCCGTTGACCACCACCTCGGAGACGCCGGTCGCGTACTGGCGCGGCCTGTCATAGGTGGCGTGGTCGCCGACCGTGGCCGGATCGAAGACCACCACATCGGCGTGGTAGCCGACCTTCAACAGCCCCCGGTCGTGGAGGCCAAGGTTGTGGGCCGGCAGGGCGGCCAGCCGGCGCACCGCCTCGGGCAGGGTCAGGCTCTTCTCCTCGCGCGCGTACTTGCCCAGCACCCGGGCGAAGTTGCCGTAGGCGCGCGGGTGGGTGGAAGACTTGAGGAACACCCCCTCGGGGGCCAGGGCGGCGGCGTCGGAGCCGAAGCTCATCCACGGCAGGGCCGTCTGGCGTTTGACGTTCTCCTCGCTCATCAGGAAGTAGACCACCTGCACCCGGCTGCCGTCAGCGATGACCAGGTCGATCATGGCGTCCTCGGGCGAGACGCCCTTCTCCCTGGCGTAGTCGGCCAGGGTGCGGCCCGTCAGGGGCTTCAATGCCTCGGTGCGGAAGCCGACCATGATGGTCCCCTCGGCCCCGGCGTGGCGGTAGAGGTTCTCGTAGGGGCTCTTCGGATCGCGCATCTCGGCGATGACCCTGGCCCGGGTGGCCGGCTCCTTCAGCCGGGCGATCCAGGCCTCGCGGCCGCCGGCCTGGACCCAGGGCGGCATGGCGGCGTCGAAGCCGGTCGAGCCCGCCGTGTAGGTGTACATGTTGGCGCTGATCCGCAGGCCGGCGGCGCGGGCCGCCTCGATGTGGGCGATGGCGGGGTCCAGCTTGTCCCAGTTGGTCTTGCCGGCCGCCTTCAGGTGCCAGATCTCGCCCGGCGCGCCGGAGCGGCGGGAGATGTCGATCAGCTCGTCGACACCGTCGAGCAGCCGGTCGCTCTCATAGCGCATGTGGCTGACGTAGATGCCGCCGCAGCGGCCGGCCTCGGAAGCCAGGGCGACCAGCTCGTCGGTCTCGGCATAGCTTCCGGGCGCGTAGATCAGCGACGAGCCGACCCCCAGCGCCCCCTCCTCCATGGCCTGGACGACCAGGCCGCGCATGGCGACCAGCTGCGCCGCGTTGGGGTCGACATCGCCCTCGCCGAGCACATAGGTCCGCGCCGTCTCGGCCCCGATCATCGAGGCGACGTTGGGCCCGACGCCCTTCTTTTCCAGCATCTCCAGATAGCCGCCGAGCGTCTTCCAGCTGACCGGATATTTGATGTCGCCCTGCCGCTCGACTTCCTGGGCGATCATGGCTTCGTTCCACGGCCCCATCGAGGAGCCCTCGCCCATCACCTCCAGGGTCACCCCCTGCTTGAGGTCCGACAGGCCCCGGCCGTCGGCGATCAGGCTTTCGGTGGCCCAGGACAGCATGTTGATGAAGCCCGGCGACACCGCCTTGCCGCTGGCGTCGATCTCCCGGGTTCCGCGCCCGGAGACCTTGCCGACTTTGACGATGCGATCGCCGTCGATGGCGACGTCACCCCGATAGGGCGCCCCGCCGGAGCCATCGTAGATCGTCCCGCCGCGCACGACGAGGTCGTAGGTCGGGCCGGCTGACGGGCTGGCGCAGGACAGCAGCAGCAGGGCGGCAAGCGGGATCAGGCGTTTCAAGGCGACCTCCGGGGAAGGCGGCCAGCTTACAGACCTAGCTGATCTCCGCCAGCCAGCCCGGCAGGTCGGCCAGGGTCCCCAGTTCGCGGTAGCGGGGATGGTCCTTGGGCGCCGTCGCCGCCTCATGGGCCCAGACCAGCGGATAGGGAATCAGCGCCGCCCAGGCGCCGGCCTCCAGCGCCGGGATGATGTCGGACTTCACCGAGTTGCCGGCCATGACCGCCTCGGCGGCGCCGGTGCCATGGCGGGAGAAGACCCGCTCGTAGGTGCCGCGGTCCTTCTCGCTGACGATCTCGACGGCGGCGAACAGGTCGCCGAGGCCGGAGGCCGCCAGCTTCTGTTCCTGGTGCAGCAGGTCGCCCTTGGTGATCAGCACCAGGCGGTATTGCTCCGACAGCTGGGCCAGGGCGGTCTCGACCCCGGGCAGAGGCTCGACCGGCTCGGTCAGCATCTCGCGGCCGGCGGCGAGGAGTTCGCGGATCACCCGGGTGGGGACCTCGCCGTCGGTGATCTCGATGGCCGTCTCGATCATCGACAGGGTGAAGCCCTTCACGCCATAGCCGTAGAGGCGAAGGTTGCGCTGCTCGGCTTCGGCCAGGCGGGACTGCAGCGTCTCTTCGTCGGCATGGGGCTCGAGCAGGGCCACGAACCGCGCGTGGGTCAGGCGGAACAGGGTCTCGTTGTGCCAGAGGGTGTCGTCGGCATCGAGGCCGACCGTGGTGATGCGCATGGGGTGTTACTACCCGATTCCCTTAAGCGCAGGCCGCGTGGCCCTTGAGCACCCGCTCCGTCGATCCCGGCGCCTTCACCAGCAGCGCCGTCGGCCGCACCGGACGCGCCACCAGCCCGCCGCCGCAGTTGGGGCAGACGCCGCCGAAACGGTCCGCCGCGCAGGCTTCGCAGAAGGTGCATTCGAAGGTGCAGATCATCGCGCCGGGGCCGTCCGGGGCCAGATCACCATCACAGCATTCGCAGTTTGGCCGAAGTTGGAGCATACCGCCCTCCGATAGCGTTTGACCCGAGGGGTTCGACTCACTACCAACGCGCCCGTTTGTCCAGCCACCCCGGAGCACCACGCCCATGACCGACCTTCTTCCCGGCGTCACCGGCGTTCTGGTTCTCGCCGACGGCACGGTCCTGCAGGGGATCGGGGTCGGGGCCACGGGCGACGCGGTCGGCGAGGTCTGCTTCAACACCGCCATGACCGGCTACCAGGAGATCCTCACCGATCCCTCCTACATGGCCCAGATCGTCGCCTTCACCTTCCCCCACATGGGCAACACCGGGACCAACAGCGAAGACCTGGAACAGATCAGCGGCGCGTCCGAGACCGCCGCCCGCGGGGCCATCTTCCGCGATACGCCGACCGAGCCGGCGAACTGGCGGGCCAACGCCACCCTGAACGACTGGATGACGCGGCGCGGCGTCATCGGCCTGGCCGGGGTCGACACCCGCAGCCTGACCAAGCTGATCCGCGAGAAGGGCATGCCGCACGCGGTCATCGCCCACAGCCCGACCGGCGACTTCGACATCCCCGCCCTGCAGGCCAAGGCCGCCGAATGGTCGGGGCTGGTCGGCCTGGACCTGGCCAAGGACGCCACCACCCGCCAGACCTTCACCTGGGACGAGACCCGCTGGGACTGGGAAGGCGGCTACGACAAACTCGAGACCCCAAAGTACGAGGTCGTGGTCGTCGACTATGGGGTCAAGCGCAACATCCTGCGCAGCCTGGCCTCCATCGGGGCCCGCGCCACCGTCGTGCCGGCCGACACCAGCGCCGAGGACATCCTGGCCCGCAAACCGGACGGGGTGCTGCTGTCCAACGGTCCGGGCGACCCGGCGGCGACCGGCGTCTATGCCGTGCCGGAGATCCAGAAGCTGGTGAACAGCGGCACGCCGGTGTTCGGCATCTGCCTGGGCCACCAGATGCTGGCCCGGGCGCTGGGCGCGAGCACGGTGAAGATGGACCAGGGCCACCACGGGGCCAACCACCCCGTGAAGGACCTGACCACCGGCAAGGTCGAGATCGTCTCGATGAACCACGGCTTCACCGTCGACCGCGACAGCCTGCCGGCCGCCGTCACCGAGACCCACGTCTCCCTGTTCGACGGCACCAACGCCGGCCTCGCCCTGACCGACAAGCCGGTGTTCAGCGTGCAACACCACCCGGAAGCCTCGCCGGGGCCGACGGACAGCCTGTATCTGTTCGAGCGCTTCGCCGGGCTGATGGACAAGGCGAAGTAGAGTTCCAGGTTCCTCCCCCTCTTGGGGGAGGTGGCAGCGGCGAAGCCGCTGACGGAGGGGGTCACCGCGGACGTTCGCGACGACGCTGACCCAACCGCCAGTGGGGACCCCCTCCACCCCGCGCTTCGCGCGCGGTCCCCCTCCCCCGAAAGGGGGAGGAACTCTATTGCCCGACCTCACGCGCATGGCCAAAATCACCGTTCTCTGGGGAGAGGGCGGACCATGACCGAACCCGTGACCACCGGCGAACCGCCCGCCAAGCAACGCCTCGCCTCCATCGACATGCTGCGCGGGGCGGTCATCGTGCTGATGGCCCTCGACCATGTGCGGGACTTCTTTCACGACAAGGCCTGGATCATGGACCCGCTGGATCCGGCGAAGACCGATCTGGCCCTCTATCTGACCCGCTGGGTGACACACTTCTGCGCCCCGACCTTTGTCCTGCTGGCCGGAATGAGCGCCTTCCTGCAGGGCTACAACGGCCGGGACACCAAGGCCCTGTCCTGGTTCCTGGTTTCGCGGGGCCTGTGGCTGATCCTGCTGGAGCTGACGCTGATCAACTTCGGCTGGAACTTCAACATTCCGGGGTTCGCCCTGATCATCATCTGGGCCATCGGCGTCTCGATGATCGTGCTGGCCGGCCTGGTCTGGCTGCCGACGCGCGCCGTGCTGGCCATCGGGGCGGCGATGATCCTGCTGCACAACCTGCTCGACCCGATCAAGGCCCAGCAGCTGGGGGACCTCGGCCCCTGGTGGATGATCCTGCACCAGCCGGGGTGGAACGGCTTCGTCTTCGTCTCCTATCCGCTGATCCCGTGGATTGGGGTGATGGCCTTCGGCTACGGCCTGGGTCCGATGTTCCAGATGGAACCGGACAGGCGGGCTCGCCTGCTGACCCTGCTGGGTCTGGGCATGATCGTCGCCTTCGCGGTGCTGCGAGGCTTCAACCTCTATGGCAATCCCGGTCTCTGGAGCGATCAGCCAGGTGTGCTGCGCGACGGGTTCTCACTGTTCAACGTCTCCAAATACCCGCCCTCGCTCGACTATCTGCTGATCACCCTGGGCCCGGCGCTGATGCTGCTGCCGCATCTGGAGAAGGCCAAAGGCTGGTTCGCCGACGTGCTGCTGGTCTACGGCCGCGCCCCGCTGGCCTTCTATGTGCTGCACATCTTCCTCGGCCACGCCCTGATGCTGGGCGTGGGGTTGGCGACCGGCTACCCGGCCGACATCTTCCTCGGCTTCATGGCCAACCCCGGAGCGCTGATCGAGAGCGGCTGGGGCCATCCGTTGTGGGTGGTCTATCTGGTCTGGGCCATCGTCCTGGTGGCCCTCTATCCGGTCTGCCGCTGGTGGGGCGAGCTCAAGCGTCGGCGGCGCGACTGGTGGCTCAGCTACCTCTGACCGACTTCGGGCTGGTCCCCGTCCAGCGCTTGAACGCCCGTGAAAAAGCCGCCGGGTCTGAAAACCCCAGCAGGTAGGCGGTCTCGTTGACCGAGGCGCCCTGCTCCCTGAGGTATTCCAGCGCCAGGCGGTGGCGCAGGCCGTCGAGCACCTGCTCGAAGCGGGTCCCCTCGGCGCGCAGCTGGCGGTAGAGCCGCTGGCGGCTGATCTTCAGGGCGTCGGCGACCGCGTCCATGCCGGGCTGGCCGGCGCGGATCATCGACGTGAGCACGCCCTCGACCCGGCCCCGAGCCGACTTGGAGCTGTCGAGATCGGCCAGCTGGGCCTGGGCCCGCTCGGTGAGCAGGTCGCCGGCGTAGTCAGGCAGCAGGCCGACCGGGAGGCCCAGCATGCGGCCGTCGACCAGGAAGCCGTTGCGGCGGCTGCCAAACACCACCGGAACCTTGAAAACACGCTCGAACTCGGCGGCATAGGCCGGGGCCGGGAAGGTGAAGTGAGCCTCCTTCAGGGTGTCGGGCTGGCCGTGGCGACGCGGGCCGCAGACCAGCTGGGCGAGGGCCGACTCGGTCAGCTCCGGGAAGGTGTCGGGGTTCAGGCGGGCGTCGACCACCCAGATTCCCTGGCGATCGCGGACCAGCTGGAAGCGTTCGCCGTTGCCGCCGTTGCGGGTCTCGACGATCAGCCGCACGAACTGGTTCAGCCGGGTGAAGCCGCCGATCATGTCCGGCGCCGCCTGGCTGATCAGCCCGACGATGGAGACCTTCGAGATGTCGACCTGCTCGCCGTAATGCAGGGCCAGGGCCGGATCGCCGGTCAGGGCCTTGGCGGCGCGGACCAGGGCGACATAGCCGCTGAACGGCGCCCGGCCGGCCGGATCGCTCAGCACGGCCGGATCCAGACCGCTGGCGGCCAGCAGCGCCTCGCGATCGGCGCCCTTGGCGACCGCGAAGTCCAGCAGACCGCGCGCGAAGCCGGCGCCGACGGTGAATTCCGCGGTCATGCTTTTGATGCCTGGCGTCATGTCCAAGTGCGGCCCGATGGATAGCCTCGCGAAGAGTAGAGGACCATAGTCTTGACCCTTGCCATTGCCGTTCCGCGTTCCCGCGTCTCCCCCGACCAACTCCTGGTCCGCACCGCCGGCGTCTGGCTGGCCGTCGCCCTGGTTGGCCAGTGGGCCTTCCTGACCTACATCGCCGGCTTCTACGGGCCCACGACGCTCAGCGGCGACTTCGAGGCCTGGACCCGCAACAAGATGCTGGATAACGCCTACCGGCCGGACGATCTGATCGGCAACCTGACCTTCGGGGCCCACGCCCTGCTGGCCGGAGTGATCGCCTTTGGCGGGGCGCTGCAGGTGATGCCCCAGGTCCGGGCCCGCTGGCCAAGGTTCCACCGCTGGAACGGGCGGCTGTTCCTGGTTACGGCCGTGTCGCTGAGCCTGACGGGGTTGGGGCTGATCTGGCTGCGGTCGCCCGAGCCGGCGAAGCTGGGCAGCTGGGCGATCACCGGCAACGCGGTGCTGATCCTGGCCTTCGCGGGCCTCGCCTACAGGACCGCGCGGGGCCGGGATTTCGTCAGCCATCGGCGCTGGGCGCTGCGGCTCTACCTGGTCTCCAACGCCCAGTGGTTCACCCGGGTCGGCTTCGTGGTCTGGATGATGTTCAGCCGGGGGATCGGGCTGAAAGGCGTCAACGGCACGGCCTTCCTGATCTGGACCTTCGGCTGCTACCTGCTGCCGCTGGCGGTGCTGGAGCTCTATCTGCGGGCCCGCGACAGCGGCAGCGGCGCGGTCAAGCTGACGGCCGCCTGGGTGCTGGGATTCTTTACCCTGCTGATGGCCATCGGTGCAGTGATCTTTTCGTTCGTCTCGATCCGCATCGCCAACGGCGGGACGATCTAAAGCCGATCGACCAGCTTGCGCGGCGCCAGGGCCCGGTAGCTGGCCTCGATCAGCCCCGCGACCTCGTCCCAGTCGGTGGCCGCCTCCAGCCGCAACCCGACGATGTCGGCGAACCAGACCGGCCGGAAGAAGGGCGCCTGCGCATAGTGCAGCGGATCGAAGCCGGCGATCGTCGAGCGGAAGGTCAGCACGGTCAGCGGCCCCGCCGAGCCCGCCGCCTTGGCGTAGGCCGGCGGCCAGCCGTCCTCGATGCGCACCACATGGGCGAAGGTTTCCTTGCGGATGCGCCAGCGCGTCCCGGTCCAGGCGGGTTCCTCATGCGCCTCGGGCAAGCCCAGGCAGATGGCGCGCAGGGCGGAGACGATCTCCGGTTCCGGCTGGGGCCGGCTCACGCGACGAACCTTGCCAGGTTCTCCAGGCTGGAGGCGATGCCCTCCTGGTGATCGGCCTCGCTGATCGCCGGCGAGACGTTCTCGCAGACCGAGGTCACCCGCGTCGCGTCGCCTTCGGGCGTGAAGGTGGTGGTGACGGTCATCGGCTCGGCGAAGGCCGGATCGGCGGACTCGAAGGTCACCCGCTCGACGATACGGCGGTTCGGGACCAGTTCGAGGTAGGTGGCTTCGAAGATGTCGGCCGCGCCGCCGGACTTTCCGGCGACCGAGGCGTCCTCGTAGACGAAGGCCATGCGGTAGCCACCGCCTTCACGTGGGTCGAAGCGATAAATCTCGGCCCGCATGCCTTGCGGCGGGCGCCAGGCGGCGACGGCCTCGGCGTTCAGGTGGGCGGCGTAGAGGCGCCCGGGCGGCGCCGCGATCAGCCGCTCGCCCCGGTCCGTCCGCCCGGTCACGGCTCCTTCCGCACCGTGTTCGCCTTCCCCTCCGGCGTCTGGTCGATGACCAGCAGCACCACCGGCTGCTTTCCCAGCGCCGTGCCCGTATGCCACTGGTCGCGGGCCTCGACGATGGTGGCGCCGGGCTTGAACTCGACGGCCGTGCCGGTGTCGAGGTTGCGGACCTGGATGCTGCCGGACTCGACGTAGGCATAGCGCTGGAAGGGATGCTTATGGACCGGCAGGCTGGCGCCGGCGGGAATCGTCACCCGGCTGACGGTCAGGGTCAGCGGACCCTCCGCCAGCAGAATCGGCTGTCCGGTGTTGGTCGTCGTGTAGGTCCCCAGCACATGCGCCTCGGGGGCCTGGGCGACCGCCGGCAGCGCCGCGGCAAGGGTCAGGACGGCGGCGAAGGCGGCGGTTTTCATGGTGTTGTCTCCTGTCCCGATCCTCCCCCAGGGCCACGGGCCCGACAAGGGGGAGGAATGGGGTTGCCCTACCCCCCTCCCCTCTCTAAACGGGCGCCTTAGCCTGAATAAGAAACCACAGGGGGACGGGCGCGCATCGGCGCGACCGCCCCTGTGCGCGACTGGAACAAAAGAACCGCAATGCCCAAACGCACCGACATCAAGTCCATCCTGATCATCGGCGCCGGCCCCATCGTCATCGGCCAGGCCTGCGAGTTCGACTATTCGGGGGTGCAGGCCTGCAAGGCGCTGCGGGCCGAGGGCTACCGGATCATCCTGGTCAACTCCAACCCCGCCACCATCATGACCGATCCGGACGTGGCGGATGCGACCTACATCGAGCCCATCACGCCCCAGATGGTCGCCAAGATCATCGAGAAGGAGCGGCCTGACGCCCTGCTGCCGACCATGGGCGGCCAGACGGCGCTGAACACCGCCCTCGCCCTCGAATCCATGGGGGTGCTGGAAAAGTTCGGGGTCGAGATGATCGGCGCGAAAGCCGACGTCATCGACAAGGCCGAGGACCGCCAGAAATTCCGCGACGCCATGGACCACCTGGGTCTGGAATCGCCCAAGTCCCACGCCGCCCATACCATGGATGAAGCGCTGGCCGGCCTCGACTTCGTCGGCCTGCCGGCCATCATCCGGCCGAGCTTCACCCTGGCCGGCACCGGCGGCGGCATCGCCTACAATGTCGAGGAATTCCGCGAGATCGTCGAGCGCGGCCTCGACCTGTCCCCCACCACCGAGGTCCTCATCGAGGAGAGCGTGCTGGGCTGGAAGGAGTATGAGATGGAGGTCGTCCGCGACAAGGCGGACAACTGCATCATCGTCTGCTCCATCGAGAACATCGACCCGATGGGCGTCCATACCGGCGATTCAATTACGGTCGCCCCGGCCCTGACCCTGACCGACAAGGAATACCAGCGCATGCGGGCGGCCAGCATCGCCGTGCTGCGCGAGATCGGGGTGGAGACCGGCGGCTCGAACGTGCAGTTCGCCGTCAACCCCGCCGACGGCCGGATGGTCGTCATCGAGATGAACCCGCGGGTCTCGCGCTCTTCGGCGCTGGCCTCGAAGGCCACCGGTTTCCCGATCGCCAAAATCGCCGCCAAGCTGGCGGTCGGCTATACCCTCGACGAGCTGGACAATGACATCACCGGCGGGGCGATGCCGGCCAGTTTCGAGCCCAGCATCGACTATGTGGTCACCAAGATCCCGCGCTTCGCCTTCGAGAAGTACCCGGGGTCGGAGCCGCATCTGACCACCAGCATGAAGTCGGTCGGCGAGGTCATGGCCATCGGCCGCACCTTCGCCGAGAGCCTGCAGAAGGCCCTGCGCGGGCTGGAGACGGGCCTGACCGGCCTCGATGAGATCGACATCCCCGGAACCGACGATCCGGACAACGCCCACGCCGCCGTCCTGCGCGCCCTGGCCAAGCCGACGCCCGAGCGGCTGCTGGTCATCGCCCAGGCCTTCCGCCACGGCCTGACGGTGGAAGAGGTCAACCTCGCCTGTTCCTACGAGCCCTGGTTCCTGCGCCAGATCCAGGATCTGGTCCGCGAAGAGGGCCTGGTCCGGGCCGGCGGCCTGCCGGCCGCGCAAGGCCTGCGCCGCCTCAAGGCCAAGGGCTTCTCCGACGCCCGCCTGGCCAAGCTGACCGACATGACCGAGATGGAGGTGCGGGCCCGCCGCCACGCCCTCGACGTGCGGCCGGTGTTCAAGCGCATCGACACCTGCGCCGGCGAGTTCGCCGCCACCACCCCCTACATGTACTCGACCTACGAGACCGGGGCGCTGGGCCAGGCGCCGGACTGCGAGTCCGCCCCCTCTGACCGGAAGAAGGCGATTATCCTCGGCGGCGGTCCCAACCGCATCGGCCAGGGCATCGAGTTCGACTACTGCTGCTGCCACGCCGCCTTCGCGCTGGACGAGATCGGCGTCGAGTCGATCATGGTCAACTGCAACCCCGAGACCGTCTCGACCGACTACGACACCTCCGACCGCCTCTACTTCGAGCCGCTGACGGCCGAGGACGTGCTGGAGCTGATCGCCGTCGAGCAATCGAACGGCACCCTGCTCGGCGTCATCGTCCAGTTCGGCGGCCAGACGCCGCTGAAGCTGGCCCATCCGCTGGAGCAGGCCGGGGTGCCGATCCTCGGCACCAGCCCCGACGCCATCGACCTGGCCGAAGACCGCGAGCGCTTCCAGCAGCTGCTCCACAAGCTCAACATCGCCCAGCCGCGCAATTCGCTGGCCCGCAGCGCCGAACAGGCCATCGCCGCCGCCGACGAGGTCGGCTTCCCGGTGGTCATCCGGCCGTCCTACGTGCTCGGCGGCCGGGGCATGGAGATCGTCCACGACCACGCCCAGCTGGAGCGCTACATCGCCACCGCCGTGCAGGTCAGCGGCGACAGCCCGGTGCTGATCGACCAGTACCTGAGCCGCGCCACCGAGGTCGATGTCGACGCCCTGTGCGACGGCAAGGACGTCTTCGTCGCCGGGGTGATGGAGCATATCGAGGAGGCCGGGGTGCACTCTGGCGACTCGGCCTGCTCCCTGCCGCCCTTCTCGCTGACCAAGGAAACCATCGCTGAGCTCAAGCGCCAGACCACGGAAATGGCATTGGCCCTCAACGTCCGCGGCCTGATGAACGTGCAGTTCGCCATCGAGGAGCCGCTGGGCCCGAGCCCGCGCATCTACGTCCTGGAAGTGAACCCCCGGGCCAGCCGCACCGTGCCCTTCGTCGCCAAGGCCGTCGGCTTCCCGGTCGCCGCCATCGCCGCCAAGCTGATGGCCGGCGTGCCGCTGGCCAGCTTCGGCCTCGTCCAGGGCGAGCCCGACCACATCGCCGTCAAGGAAGCGGTCTTCCCGTTCGCGCGGTTCCCGGGCGTCGACACCATCCTCGGCCCCGAGATGCGCTCGACCGGCGAGGTCATGGGCCTCGACTGGAAGCGCGACGGCGAGGCCGACCTGGCGCCGGCGTTTGCACGTGCGTTCGCCAAGAGCCAGCTGGGCGGCGGCGTCGAGCTGCCGCGGGCCGGCTGCGCCTTCGTCTCGGTGCGCGACGCCGACAAGGGCATGATCCTCGAGCCGGTGAAGACCTTGCTGGCCTCCGGCTTCCGGGTGCTGGCGACGAGCGGCACCTGCGCCTGGCTCAAGGAGCAGGGCGTCGAGGTCGAGTTCGTCCGCAAGGTTCTGGAGGGCCGGCCGCACATCGTCGACGCCATGAAGAACGGCGAGGTGCAGCTGGTCATCAACACCACCGAGGGCAAGCAGTCCCTGGCCGACAGCTTCGAGATCCGCCGCACCGCCCTGATGATGAAGATCCCCTACTACACCACCGCCGCCGGCGCGGCGGCGGCGGCCCAGGCCATCGCCACGGCCCCAACCGAAGCGCTGGATGTGCGGCCGCTGCAGAGCTACGCGTAGCCCATGCCCACCCCCGCCCGCTTCGCCGAGTTCGTCGCCACCGTCGAGGCCGGCCGTTATGTCGAGGCCATCGAGCGATTCTACGCCCCGCACGCCTCGATGCAGGAGAACATGGGCCGCTCGATCATCGGCCGCGACGCCCTGGCCGACAACGAAGAGGCCGCCCTGCGCCGCAGCAAGATCGTCTGCGTGCCGGGCTCGGTGGCGCTGCTCGGCGGCGACCGCAGCGCCGTCAACTGGGTGTTCGAGATCACCCCCCACGGCGGCGAACCCCGCACCCTCAACGAGATCGCCTGGCAGCGCTGGGAGGGCGAGTTCATCGTCGAGGAGCGGTTCTACTACGACCCGGCGCAGATGGCCGGCTGAACCCCTTGCTTACGCCGTAAAACACCCTAGGTTCCCGACCACACCCAGGAACCCGCCATGCTGACCGTCCACCACCTCAACAACTCCCGCTCCCAGCGCGTGCTGTGGCTGCTGGAGGAACTTGGCCTGCCCTACGAGATCGTCCACCATCAACGCGATCCCAAGACCATGCTGGCGCCGGCCTCGCTGAAGGCCATCCATCCGCTCGGCAAGTCGCCGGTGGTGGTCGACGGCAACTACGTGCTGGCCGAGACCGGGGCGATCATCGAGTACCTGGTCGAGAAGGCCGGCGGCAAGCTGCGGCCCGCCGCCGGCACGCCCGAACGGCTGGCCTGGACCTACTGGCTGCACTACGCCGAGGGCTCGGCCATGTCGCCGCTGCTGCTCAAGCTGATCTTCTCCAACCTGCCGGCCCGGGCGCCGGCGCTGATGAAGCCCTTCGTGGGGGCCATCTCCGGCCGGGCGATCCGCACCTTCGTCGACCCGCAGCTGAAGAGCCACTTCGACTACTGGGAAAGCGTCCTGGCCCAGGTCCCCTGGTTCGCCGGCCAGGCGTTCAGCGCCGCCGACATCATGATGAGCTTCCCCCTGGAAGCCGGCGCCCAGCGCGGCGAGGTCAGGACCGGCCGGCCGCACGTCGCCAAGTTCCTGGAAGCCATCCACGCCCGCCCGGCCTATCGCGTGGCGCTGGAAAAGGGCGGACCGTACGCGTTCGCGGACTAGGCCGTAGCCAGAGCGTCGCGCAGGGCCCGGACCTGCCGGTTCAGGGCCAGGATCTCGTCCGGCGTCATCCCCGAGCGGGCCATCAGGGTGTCGCCCAGGCAGCTTGAGCGCTCCAGCAGGGCCCGGCCGGCGGCGGTCAGCCGGACCTGGACCTGGCGTTCGTCGACCTTGCTGCGCTGGCGCTCGACCAGGCCGGCCTGCTCCAGCCGCTTCACCGGCGGGGTGACCGTGCTCGATTCCAGGGCAAGCCGGCCGGCAATCGCTCCGATTGTCATGCCGTCCTCTTCACCCAGCACGCTAAGCATCAGATACTGCGGATAGGTGATCCCCATGGCGTCCAGCATCGGCTTGTAGGTGCGGGTGATGGCCATGCTGGCGCTGTAGAGGGTGAAGCAGATCTGGTTGTCCAACGGGACAGGCACGGGGTGTTCCTTCTGGCGGCGGCCGATAGCATCCCATACCACAAAAAATGATATCGCGATAAATATTACGCTGGACAGCCATTCCATGACGCTCTAGGCATATCGTTATCGCGATATTGAATATCGCCGCATCAACCAGAGGAGATCGAGATGAGCCCGTCGAACACCCAAGCATCCCGCCGGGGCCTGATGACCGCCGGCCTGGGCCTGGCCGCCGCGACCGCCCTGCCCCTGGCGACGCAGGCCGCCCCGGCCGCCTCGCCGAAGCCGTCCAAGGGCGCCGGCGGCGGCTTCATCACCCTCAAGGACGGCGCGCAGCTGTTCTACAAGGACTGGGGAACAGGCCAGCCGATCGTCTTCCATCACGGCTGGCCGCTGAGCAGCGACGACTGGGACGCCCAGATGCTGTTCTTCCTGTCCCAGGGCTACCGGGTCATCGCCCATGACCGCCGCGGCCACGGCCGCTCCAGCCAGACCGACACCGGCAACGAGATGGACACCTACGCCGCCGACGTCGCCGCCCTGGCCGCCCATCTGAACCTGAAGGACGCCATCCACGTCGGCCATTCGACGGGCGGCGGCGAGGTCGCCCACTATGTCGCCCGCCACGGCGGCGGCGGCCGCGTCGCCAAGGCCGTGCTGATCGGGGCGGTGCCGCCGATCATGCTGAAGACCGCGGCCAATCCCGGCGGCTTGCCGATCGAGGTCTTCGACGGCCTCCGCGCCGCCCTGGTCGCCAACCGGGCCCAGTTCTATCGCGACCTTCCCTCGGGCCCCTTCTACGGTTTCAACCGGCCCGGCGCGAAGGTGTCCCAGGGCCTCATCGACAACTGGTGGCGCCAGGGGATGATGGGCGGGGCCAAGGCCCACTACGACTGCATCAAGGCCTTCTCGGAGACCGACTTCACCGAGGACCTCAAGGCCATCGACGTGCCGGTGCTGCTGATGCACGGCGATGACGACCAGATCGTGCCGATCGCCGATTCGGCCCTGCTGGGGATCAAGCTGCTCAAGAAGGGCGAGCTGAAGGTTTACAAGGGCCTGCCCCATGGCATGGCTTCGACCCATGCCGAGACCATCAACCAGGACCTGCTGGCCTTCATCAAAGCCTAGGCTGCGAGGCCGGCGTCCGCTTCGGCGGGCGCCGGCCGACGCGCGGGAGTCTGGCGGGATGCGAACACCGCTCCCAGGGCTTTAGACCCCCAGGGGCTGGCGGAAGACCACCGGCTTCAGGCCGCCCTCAAGCAGGGCCTCTGGCGCGTCATCCCAGTCGGCGACGCGGCTGACCACCCGTTCGGGATGGATGTGGCCACAGGCCAGTAGCTGGACCACCTCTCCGGCCCGTTCGCGGGTGACGCTGGGCCGTCCCGTCGAGAAGGTGACGTCGCGCATATACATCTCCCAGAGCGGCATCGGTGCGTCGGAAAAGAAGATCGAGACGCTGTGGATGTGGGCGCCCGGAGCGGCGGCGCAGATGGCGTCGCGGAACTCGTCCGGCCTCAGGGTGGCGACGATGACGACCGCGAATTGCCTGACGAAATCCCGCGAGAAGGCCTCATGGACGCTGGCCCCCAGGGACGCGGCGACGGCCCGGCGTGAGGGATCGGGATCGACGTAGTCGACGCTGCTGGCCCCGGCGGCCAGGGCCAGGTCGACGGCGTAGCAGCCCAGGCTGCCCGTCCCGCCGTAGATCAGCACCGCTTCGCCCGGGTGTTTGCGAAGCCCGTGGGTCACCCCGATCCAGGCGTCCATCACATTGTCGCTGATCCCCGCCGCCGCGACCGGATCGACCCCGGCCGGCAGGGGGATGAGCATGCCGTCGGCGAAGGGCGCGAGGACCAGCTCCGAGAAGAGCCCACCGTGGTGGCCGCCGATCGGAATGCCGAAACAGGCGTCGCGCGGGGCCGTCTCGCAACTGGCGGTGAGGCCGGCCCGGCAGCGCCGGCACTCGCCGCAGCTGATGTGCCAGGGCACGATCACCAAGTCGCCGGGCCGGACGTTCTTCACCTGGTCGCCGACGTCGATGACCTGCGCCACCGCCTCGTGGCCGATCGCGAAGGGCGGCTCGAAGGGGGTCTTGCCGCCGATGATGAAGCGGTCGAGGTCGCAGGTGGTGGCGGCGACGGGACGCAGCAGCGCGTGCTGGCCGCCGGCCACCCTGGGGTCGGGCGCCTCGCGCCACTCCAGCTGCCGCCGCCCGGCGTAGATCAACGCCCTCATGATGCTGCTCCCATGTTCGCCGACGAGCATAGGCAAGCCGGATCATTTAGGTCAATACTATTGACCTAATGCCGTCGGGCGGCGGGCGCGGCGCCCCATGGTACAGTCGCCCCCGGCCAAGAATCGCCAGTGCTGGACACCCCATGAGCCGCAGTCCGAGAGTGAACCGCGTCGAGCTGGCCTCGTTGGAACCCCAGGACTGGGCTCTGGAGCTGATGTTCTTCGGCCTGAAGGGCATGACGCGGGAGGCCGACGAATACCTGGCCGGCCTTGGCCTGTCGCGCGTCCACCACCGCATCCTCTTCGTCCTGGCGCGCCGCGAGGCGGTGGTGATGGGCGAGCTGGTGGCGACGCTCGGGGTCACCAAACAGGCGATGCACCGGCCGATGCGCCAGCTTCTCGAGGCCGGTCTGGTCCGCGCCGACCGCGACCCGGCCCGGCGCCGGTTCAAGGTCGTCGCCCTGACCGAGCAGGGCCGGCAGGTGGAGCGCAACGCCTCGGACCTGGAGCGGCGGGTGATGCGGGCGGCCTTCGACAGCGCCGGCGAGGACTCCATCGGCGGCTGGGAGCGGGTGATGCGCGAGGTCGCGAAAAGCGCCTGAATCCCAGCCCCGGCGCCGACTGCTGCCAGCATGCTGGCGGCAGGGGTCTGGCAGGGTGCGATCTCACCCTCGCCCCGGAGCCCGCCATGCTGTCCTCATCCCTGGTCCTGCTGATCAGCGCGGTCGCCGGCGAGCAACGCGCCCGGCTAGAGGTCCGCCGCCAGCACGACGTCGTCGTAGAAGTTTTCCCCGACGTGGAACACGCGCGTCCCGACCTGCACGAAGCCGTGTTTCCGATAGAAGGCGATGGCGCGGTGGTTCTCGCCATAGGCGCCCAGCAGTAGTCGCCTGGCCCCCCGCGCCCGGGCCGCCGCCATCGCCGCCTCCATCAGCCGCAGGCCAAGGCCGCCGCCATGAAAGCGGTGCAGGGCGTAGATGCGCTTGAGCTCCAGGTCGCCCTCGGCGATCTCGACCGGCAGGTCCGGCTTGCAGACCATCGCATAGCCGACCGGCGCCTCGCCCGGCTCCAGGGTGGCCAGGAAGAGGTCGACGCCGGGGTCGGCCAGCAGGCCGGCGTAGGCGCCCGGGCTGTGGGTCCCCTCACCGAACAGCAGCATGTCGCCGCCCGCGACGATGCCGGCATAGGTTTCCAGGAAGGTGGCCCGGGCCACCATCGACAGGCGGTGCTCGTCGCCCGGCGCGCAGGGGCGGATGACAATCGACATGAAATCTCCTGCGGCGGCCTGTCGCGGGCGCGGCGCGTTAAGGGGTTGGCCAACCCGAGCCGCTAGGGTCGCGCCGACAGGGAGCTTCAGTAGTTGCGCGCGATGTTCAAGCCAAGGCTGGCCGATCTGGACACGATCGCCCAGGATTCGAGCCGGATGGCGCCGGTGCGCCTCGGCGCGGCCGTGATCCTGATCCTGGCCTCGGGCCCGGCCCTTGGCTGGACGCTGGCCCTCGCCTGGGGCGCCGCGGTGCTGGCGATGGAGGCGATCGACTGGCCGCTGTCGCACAACCTCGGCCGCCACGGCGAACCGACCCGGGGCGAGCGCCTGCGGATGCTGGCGGTTTCCATGACCGGCAACCTCCTCTGGCTGTCGTTCGGCGTCCTGTACTGGCTGCACCCGCCCATGGGGTCGGCCTTCATCGCCGCCCTGATGTGGAGCGCCCTGCTGCTCAACGCCGTCGGCTACGCCTTCCGCTCGGCGACGGCCCTGTGGGTCTACGCCACGCCGACGGTGGCGACCATCATCCTGGCGCCGATGCTGTGGCCTCGGGCGTCGGGACCGGAACTGACCATGACCCTGGTCGGGTCGCTGCTCTGCTGTGGCTTCGCCCTCTTGGCCGGCTGGCAGAACATCCAGGCGGCGCGGGTCCTGGCCCAGAGCCAGCTTGACCTGGAAGCCGAGCGCGGCCGGGCCGAACAGGCCAACGCCGCCAAGTCCGCCTTCCTGGCCTTCATGAGCCACGAGATTCGCACGCCCCTCAACGGCGTGCTGGGCATGGTTCAGGCCATGGATCGCGACGATCTCAGCCCCGCCCAGCGCGAACGGCTGGCCGTCGTCGCCGGCTCCGGCGAGACCCTGCTGCTGCTGCTCAACGACCTCCTCGACCTGTCACGCATCGAGGCCGGCCGGCTCGACCTCGAGGAGGGGGTCGTCGACCTGGCCGCCATGGCCGAGACCACCCGCCGCGCCTTCGGCCCGCTGGCCGCCGAGAAGGACGTGGCCCTGCGACTGGAGGCGCCGCCCGAGACCCTGGGCTGGTGGGCCGGCGACCCGGCGCGCCTCAAGCAGATCCTGGTCAACCTGATCGCCAATGCCGTGAAGTTCACCGACCAGGGGGAGGTGCTCATCCGCCTGGCGCGGGAGGCCGGCGGCGTCGCCCTGACGGTTCGCGACACCGGCGCCGGCATCGCCCCCGACCGCCTGGCCCACCTTTTCGACCGCTTCGTCCAGGCCGAAACCACCACCAGCCGCCAGTACGGCGGCTCGGGCCTGGGCCTGGCCATCTGCCGGCAGCTGGCCGAGCTGATGGGCGGCTCGATCGGCGCGGAAAGCACCCTGGGCGAAGGCTCCTGCTTCACCGTCCGCCTGCCGCTGGTCCGGGCGCAGGCCCCGCCGCAGACCGAGGCGCCGGCCTCCGAGGCGCAGCAGTGCGCCGATCTGCGCCTGCTGGTCGCCGACGACAACGCCACCAACCGCCTGGTGCTCTCCACCCTGCTGGGCCAGGTGGGCCTCACCGCCCACATGGTCGAGAATGGCCATGAGGCGGTGCTGGCCTATGCCAGGGCGCCCTGGGACCTGGTGCTGATGGATATCCAGATGCCGGTCATGGACGGCGTCACCGCCGTCTGCGCCATCCGGGCGATGGAGGCCGCCGAAGGCCGTCCCCGTGTCCCGGTCATCGCCCTGACCGCCAACGCCATGGCCCATCACCGCGCCGAATACCTGGCCGCCGGCATGGACACCATGGTCGCCAAACCCATCCAGCTGGGAGAACTGCTGGCGGCGATGGACAAGGCGCTGTCCACCGAAGAGATGCGGAAGACGGCTTAGCCCCCCGCGATCAACAGCCCGGCCCCCGCCGCGATGGCCACGATCCCGACGATCCGCCCCCGGGTCAGCCGCTCCTTGAGGAAGACCACGGCGATCAGCACGGCGAACAGGATCGAGGTCTCGCGCAGCGCCGCCAGCCGGGGCGTGTCGCCCAGCCTAAGGGCCCACAGCGCCAGGCCGTAGGTAAGGATCGACAGCGCGCCCGCCGTCAGCCCGGCCTTCCACTCGGCCCGCGCCGAGACCACGAAGGCCGGCCCGCGCCAGATCGCGAAGATGCTGGCGATACCCAATCCCAGGGAAAGAAACACCCAGACGATGTAGCTGGGCGCGCTGGGCGCCGCCCGCACCCCCTGCGCGTCGATCACCGTGTAGATGGCGATGGTCGCCCCCGTGGCCAGCGCCCAGCCGAGCGCCCGCCGGTCGACGTGCCGCCCCAGGCCCACGGTCAGGACCCCGGCCGAGACCAGTCCGATACCGCAGGCGGTCAGCAGCCCGACCGGCTCGTCGAACACCGCCACCGCCACGATGGCCGCCAGCAGGGGCGCGATGCCGCGCAGGATCGGATAGGCCACCGTCATGTCGGCCCGCTCGAAGGCCTTGATCAGGCAGATCAGGTAGACGAGGTGCGTCACCCAGCTGCCGGCCAGCCAGCCCCAGGCCCCGGTCGGCAGCGGCACGAAGAAGGCCGCCGGCAGGATCAGCAGCCCCGAGAAGCCGTCGATCAGCGCCCGGCTCGACATCTTGTCCTGGCCGGACTTGAGGATGGCGTTGACCACCGCATGGATCGCCCCGCTGGCCAGCATCATCAGGGCGGCGAGGGGAAGGGCGGTCATGGGTCTTGCCTTAAGCCCCCTGCCCCGCCGTCAGGCAAGTCCTCAGGCGTCGCCCGGCGGGTCCGGCCGCGCCGCCAGCCAGTCGGCGGCCTCCAGCCGCCAGATCTGCCGCGTCCCCAGGCCGCGCACGTAGACGGCCGGTTCGGTGACGACCAGGCGGGCGCCCTGGCGTTCCTTGACCCGCGCCGAGGGCCGGTTGTCGAGGCTGTTGGTCAGCCACAGGCCCGGCCAGCCCAGCGTCCGGAAGGCGTAGTCGGTGACGCGGTCGGCGGCCTCGGTCATCAGGCCCTGGCCCTGGAAGTCGGGATCGAGCCAGAAGCCGCGCTGGTCGCGCTGCGGCGGCCGCTCGGGCCACAGGCTGATGATGCCGATCAGCTCCTCAGGTCCGGCCTTGGCTTGCAGCGCCCAGTGAGACTTCTCGCCGGCGCGCATCTCCTCGGTGGAGCCGGCGACGAAGGTCTCGGCCCCGTCGGCGGGATAGGGCCAGGGAACGGTGACCAGGTGCTCGACGATCTCCCAGCGTGGAAAGCGACGCTGCACGACCGGCGCGTCGGTCAGGGCCAGCGGTCTCAGCACGAGGCGGTCGGTGACCAGCACCGGGGTTGGGGGCATGAGGTCGTTCATCGGCGCCAGCCTAGCAAGCGGACGGCGCTCGCCCAAAGCCATCAGCGGCAGGTGGACGCCGCGCCGCCTGCGCGGCATGCTGGGGCCTCACTGGAGGCGGGGGCCGACCATGAACACCGTCCTGATCAAGCGCCGCCTCGGCTGGTATGGCCTGGCCTGGCTCGGCGGCTTCCTGCTGGTGCTCCTCATCGTGCTCGCCGGCCGCTACCTGTTCGGCGCCGACGTCATCGACCTGGCCGACATGGCCATCCCCATCGGCCTGGGCGTCATGTCGCTGGCCCTCATCGGGGTCGTCATCCGGGACCTGGTGTCGGCCGAGACCATCGGCACCCGTGTCGTCATCGTCCTGCTTGCGGCGCTGTTGCTGCTGCCCCTGCTATGGTCGCCGGTCTCGGCCACCGTGGCCGCCGCCTGGATCGCCGATCGGTCGATCGAATACTCCAGCGCCTACGCCGAGTTCCGCATCACCATCAGCCGGCTGCTCTATCCTCTGGTCGAGATGGTCAGTTCCGGCGCGGCCTTCGAGTTCGCTTGGCAGGTCTTCCAGTTCGTCGCCTCGGCGGTGGGCTTCCTCTCCTCTCTGCTGCAGGTGATCGCCTTCCTGCGCCGGCTGTTCGCCGCCCGGTCGGTGGACGACTTCGTCGAGGACATGACCGCGCCGGACGACACCGCTTCGGAACCCGCCCCCTTGCCCTGAACGCACGGGAGTGGTGAAACCCCGGCCTCTCCCCGGGGTTCGCGTTGAAGCATCGTACCGACATCGACGGCCTGCGCGGCCTGGCCGTTCTGGCGGTGTTCGCCGGCCATCTGGGCCTGCCGTTGGCGCCCGGCGGCTTTGTCGGCGTCGACGTCTTCTTCGTCATCTCCGGCTTCGTCATCGCCGGGGTGGTCACCCGCAGGCAGGCGGCGGGCAAATTCTCGCTGATCGATTTCTGGGAGCGCCGCACCCGCCGGCTGCTGCCGGCCGTGCTGCTGATGATCCTGGCCACCACGGCGCTGGCCTGCTTCCACATGTTCCCCGAGGAACTGGTGCGCTACGCCGGCTCCAGCCTGGCGACCCTGGGCTTCGCCGCCAACCTCTGGTTCTGGCAGACCATCGACTACTTCGCCGCCCCGCCGGACATGCACCCGCTGCTGCACGCCTGGTCGCTGGGGGTGGAGGAGCAGTTCTACATCCTTTTCCCGCTGGTCATGCTGGCCCTGTGGCGCTGGTTCCCCAAGGCCATCAAGCCGGTGCTGGGCCTGCTCGCCCTGGCCTCGTTCGCGGTCGGAGTGTGGTGGGCCAAGGACCATCCCTCGGCCGGCTTCTACCTGCCGGTCAGCCGGGCCTGGGAGCTGCTGCTCGGCGTGCTGCTGGCCAAGGGCGCGATCCCCGTCCCCAGCGACCGCCGCATCCGCTCGGCCCTCGGCCTGGCCGGCCTCGGACTCGTCCTCTGGTCGATGGCGACCTTCCAGCCCTGGACGGCCATGCCGGGCGTCGCCGCCCTCGCCCCCTGCCTGGGAACCCTGATGCTGCTGGCGGCCGGCGAGGACACCCCGACCGGGGCCCTGCTGTCGATCCCGACGATGCGGTTCTACGGCTTCATCTCCTACAGCCTCTACCTGTGGCACTGGCCGCTGATCTCCTTCCAGCGGATGCTCTACGGCGAGCAGGCCGGCCCCGTGGCCCCCTTCGTCGTCTTCGCCCTGGCCGTGGCCCTGGCGACCCTGAGCTGGAAGCTGGTCGAGACCCCGATCCGCGATCGCCGCGACGGCCTCTCCACCGGCCGCTTCTACCTCGCCGCCCTGGCCGCCACCTTGGCTGTCGCCGCGCCCAGCCTGGTCATCCTGGCGACCGGCGGCCTGCCCGGCCGCTTCAGCCCCAAGGTCCACGCCATCGCCAATAGCGCCGAGCGTACCGCCCGCCGCAATGAGGCCTGCCTGCCGATGCCGGACGGCACGCTGACCGCCTGGCCGGCCGGCTGTATCGACCCCATGCCCGGCAAGCCCAACGACCTGCTGATGGGCGACAGCCACGCCAACCACCTGTGGTACGGCCTCAGCCAGGCCCACCCCGACGTCGCCCTGCTGCAGGCCACCGTCTCCAACTGCCGCATGACCCGCCTGCCGGCGGACGGCGCCACCGCCCAGTGCCGCCGCCTGGCCGACGCCCTGTTCAACGACGTCCTGACCCACCGCCCGCCCGCCAAGGTCTACCTCGCCGGCCTCTGGCGGCCCGGCGACGAGGCCGCCGTCGCCGACACGCTTGCCTGGTTCAAGGCCCACCACATCGACGTGGTCCTCATCGGGCCGGCCCCGACGTACGAACAGAGCATGCCCCGCCTGCTGGCCCTGGCCGAGCACATGGGCCAGCCGGACCTGCCCGGCCGCCGGCGCAACCACGAGCGCGACGGCCTGGAGCCGGCGATGGCCGCCGTCGCGGCCCGGGCCGGCGTCCCCTACCTGTCGGTCATGCAGGCTGTCTGCCCAGGCGGCGTCTGCCTGACCACGACCCCCGAAGGCTCGCCCATGCAGTGGGACGAGGGCCATTTTTCCAAGGCCGGTTCGCGGTTTGTCGGCCAGGCCCTGGCGGCCCAGGAAGCCCGGCTGCAACGCCAACGTTAGCCGAACCCGGACCGCCGAATGCGGCGCCGCAGCATCACTCTTGCTTTTCAACGCCCCCGCGACTAGTTTTTGCGCCCCCGGACGCTTCCGCCCGCGGCCGGCATTTCTTATCTTCGACAACTCTCCCAGGGCGAACCGAGCGAATTTTCCCATATGGAAAAGGTACCGATGACCGCCGGGGGCTATAGCGCCCTCGACGAGGAACTGAAGCGTTTGAAGACTTTGGAGCGTCCGGCGGTAATCGCCGCGATCTCCGAAGCGCGCGCCCATGGCGACTTGAGCGAGAACGCCGAATACCATGCCGCCAAGGAGCGGCAGGGCTGGATCGAAGGCCGCATCGCCGAGATCGAGGACAAGATCGCCCGCGCCCAGGTCATCGACGTCTCCAAGCTGTCCGGCGCCCAGGTGAAGTTCGGGGCCACGGTCAGCGTGGTCGACGAGGACACCGAGGAAGAGGCCCGCTACCAGATCGTCGGCGAACACGAAGCCGACGTGAAGGGTGGCCGCGTCTCCATCTCCTCGCCCATCGCCCGCGCGATGATCGGCAAGGAAATGGGCGACGTGGTCGAGGTCAACACCCCCGGCGGCGTCAAGGCCTACGAGATCCTCAAGGTCGAGTGGCTCTAAAGCCGCTCGGCTGCACGGAAGCATAACAGGGCGGCCTCACGGTCGCCCTTCTGCTTGCCTAAAGGCCTGACAAGGTCTTGAAGGTCCCCCCATGCCGCCCCGTGCGAAAGCCGTCAAAATCCCGTCGCCACCACCCATCACCATCTGGGCGGTTTCCGACGGCCGCGCCGGCATCGAGGCCCAGGCCGTCGGTCTGGCCGACGCCGTCGCCCGCCAGCGTCCCGCCCAGGTCGTCGTCAAGCGCATCTCCTGGACCGGCTGGACCGGCCGCCTGCCCTGGTGGCTGAACCTGATGCCCCGCCGCTGGCTGCGCGGCAACGACTTCGCCCCGCCCTGGCCCGACGTCATGATCGCCGCCGGCCGCGCCACCCTGCCGCTGTCGATCCGCATGCGCCGCTGGACCGGGGGCAAGACCTTCGTCGTCCAGATCCAGGACCCGCGCACCCCGCTGCACTTCTTCGACCTGGTCGCCCCGCCTAACCACGACCGGGTCAAGGGCGACAACGTCGTCTCCATCACCGGCTCGCCGCACCGCCTGTCGCCTGAGCGCCTGAAGGCCGACTACGCCACCTTCGCCGGCCAGATCGACCCCCTGCCCCACCCGCGCGTGGCGGTGCTGGTCGGCGGCAAGTCCAAGGCCTTCGACCTCAGCCAGGAACGCGCCGCCGCCATCGCCAACAGCCTGGTCCTGCCGCTGGAGCAGGAGGGCGGCAGCCTCTTGATGACCTTCTCCCGCCGCACGCCGCAGAAGGCCCGCGACCTGCTGGCCGCGCGCCTGGGCGACCTGCCCGGCATCGTCTGGGACGGCGAGGGGCCCAACCCCTACTTCGCCTTCCTCGAAGCCGCCGACTTCATCCTGGTCACCGAGGACAGCGCCAACATGGCCACCGAGGCGGCCAGCACCGGCAAGCCCGTCTTCATCGTCAAGATGGACGGCCAGAGCCTGAAGTTCCGCCTGCTGCACGACGAACTGGAAGCCAAGGGCGCCGCCCGCCCCTGGGGCGGCGCCTTCCACGGCTGGACCTACGAGCCGCTGCGGGAAACCGACCGGCTGGCCGGGGAAATCCTCCAGCGCATGGACGCCCGCGCCGACGCGCCCTAGCTTCGGCCGGATGATCCTCGCCATCCTCCAGGCCCGCATGAGTTCCACCCGGCTGCCGGGCAAGGTGCTGATGCCGCTGGCCGGGGCGCCGATGATGGTGCGGCAGATCGAGCGCATCGCCCGCTCCCGCAGGATCGACCGCATCGTCGTCGCCACCAGCGCCAATCCCGGCGACGACGTCATCGAGAAATGCGCCCGCCGCGAGGGCATCGACGTCCACCGCGGCCCGCTCGACGACGTGCTGGCCCGCTTCCTCGGCGCCCTCGCCGCCTGGCCCGCCGACACCGTCGTGCGGCTGACCGCCGACTGCCCGTTCGCCGATCCGGACGTCATCGACGAGACCATTGCCGTCTTCCAGGACAGCGGCGCCGACTACGCCAGCAACACCCCGCCGCACCGCACCTTCCCCAAGGGCCTGGACGTCGAGGTGATGACCGCCGCCGCCCTGCGCCGGGCCGGCGAACTGGCCAGCAGCAACGAGGACCGCGAGCACGTCACCTGGGGCATCTACAATCGGCCCGATGAGTTCCGCATCGCCTACCACAGCCAGCCCGCCGACGAGGGCGAGGTGCGCTGGACGGTCGATCGGCCGGACGACTACGCCTTCACCGCCGCCGTCTATGACGCCCTCTATCCCAAGAACCACGCCTTCACCTCCGACGCCGTCCGCGCCTTCGTGCGGTCGCGGCCGGAGCTGATGACCTACGGCGGCGACCGACGGGCATGAGCGTCCTGTTCGTCTGCAATGCGGGCCCGGAGGTCGGCGGCGGCCATGTGATGCGGTCCCTGACCCTGGCCCGGGCCCTGCAGGCGCGGGGCGTGGCCGTCAGCTTCCTCTGCCCGCCGGCCGTCACCGCCGTGCTGGAGGCCTTCGCCCCCGACCTCCACCGCGTCTGGGCCGCCTCGACGGAGCCGGCCCGCATCGTCGCCGCCGTCCGCAACGCCCCCGCCGACCTCGTCGTCTTCGACCACTACGGCCTCGACGCCGACGACCATCGCGCCGCCGCCGGGGCGCGGCCGGTGCTGGTCATCGACGACCTGGCAGACCGGCCGCTGGGCGCCGACCTGGTGCTCGACAGCGGCCCGTCGCGGACCCCTGAGGACTACGCCGGCCTGCTGCCGGCCCATGCGAAGCTGCTGCTCGGCCCGGCCAACGCGCCCGTACGCCCCGAGTTCGCCGTCCTGCGCCCGGCCGCCCTGGCCCGCCGTCTGGCCGCCGAGCCGCCCCGCCGCCTGCTGGTCTCGCTGGGGCTGGGAGACCTGGGCGGGATCACCGCCAGGGTGCTGGAGCTGCTGCTGCCGATGTCCGGCGAGCTGGCCATCGACGCGGTGATGGGGGCCGGCGCGCCCAGCCTGTCCAAGGTTCGGGCCCTGGCGCTCGTCTATCCGCGGCTCAGCCTGCACATCGACAGCCAGGACATGGCCGCCCTCACCGCCCAGGCCGACCTCGCGGTCGGCGGCGGCGGCTCGTCGAGTTGGGAGCGCTGCGTGCTGGCCCTGCCGACCCTGCTGCTGATCCTGGCCGACAACCAGCGGCCCGCCGCCCGGGCCCTGGAGACGGCCGGCGCCGTGCTGGCGCTGGAAACCAACGCGCCGGGGTTCGCGGGCGCCTTCGAGGAGGACCTCACCCGACTGCTGACCGACGGCCGCCTGCGCACTGGCATGGCCCTGGCCGCCGCCGACGTCTGCGATGGCGAGGGCGCGGCCCGGGTCGCCGAGGCGGTGATGGGCCTGTTGCCGGGCTAGCCCTTTTCACATCCGCTCATCCCGGCGAATGCCGGGACCCAGCCGCCTGAGCACGAGCTGTTCAGGATAGAACGCTGATCCGGGCGGATGAATCTGGGTCCCGGCATTCGCCGGGATGAGCGGGAGCGGAGGAAGAGAGGGCCCGGCCCTAGCTGGCCAGAGCCCTGTCCTCGTCCACCGATTCCAACGCCGCCGCCAGGGCCGCGAACAGCTCGCCGGTCTGGATCGGCTTGGCGACATGGCCGTCCATGCCGGCGGCGCGGTACTGGGCCACCTGGTCGCTCATCACATTGGCGGTCAGGGCGATGATTGGGGTGCGCGGCAGGCCGCCGGTTCGCTCGGCGGCGCGGATGGCGGCGGCCGCCTCCAGCCCGCTCATCACCGGCATCTGGATGTCGGCCAGGATGACGTCGGCCCCGGTCCGGCTCCAGGCCTCGACCAGCTTGCGGCCATCCTCGACCAGGGTCAGCTCGACGCCGAGCGGCTCCAGCAGGGCGGTCAGCACCCGGCGGTTGGCGGCGTTGTCCTCGGCGGCGAGCACGCGCACGGCCCCCCGCAGGCTCGGCTCCGGCGCCTCGGCCGGGGCGGACGGCGCGGCGGCGACCCGCACCAGCGGCAGTTCGAGGGTGAAGCAGCTGCCCTCGCCCAGGACGCTGGTGGCGGTCAGCCGCCCGTCCATCAGCTCGGCGAACTCCCGGCTGATCGCCAGGCCCAGGCCCGTGCCGCCATGGCGGCGGGTGACCGAGGCGTCGGCCTGGGCGAAGCGGGCGAACAGGCCGGCCAGGATGTCGGGCGCGATGCCCGGACCGGTGTCCTCGACGCTGAACCGCAGGCCTTCGGCGGTCGCCGCCACGATCAGCCGCACCTCGCCGGCCTCGGTGAACTTGACGGCGTTGGAGATCAGGTTGCTGACGATCTGGCGGATGCGCTGGGCGTCGCCCTTCCACCAGCCGTGGGCCGACAGCTCCAGCTCGAGCGCCACCCCCTTGGCCTCCGCCTGGCCGTCGAAACCGCCGAGCACGCCGCGGGCCAGGGCGCCGAGCTCGAACGGCGCGGGCGTGATGGTCATCTGGCCCGCCTCGATGCGCGACAGGTCCAGCACATCGTTGAGCACCCCCAGCAGGGTGTGGCCGGCGTCGCGGATCAGGCCCAGCCGGTCGCGCTGGCGCGGGACCAGCTCGTCGCCCTCCATCACCTGGGCCATGCCCAGCACGGCGTTGAGCGGCGTGCGGATCTCATGGCTCATGTTGGCCAGGAAGACGCTCTTGGCGTGGTCGGCGGCGCGGGCGGCGCGGGCCGAGGTCTTCAGGTCTTCGGCCACCGCCCGGATGCGCAGCATCAGCAGGGTGATCAGCAGCGCCAGCAGCAGGCCGACCGCCGCGAAGGCGCCGCCGGCCTTGCCCAGCACCGCCCGGCGCGGGGTCAGCGGCGTCCAGCCGAGCGCGGCCGCCGGCTTGCCGTCGATGTCCTTGAGCAGGATGCCGGCCTTGGCCTTGCCGCCGACCGACAGCAGGGTCAGCCCCGTCAGGTCGTAGTCCTGCTGCAAGTCCTTGAGATAGGCGCTGTCCAGCTGGATGGCCGAGACCACCACCGGCTCGCGCCCGGGCAACAGTTTGCCGCGCCAGTCACCCTGCGGCGCCACCGAACCGGCGGCGACCAGCCAGGCCTTGCCACCCGTGGCCACCACCCCCTCGGCATGACGATAGCGGGCCATGTCGAGCGCCCCGCCCTGGTGGCCGGTCTGGCCCCACACCCGGTCGAACAGCGGCTCCGCCGCCCGGGTGAAGGCCGCCAGCCGCGTCGGCGTGACGACCTTGCCGCCCTCGGACGCGTAGATGACCTCACCGTCCGGTCCGACCATCAGGGTCAGGTCGTGATGCATGTGTTCAGCGAAGTAGGCGCCGTAGTTCTCGTGGCTCCAGGCCGGGTCGAACCTCAGGGCCGAGCGCTCATAGGCCTCGTTCCAGACCGAGACGTAGGCGACGTCCTCGTTCAGCTGCGCCAGCCGTCGGGCGACGCCCTGGGTCAGCACCTTCTGCTCACGGGCCTCGATGATGTCGTTGATGGTCTGGCCGCCCTGGCGGAAGACGAAGGCGGCGCACAGCAGGATGACCAGGGCAGTGATGATGGCCAGGGGAAGGATGCCGAGGCGGCCCGCGCCAAGGCTGCCGCTGGACGGGGCCCGCGCCCTCCACTGTCTGATACCGACCATGACTGTAGAATAACGGCGATCTGTTAAAGAACCTGCGCGCGCGGGGTCTTCAACCCTGTGGTGAGCTTGGCCAATACCTCGCGCCGCACCCGCGCCGCCACCTCGTGACTGATGAGGAAGGCCTCGACGGCGGATCTGTCGCGCTTGCTGAGTTCGCGCAGCGCCCAGGACATCGCCTTGACCACCATGTCGTCGCGGTCGCCGGCCAGCCGCGCGCACAGGGCCAGCGTCCGCGCCGTTCCACCGGCCTTGACCGTCGAGACCAGCGACAGTCGCCGCAGCCAGCGATCGGGCGAGCGGGACCAGGCTTCGATGAGGGCGTCATCGATCCGTCCCGCCGCCCAGGCCGGTCCCGACAGGATCGTCCCGAAGGCGTCGACGGCGTACCAGCTCGACAGGCCGCCGGTCATCCGCTCCGCCTGCACGCCGCCGAAGCTGGCGAAGGCCTCGCGGTGGAAGCGGATCAGCTCATGCGCCAGCCAGCGGGTCTCCTGAGGCAGGCGGTCGTGGAACGCCAGCGCCAGGGCCAGCACTTCGGCGGCGGAGGAGCCCTTCAGCATCGCCGACCAGCCGCGCCGCAGGTCGCGCAAAGCGGGCGTCGCCGCCGGCCCGAGCCTGGCGATGTCGGCCAGCAGGCCGTCGACCATCAGCTTCACCCGACCATGTCCCGGCTGAGGGGTTCGCCCCGTTTCAAGGCCCGCGTCGCCGGCCGGCCCAGCACCGTCTCCAGCTCGGCCGGCGGCAGGCCGGCCCCCGGCCGCACCGAGCGGATGTTGGCGCGGCTGAGCGCCTCGCCGGCCGCGACGTCGGCGGTCACGTACAGAGAGCGGCGGAACTGGATGTTGGCCCGTTCCGAGCCCAGCACGTCGTAATGGGCCCGGCCCAGCGCCGCCCAGCCGTCCTTGCAGTCGCGCACCAGGGCGGCGAACTCGCCCGGCTCCAGGCTGAAGGCGGCGTCCGGCCCGCCGTCGGACCGGGCCAGGGTGAAGTGTTTCTCGATCACGCAGGCGCCCATGGCCACCGCCGCCACCGACGCCGCCGTGCCCGGCGTGTGGTCCGACAGCCCGATCGGACAGTCGAACTTCGCGGCCATGTCGGCGACGGTGCGGACATTGGCGTCGGCGAAGGTGGCCGGATAGCTGGAGACGCAGTGCAGCAGCACCACGCCCGCCGCCCCCGCCTCCAGCGCCGCGTCGCGCGCCGCCGCCATCTCGGCGGCGTTGGCCATTCCGGTGGAGATGATCAGCGGCTTGCCCCGCGAGGCCGCGTAACGGATCAGCGGCAGGTCGACGGCCTCGAAGCTGGCGATCTTGTAGGCCGGCGCATCGAGGCTCGCGAGCAGGTCCACCGCCGTCTCGTCGAACGGACTGGAGAACAGGATGACGCCCCGCTTGGCCGCCCGCTCGAACAGGGCCGGGTGCCATTCGTAGGGCGTCTGGGCCTCGCGGTAGAGCTCATGCAGGCTGCGGCCGTCCCACAGCCCGCCCTTGATCTTGAACTCCGGCCGGTCGACGTCGAGGGTGATGGTGTCGGCCGTGTAGGTCTGGATCTTGATGGCGTCGGCGCCGGTCTCGGCGGCCGCGTCGATCATCGTCAGGGCCCGGTCGAGGCTGCCGTTGTGGTTGCCCGACAGCTCGCAGATGACGAACGGCGGATGCTCCGGCCCGATGGGCCGCCCCGCAATTTCAATACTGCCGATCTCGATGCTTGGCGACGTCGCCATCAAACTCCTCCACACCCCCAGATTTTGGGGAGGCCTTGCGGGCCGATCGGTGGCGTAGTGGGAGCCATCGAATCCCGCCGGAGCGTTTTACCATGCTGAGTCTTGCCGTTGCCCTACTTCTCGGCGCCCCGGCCCAGCCGGCCGACACCTGGAAGGGCGTGATCTGCGTCCACGACATCGCCCACAACACCCTGGTCGGCTCCGACACCTTCTACAGCTATGGCGCCGCCCAGGTCTGGATCGTCGGCCCGGACGCCCTGACGCCCGTCAACCAGGACAGGTTGGTCCAGGCCAAGGGCCGGCCCTTCTACGTCAACGGCGAGCCGGTCATGCTCGGCGACCGGAGCTTCAAGAAGTACGGCCTGCCCCGGGTGCTGAAAGCCGCCGAGCTGGAACCCCGGCCGGTGGCGGTGAAGAACGGCGTCCCCTTCTACGCCGCCAAGGGCGATGACGGGACCACGCTGGTCTATGCGCTCAGCCAGGCCGTCGGCTGCGAGTTCCAGCCCTACGTGGCGGGCTAGGGCTAATCGACATTCACAGCTTCCCTTTACATCCGCTCATCCCGGCGAATGCCGGGACCCATTTCGTAGGGCTCGATGTCAAGTGAACGTGCCCTTGGGCACGGCTATGATTGCTCCAGCCCGAACCTCGCCGTGCCTGAAGGCACGAATCCTGGCCAATGGCGCTCTATGAAATGGGTCCCGGCATTCGCCGGGATGAGCGGAAATTGGGGAAAGGGCCTGATTGTCGATCAGCCCTTCTCAGTCGCCACCACCGCCACCCCCGTCGCACGATCCACCGCCGTCGCTGGAGCAGCTGTCGCCGCCGCTGTCGGAGGACATCCATCCGCCGCTGCCGGCGTCACCGCCGCTGTCGCCGCCGCCGTCCTTCTTCTTCCGGTTGGCGGTCATCGCCACGCCAAAGGCGGCGCCCAGCGCCACCCCCAGGCCCATGCCGAGGGCGAGGTTGTTCATCGCCAAGCCGAACGCCGCGCCCAGCGCGACGCCGACCCCCATGCCGACCGGCAGATAGTTCGCAGCCTTGTCGTTGCTCATGTCTTGCCTTCCCGCGCCCGGTCCTCGAGCGCCGCTTTGACTTTGGGAACCACTTCCTCCGCCGCCGCCAGCGCCCCTTGGACCAGGGCGACACTCAGGTCGCCGCCGACCGGGTGCGTGGAGGGTTCAGGCATGTCGACCCAGCGGCCGTCAACAAAACGGCCGCCTTTCACGCGGGTCTTCTTTCTGGAAGCAGCGATGCGCAGGCCGATGGCCACGGATACGGCGGTGACGATCCCCAGAAGGGCCAGCACCGGTTCGCGGAAAATCACGCCGAGCGTCATCCCCGCCAGGATAGGGCCGCCGTACGACAGAACCGTGACAATCCGTCCGGACACGTCGCCCCTCCCTGCCCCATCGCGCGAATGCGGAATCGACCCTATATCAGGCCCCATGTCGAGCCCCGCCTCCCCCCGCACCACCCGCTGCCTGATCATCGGTTCAGGCCCCGCCGGCTACACCGCCGCCATCTACGCCGCCCGCGCGCTGCTCAAGCCCGTGCTGATCGCCGGCATCCAGCCGGGCGGCCAGCTGACCATCACCACGGATGTCGAGAACTATCCGGGCTTCGCCGACGTCATCCAGGGCCCCTGGCTGATGGACCAGATGAAGGCCCAGGCCGAGCATGTCGGCACCGAGTTCGTCAGCGACATCGTCCTTTCCGCCGACCTCTCCAAACGCCCCTTCCACATCAAGTGCGACAGCGGCGAGGAATGGCTGGCCGAGACTCTGATCATTGCGACGGGCGCCCAGGCCAAGTGGCTGGGGATCGAGACCGAGGCCAAGTTCCAGGGCTTCGGCGTCAGCGCCTGCGCCACCTGCGACGGCTTCTTCTACCGCGGCAAGGAGGTGGTGGTGGTCGGCGGCGGCAACACGGCGGTCGAGGAAGCCCTCTTCCTCACCAACTTCGCCTCCAAGGTCACGCTGGTGCACCGCAAGGACGAGCTGCGGGCCGAGAAGATCCTGCAGGAGCGGCTGTTCTCCCACCCGAAGATCGAGGTGGTCTGGGACCATGTCATCGACGAGGTGACCGGCGAGACCGACCCGATGGGCGTGACCGGCGTGCGTCTGAAATCGGTGAAGACCGGCGAGACGCGTGATCTCGCCTGCGACGGCGTCTTCATCGCCATCGGCCACGCGCCGTCGTCGGAGCTGTTCGCCGGTCAGCTGGAGATGCATTCCGGCAATTACCTGAAGGTCCAGCCCGGCACCGCCTCGACCGCCATCCCCGGCGTCTACGCGGCCGGCGACGTCACCGACGACATCTACCGCCAGGCCGTCACCGCCGCCGGCATGGGCTGCATGGCCGCCCTCGAGGCCGTCCGCTTCCTGGCCGAACAGGACCACGAAAAGGCCCACCACCCGATCAGCCACCACGAAGCCCAGAAAATCGGGGTGTGGTGACGATCCGGCCGGTCGTTCCGGGGGCGCTCGCGGAGCCGGTCACCGTCACCTACGCCAAAGCCTTCGGGCTCTGATCCTCCCTCCCCGAATTGGGGAGGGCAGACGCGCGGTACGCGCGTCGGGTGGGGAATCCGGCTGGACTGTCGAAGGATGGGCTGGATCAGCGCCGGCGCCCTATCGTCAAGCCCGGCGCTCGCCACTTCCCCACCTGGCACGCTGCGCGCGCCTGCCCTCCCCAATTCGGGGAGGGAGGGCGCAGACTCGTCCCTACTCCTGCCGCCGCCCGATCGGCAGATCGCCGGGCTGCGGCGTTCCCGGGTCCGTCTTCGGGGCCGGCGGCGGCTTCGGGGCCGTGCTCATCGGCGCATCGGGGTCTTCCTCGATGGCCTTCAGCTTGGCGTTGATGTCGGCGATCTCCTCCGCCGTCGGCGGCCGCCGCGCCGGCGTCAGGACGCCGGGCGTATGCAGCGTCTCCTGGCCCGGAGCCGGCGGGGCGGCCATGGTGTAGGTCTGTTCCATGCCGTCGACCGACAGCACCACCGTGCGGGTGGCGGCGTTGATCAGGCTGACCCCGGCGACGCTGTCCGGCGTCAGGCCCTCACCCTGGATACGCGAATCCAACCCCTCCAGGATAGCCGCCGTCAGGTTGGCCTCCCCGCCGGCGTACCTGCCGTTGAAGGCCGGCGGCAGGCCCCAGGGGCCGGTCCAGCGGTAGAAGATGTGCCGGCCGATCTGGACGATCTTGTAGAGGGTCGGCGCCCAGTAAGGGGCCACGTAATCGGCATGATAATGGGTGGCGGTGCCGACGGATTTCTCGACGTAGCCGCCCAGCGCCTCGATCGCCAGCCGCTCGGCCCGGCTCCAGATCACCGGGTTGGGCTCGCGCGCCAGGGAGCCGTCGCAGGTGAAGCTGAACTGGCAGCCAGTGAGGCGCAGAGCCCCCTGATAGACCACCCCGCAGACGCTCTTGGGATAGCCCGGATGGCGCACCCGGTTGAGCACGGTCTGGGCCACCGCCCTTTGCCCCTCCAGCGGCTCGACGGCCGCCTCGTAATAGATGGCCTGGGTCAGGCATTTGATGGCGGCGGCGCGGTCCTCGGCATTGGCCTTGAGGATGAAGGGTTTGGCCGGCGGCGGCGGTTCGGCGGCCGCCTGCTGCAGGGCGTTGACGGCCCGCGCCTCCTCCTCGGTCAGGGTTCCCACCCCCAGCACCGGCAGGCGGGCGAGGTTGTAGCTTTCCCAGCCCGGCACCCGGCCCCAGTAGTCGGTGCTGGCCTGCCCGTCGTGGCGGCGGGCCAGGGCCAGCATGGCCCCGTCCATGTCGGCGGTCAGCCGGCGGAAGGCGACCTGGCCATAGCCCTGGGTCAGGGCCGCCGTGCCGCGCTCGCGGCCCGTCCCCTCCCGCACCGAGAAGTCGCTGGCGCAGGCGGCGACGAACAGCGCGAGGACCGCAAGGGCCGCCAAGGTCCCAGAACGCAGGGTGAAGGGTCCGGTCAGCCGCAACTGCGCTCAGCCGCCGCGTCGGCAACCGGCCGGGGCGCGGGCCCGGGACGCGGCGCAAGGGTCGAACTGGACGGCCATCATGGTCCTCTCTTGCGCCCCATAGTTATGGTCGTCCATCATTGTGACAAGCCGTCGCGCGTGTCGGGGCGGGCGCGACGGGCCATTGTCGCGTATATCGGAGCCGCATGGGCCGTTTCGCCATCAACCTGTTTGGACCGGACGCCGAGCCGATCCTGTGGCGGGTCATCCCGCTGAAGCCGCCGTCGATCGCCAGCGCCTTGGCCGTCACCGCGCTGGCCGTCCTCATCGCCTTCGGGCTGCGGCTGGTGCTGGTCGGCTCGCACAACGCCTTCAACGCCTCCTCCTCCTACTTCCCGGTCTTCATCATCGCCACCCTCTACGCCGGCCAGCGCTGGGGCTGGGGAACGCTGGCCCTGGCCCTGGCCTTCGGCGTGTGGGCCCCGTTCGGGGCGACCCGGGCCCCGAACGGCACGCTGATCCTGTTTGGCCTGTCGGGCGCGGTGACCATCCTGGTCGCCGCCCTGGCCCGCGTCGCCCTGGTGCGGATGCGGCTCGAGACCCAGGCCCGCACCGAGGCCGAGGGCCGGCTCAGACTGGCCGAGGCGGCCGGGGGCCTGGGCCTGTGGGACTGGGACCTGGAGACCGGCCAGGCCAACTGGTCGCAAGGCGTCTACCAGAACCTCGGCATCGCGCCGCGCAGCACGCCGCCGGTCTATGACGACCTGTTGAAGACGGTCCATCCCCTGGACCGGCAGCGGCTGATCGACGCCAACGCCCACGCCATCGCCCATGAGCGGTTCTACCATATCGACTACCGCAGCGTCGGCTCGGACGGCGAGGAGCGCTGGATCCACGCCCGCGGGCAGGTCTATCGCGACGGCGCGGGCAAGGCCGTGCGGCTGGTGGGCTACAACCTCGATGTCACCGAACGCCACCGCGCCGCCGAGCGCATCCGCGAGAGCGAGGCCCGCTTCCGGGCCCTGGCCGACAGCGCCCCGGCCCTGCTGTGGGTGTCGCAGCCGGGCGGAGCGCGGGAGTTCGTCAACGTCGCCTACAGCGACTTCGTCGGCGACGGCTACGACGCGGCCCTGACCCTGGACTGGCGCACCCGGCTGCACCCCGAGGACCTCAACCGGGTGCTGCGCGAACAGATGGCCGGAGAGGCCAGCCGCAAGGCCTTCGAGCTGGAGGCTCGCTATCGCCGGGCCGACGGCGACTGGCGCTGGCTGCGCAGCTTCTCCCAACCGCGCCTGTCGCCGCAGGGTGACTTCGCGGGCTTCGCCGGCATCGCCTTCGACGTCACCGAGGCCAAGCAGGTCGAGGCCGACCTGCAGCGGCTCAACGACCTGCTCACCGAGCGGGTCGAGGAGGCCATGGCCCAGCGCGACCTGGCCCAGGCCGCCCTCATCCAGTCGCAGAAGCTGGAGGCGCTGGGCCAGCTGACCGGCGGCGTCGCCCACGATTTCAACAACCTGCTGACCGTGATCATCGGCGCCCTCGACATCGTCCAGCGCCATCCCGACGACCAGGCCCGCACCGAACGCCTGGCCAAGGCCGCCCTCGACGCCGCCCAGCGCGGCGAGCGGCTGACCCGCCAGTTGCTGGCCTTCTCGCGCCGCCAGCCGCTGCGCACCGAGGTGCTGGCTATCGACGCGGCGATCAAGGACAGCGCCCAGCTCTACGGCCGGGCGCTCGGCGAGCGCTACATGCTGGACCTCGACCTGGGCGCGCCGGACGCCCGGGTGCTGATCGACCCGGCCCAGCTGGACGCGGCCCTGATGAACCTGCTGGTCAACGCCCGCGACGCCATGGACGGCGGCGGGGTGATTACCCTGTCCAGCCGCATCGCCGAGAACGGCATCGGCGAGACGACGCCCGGACCCTGCCTGTGCATCAGCGTGCGCGACCGCGGCGTGGGCATGGACGCCGCCACCGTGGCGCGGGTGTTCGAACCCTTCTTCAGCACCAAACCGGTCGGCAAGGGCACGGGCCTGGGCCTCAGCCAGGTCTATGGTTTCGCCAGCCAGAGCGGCGGCGGGGCCGAGATCGAGAGCCAGCCGGGCGCCGGCACGACGGTCTCCATCTTCCTGCCCCTGACCAGCGACGCCGAAAGCCGGCCCGAGCCGGAGATGTCGCCGGCCGACGCCCGGCCGCTGCATGTGCTGCTGGTCGAGGACGATCCCGACGTCGCCGAGCTGGCCCAGGCCATGCTGCGGGAGCTGGGCCACCGCATCACCTTCGCCGACACCGTCGAGATGGCCCTGAACGCCCTGCGCGCCGAGCCCGGCCTCGATCTGCTGATCACCGACGTGGTCATGCCGGGCCCGCGCAACGGCGTCGACCTGGCCCGCGAGGCCAGCGCCCTCAAGCCCGACCTGCCGATCCTGCTGACCAGCGGCTACACCGGCGAGGCCCTGGACGACGCCGAGGAGGCGCCCTGGCCGCTGCTGCGCAAGCCCTACACCCTGGACGTCCTGGCCCGCACCCTGGCGACCCACGCGCGGCCGGCGGAGGTTTCGCCGCCATGAAGATCGACGGCGCCTGCCACTGCGGCGAAATCAGCTATGAGGCAGTGGTCGATCCGGCCCGGACCATCGTCTGCCACTGCAGCGACTGCCAGACCATCTCCGGCGGCCCCTGCCGGGTGAACGTGCCGGTGCTGAGCGGCAACCTGCGGCTGACCGGCGAGCCGACCACCTACGTCAAGATCGGCGGCAGCGGCGAGCCGGTGACGACCGCCTTCTGCGGGACCTGCGGCGCGGCCCTCTATTCCTGCAAGGGCGAGACGCCGGCCTTCTACTTCCTGCGCACCGGCGTCATCCGCCAGCGGGCCGAGCTGATCCCGACGGCCCAGGGCTTCTGCGAGTCGGGCCAGCCCTGGGCGATGGAGATGTCGCGCATTCCGGTCGCGGGGGCCGGAAAACCCTAACCCCGTCAAAGACTTCCGGAATATGTCTAGACATATTCATCCTGTTTGCAGGGTCAGGGCGCCGCCGGGGCGGGTGTGGCGGCGGCCGGCCGGCGGTTCAGGGTGGTCTTCGGCCGTCAAAAGGGTGGTCCGTCATGGGTCGAAACGGCGCCCGGCGCCGCCCGGCGAGTGGCTGTTGGTTGGCCCTTTTGCATTGAATTATTTGATCATTTTTGACACACCCCGGCCTGACTTTCCGCCAATTGCGGTATAATGGTCGCCGCTTCGCCAACCACCGCCGCATCGCTCCATGCCCTGGGGCCTGGAGACCCCGATGACCAAACCCCGTCTGATCCTTCCCCTGGCCGTCCTCGCCTGCGCCGTGCTGTTGCAGGGCTGTATCGTCGGCTCCGTGGTCGGCGGCGTCACCGGGGCGGCGGTGAAGACCACCGGCGCTGTGGCCAGCGCCGTCATCCCCGGCGAAAGCAAGAAACAGCGGCTCGAACGCCTCGACCGCGAGGACAAGGCTCGCCGCAAGGCCGAGAAAAAAGCCCGCGAGGCCGAGAAGCGCCGCCAGCGCGAAGAGCGCGATTAAACTCTTCATGTCCGCTCATCCCGGCGAATGCCGGGACCCATCCGCGTGATCTCGATGTGGGAAGAGCGTGCCCTTGGGCACGGCCGTAACCCTTCGCAACTTCGCCCTCGCCGTGCCTGACGGCACGAACCCTAGCCACCGGCGCCTTATGAAATGGATCCCGGCATTCGCCGGGATGAGCGGAAAATTAGGAAGAGGGGCGGAATGTCGATTGGAGCTAGAGGAGCCCCTATGGTCCTGCGCTCTGCCCTATTGATGCTCGCGGCCCTTTCGATCACCGGCTGCGGCCCGGCCGCGCCGAGCGGACCGCCGGTGGAGATCCAACCCTCCCAGGCCGAAGCCTTGCTGCACCAGGCCACCGACCTCGACAGCAAGCGGGTCGGGCTGGAGGGCTATATCTACTTCGACAATGGCCGAAGCGGCGAAGCCATCGCCATGGGGCCCGAACTGCGCAGCAGCCCCGCCGGCGGGGGCGAACCGCTGGCCCGTTTCGAACTCGCCTATGGCTCCGGCCCCAACCAGCTGGACCTGCATGAGGTCAGCAAGGAGAAGCCGAAGGGTTTTCCCGGCGCGCCGGAGATCATGACCTTCGATCCGACCAAGGCGACCTGGCAGGACGCGGCCGGAGCCAGTCATCCCCTGTCCCAGAAGGTCCGGCTGACAGGGACGGTGCGGTACTTCGGCTTCAAAAGGACCGGACCGATTGGCGAAGACGACGCAGGCTCGCCGTCGGGCAAGCGGTTCAAGCCGATGCTGACCAAGGTGACACTGGACGTCCCCGCCCACTGAGAGTCCCGTCCTCTGACGATTCCCCTTGTGCCCGGATTGGCGCGGGCCTATATGTGATCCGTCACTTATGCTCACTTTCAGCAAAAGGTGACGACCAAGACCGGCCGGCGCTGCTTCAGCCCGGCCTTTTAGAGGCGCCAGTAATGCTCACCTTGAGCAAAAGGAGTGCGCGGATGGCCTACGACGTTGAGTTCACCCCCGAGGTGGAAGCCCTGACCGCCCCCGCGTGGGACAAGGTCAAGACCCAGGTCACGCCCCTGGAATGGCGCGTCCACGCCCCGCTGATCGCTCAGATCAACCGGATCAAGCGCGAAAAGAACGCCGTCATCCTGGCCCACAACTACATGACGCCCGAGATCTTCCACGGGGTCGGCGACTATGTCGGCGACAGCCTGGGCCTGGCCCGCGAGGCCGCGCGGTCGGATGCGAAGATCATCGTCCAGGCCGGCGTGCACTTCATGGCCGAGACCAGCAAGGTGCTGTGCCCGGACAAGACGGTGCTGATCCCCGACCTTAGGGCCGGCTGCAGCCTGGCCAGCTCGATCACCGGCGCCGATGTGCGGCTGATCAAGCAGCGCTACCCAGGCCTGCCGGTCGTCACCTACGTCAACACCACGGCCGACGTGAAGGCCGAGACCGACATCTGCTGCACCAGCGCCAACGCCGTGCAGGTGGTGGAATGGGCGGCGAAGGAATGGGGCGTCGACAAGGTCATCCTGATCCCCGACGAATACCTGGCCCGCAACGTCGCCGCCCAGACCGACATCAAGATCGTCGCCTGGGCCGGCAGCTGCGAGGTGCACCAGCGCTTCACGGTCGAGGACATCGCCGAGATGCGCCTCGCCTACCCCGGCGCCGAGATCCTGGCCCACCCCGAATGCCCCGAGGACGTGCTCAACGCCGCCGACTTCGCCGGCTCGACCGCCGCCATGAGCGACTATGTCGAGAAGCGCCGGCCCAAGCAGGTGGTGCTGATCACCGAATGCAGCATGGCCAGCAACGTCGCCGGCGATGTGCCCGGGGTGCAGTTCATCGGCCCCTGCAACATGTGCCCGCACATGAAGCGGATCACCCTGCAGAACATCCTCGACGCCCTGGTGAAGGAGCAGTTCGAGGTGACGGTCGACCCCGCCATCGCCGAGCGCGCCCGCCTGGCGGTGCAGCGGATGATCGACCTGCCGCCGCCCGCCATCCCGGCCCGCTACGACCTCGTGAAAGCACGGGGCCACCATGTCGATGTCGAGATGATCTGAGCCAGAAGGAGGCTCCCCCCAAGGGAGGCAAGGACGTGATCAAGGTCACCAAGTTCGGACCCGTCTACCGCGTCAAGGCCACCCGGCCGGACGTTCCCAAGGACTGGTCCAGCCTGATGCCGCTCGGCGCCCGCGAGGTCGTCGAGGAACTGATCCGCCACGGCGCCAGCCTCTACGACGCCTACGACGCCATGTTCGAGGCCGACCCCCTGCGGGCGGCCCAGGAGCTCCGGTAATGGTTCCCCAAAGCAAAAATGGACGTATCAAACACGATGGCGTCCTGATCCTCGGCGCCGGTCTGGCCGGCCTCACCGCCGCCCTGGCCGCCGCGCCGCGCAAGGTGCTGCTGCTCAGCCCCACGCCGCTGGGCGAAGGCTGCTCGAGCGCCTGGGCCCAGGGCGGCATGGCCGCGGCCCTGGCCGACGACGACAGCCCGGCGCTGCACGCCCAGGACACCATCGCCGCCGGCGCCGGTCTCTGCGATCCGGAAGCGGTGGCGGTGCTGACCCGCGAAGGGCCGGACGCCGTGCGCCATCTGGCCGACCTCGGCGCCCCCTTCGACCGCACGCCGGACGGCGGTTTCTCGCAAGGCCTGGAAGCGGCTCACGGCCGCGCCCGCGTCGCCCGGGTCGGCGGCGACGGGGCCGGCCGGGCCATCCACAATGCGGTGATCGCCGCCGTTCTGGCCGCCCCGCACATCGAGGTCCGCACCGGCCTTCGCGCCCGCAGCCTGCTGCAGGACGCCGCCGGCCGCGTGCGCGGCGCCCTGGTGGAAGACGAGGCCGGCGCCCTGACCGAGATCGTCGCCGCCGCCACGCTGCTGGCCACCGGCGGCCTCGGCGGCCTCTACGCCGTCACCACCACCCCGCGTGAGGTCCGCGGCGAAGGCCTGGGCCTGGCCGCCCTGGCCGGAGCCGTCATCGCCGATCCGGAGTTCGTGCAGTTCCACCCGACGGCCCTCGATGTCGGCGCCGACCCCGCGCCGCTGGCCACCGAGGCCCTGCGCGGCGAGGGCGCGATCCTGCGCAACACCGACGGCCGGGCCTTCATGAAGAGCTACCACCCGGCCGCCGAACTGGCCCCGCGTGACGTGGTGGCCCGCGCCATCCAGTCGGAACTGGTCGCCGGCCACGGAGCCTTCCTCGACGCCACCGCCGCCGTCGGCGAGGCCTTCCCGCACGAATTCCCGGCCGTCTTCGCCGCCGCCCAGGCCGCCGGCCTCGACCCGCGCGTCCAGCCGATGCCGGTCGCCCCGGCCTGCCACTACCACATGGGCGGCGTCGCCACCAACCTGGACGGCCGCACCAGCCTGCCGGGCCTGCTGGCCGCCGGCGAATGCGCCAGCACGGGCGTCCATGGGGCCAACCGCCTGGCCAGCAACTCGCTGCTGGAGGCGGCCGTGTTCGGGGCCCGGGCCGGCGCCGTCCTGCGGGATGCCGTCGACCCAGCCACCGTCCCCCTGCCTGCCGCCCCCTGGGCCGACCTGCCCGACGGCGCCCTGGCCGGCCTGCGCCAGGCCATGAGCCACGACGCCGGGGTGGTGCGCGACGGCGAGGGCCTGACCCGGCTGCTGGGCCGCATCGAGACCCTGCGCGACCTCTACGGCGAAGGGCCGGTGCTGGCCGCCGCCCGGCTGGTCGCCGCCTGCGCGCTGGAGCGGCGCGAAAGCCGGGGCGGCCACTTCCGCCGCGACTTCCCGGCCCCGCGCCCGGCCCTGCGCACCTTCGTCACCCTCGCCGCCCTGGCCGCCCGGCGTCAGGCCGCCTGAGCGCGCCGATGCCGCTTGATCCAGGTGGCGGCCCGCAGCAGCAGGGCCAGTGCGATCAAGGTCACGGCCGGGATCGCCAGCCACGGCTTCTCGCCGACGCGGCCGACATAGCTGTTGGTGAACACCAGCAGCACCGCCCAGCCGCCGACCGCGTGCAGCAGCTTCCACCGCGAAGCCCCCATCCAGCGGACCGCCGCGTCGCTGGAGGTCGCCGCCATCAGGGCGATGAGCACATAGACCGTGCCGCCCGCCCCGATGGTGATCGCCGCCACCTCATGCCCGAAGACCAGGGTAGCGATCAGGATGCAGACCAGATGGACCCCGTGGTTGGCCGCGAAGGCCAGCCCCACCGCCCGCCGCCGACGCAGCAGCGCCGTGCGCCAGCCGCCCGGCCACAGGGCAGCGACCGAAGAGGCCGTCCAGGCGGCCAGGAACCAGGGGAAGGACCATCGGGCGGTCAGCCGCGTCGCCGCCAGGGCCCCCTCCTGCGTCCAGCCGCCCTGCAGCAGGAAGCCGGCGGCGGCGATCAGCACCGCCACGCCGGCGGCGGTGAGAACGATCATCCAGGTCGGCGGCTTCATGGCGGTTTTCCCTTGCATACTGAGAGTATGATCGAACATACCGCCAGTATGTTGTCAAGCGCCGCGTCCCCCCTGACCAACCGTGAGCGCTTGATCCAACAGGCCCGCCGGCTGTTTTCCGAGCAGGGGTATGCTGACGTCTCCGTCGACCAGGTGGCCGCCGCCGCCGGCCTGACCAAGGGGGCCGTCTACTACCAGTTCAAGGACAAGACCGACCTGTTCCGCGCCGCCTGCGAGGCGGTGGTCGCCGACGTCGGGGCCTATGTGGACCAGGCGACCATGGGCATGCATCCCCACGCCATCGACGAGATCGTCACCGGCGGCGACAAGTGGCTGGACGCCTATGAGTCGCCCGAGGCGCGGCGCATGCTGCTGATCGATGGGCCTTCGGTGCTCGGCGTCGAAGCCTGGATCGCCCTGCAGGAGCCGATGGGGGTCGCCCTCATCGCCCACGCCCTGGGCCATCTCGTCGACGAGGGCCTGCTGGAGGCGGCGGTCATGCCGGCCCTGGCCAACATGATCTTCGGCGCCTTCGTGCAGGGCGCCCTGCGCATCGCCGTCTCCGCCGACCCCGACACGACCAGCGCCGAGGTCCGCCGCGCCGCCCGCGCGCTGACCGAAGGCCTGCTTTCCCGGACCCGCAAATGATCGCCCCCCTGCCCGACCTGCTGATCGAACCCATCGTCCGCGCCAGCCTGGCCGAGGACCTCGGCCGGGCCGGCGACATCACCGCCCTGGCCTGCATCGACGAGGACGCCCGACTGACCGCCACCTTCGGGGCCCGCAAGGAAGGCCGCATCGCCGGCCTGGCCTGCGTGCGCCTGGCCGTGCTGGCCCTCGACCCGACCGCCAGCTTCGAGAGCTGGGGCGTCGACGGCGACGATGCGCCGGCCAGCGCCGTGCTGGTCCGTGTCGAGGCCAACGCCCGCGCCCTGCTCTCGGCCGAACGCACGGCGCTCAACCTGCTGGGCCGTCTCAGCGGCATCGCCACCCTGACCCGCGCCTACGTCCGCGCCGTCGAGGGCACGAACGCCCGCATCACCGACACCCGCAAGACCACCCCCGGCCTGCGCGCCCTGGAGAAGTATGCCGTGCGCTGCGGCGGCGGGGTCAACCACCGCTTCGGCCTCGACGACGCCATCCTCATCAAGGACAACCACGTCGCCGCCTGCGGCGGGGTCAGGCCAGCCATCGAGCGGGCCCGCGCCTTCGCCGGCCATCTGGTCAAGGTCGAGTGCGAGGTCGACAGCCTGGAGCAGTTCGACGAGGCCCTGGCCGCCGGGCCGGACGTCATCATGCTGGACAACTTCGCCCTCGAGGACCTGCGCACGGCCGTCGCCCGCAACGCCGGCCGCCTGGTGCTGGAAGCCAGCGGCGGCGTCAGCCTGGACACCGTCGCCGCCATCGCCGCCACGGGGGTGAACGTCATCAGCGTCGGGGCCCTGACCCACTCGGCCCCGGTCCTCGATATCGGGCTGGACGTCTAGGCGGTCGCCGCCCGCGGCCGCTTGAGCCGCTGGGCCAGCCAGGCCTGCAGCGGCGCGTCCACCCAGCGGTGGAAGACAAAAGCCACGACCAGGGCGGCCGGGATCGATCCGGCCCACAGCACCCACTGCACCCCCGGCGGCAGGTCGAGGCGGCCGTTCAGCACATGCAGGGCCCCAAACCAGATCATGCCGGTCAGGCCATGGCTGATGAACAGGGCGAAGGACAGCTTGGCCCCCTCCTCGATCAGCTTCGAGGGCCGGGCCACCGGCGTGCGGCCGCAGGACAGCACCACGGCGGCGATGGCGACGATGCTGGCCAGGTCGAAGCGACCGGCCACCTGCAACAGCACCAGGGTCGCCGCCGCCAGCCAGCCGAGCAGCGGGGCGACGATCAGGCTGGGCTTGTTCTGCTCCACCACCCTGGCGATGCACAGGCCGAGCAGGAACAGCGGCATGGCGCGGATCAGGCCGAAGTGGAAGTCGAGGTCGTAGATCGGCCGCCCCAGCAGCGTCACGCACATGAGGTCGCCGCCAATGACCGCCAGCATGCCCAGCGACAGCATCGCCACCAAACTCTTCATGCGGCTGATCCAGGTCCACAGCAGCGGGAAGGCGCCGTAGCAGACGACCAGGGCCGACAGCGACCAGCTCTGGTGGTTCCAGCCGCCGCCGCCCGGAATGCCCCAGGCCTGGGCGAAGACCAGCTGCATGGCGAAGGCCTGCGGCGTGAAGTTCTCGGGATGCTCGGGGGCGACGCCGACCAGGCCGGAGGCCATGACCACCAGGGCCAGCAGGGCCAGTACGATCAGCTGCGCCGGCCACAGCCGCTGGATCCGCTTGCCGAGGAACCGCGCCGGCCCGACCCGGCCCGACAGCACCTGGCCGCCATAGGCCCGGCCCAGCACATAGCCGGACAGGATGAGGAAGAAGTCGGTGGCCAGGTACCCCCGGCCGAACACCGGATGCAGGCCGTCCAGCGCCACCGGCGCGCTCTGGCCGAAGTGGTAGAGCACGATCAGCACCGCCGCCAGGAAGCGCAGCAGATCGAGCGCCCCGCCTCGTCCCGGGACAACGCCGGAGCCCGTGGGCGCGACAGGCGTATCATTCTGGCTCAGAGCGGACATGATTCCGGCCTTCCGAGGCCCAGAAGCGGGCCCTTCGAGACCAGGGTTGCAACCCGCGCGCCGGTTCTTATCTGTATCTCATCTTGTTACGGAATAACCCATGACCCGCATGCCCGCCCTGTTCCTCGGCCACGGCTCGCCGATGAACGCCATCGAAAACAACGCCTGGACACAAGGCTGGGCCCACGCCGGCCAGGTCCTGCCCAGGCCCCGGGCGATCCTGATCATCTCGGCCCATTGGGAGACGCACGGCGCGGCCGTCACCGCCGGCGCGGCGCCGCGGACGATCCACGACTTCGGCGGCTTCCCCCAGGCCCTGTTCGACGTCCGCTACAACGCCCCCGGCGACATCGCCCTGGCCCGGCGGGTGGTCGAGCTGCTCAGTCCCGACACGGTCGCCCTCGATCCCGAACGCGGCTTCGACCACGGCGTCTGGAGCGTGCTGGCCCCCATGTACCCGGACGCCGACGTCCCCATCGTCCAGCTGTCCATCGACCGCTCGCGGCCCGACCGCTGGCACTACGAGGCCGGCCGGCGCCTGGCGGCCCTGCGCGATGAGGGCGTGATGATCGTCGGCAGCGGCGACATCGTCCACAACCTGCGGGCCGTGAGCTTCCGCGGCGGCGTCACGCCCGACTGGTCGCCGCGCTTCAACGACACGGCCAAGCGGCTGATCCTGGCCCGCGACCACGACCCGCTGATCGACTGGGCCAGCCTCGGCCCCGACGCCGACCTGGCCATCAACAGCGCCGAACACTACCTGCCGCTGCTCTACGTCCTGGGCGCCAGCCACCCGGACGAGCCGGTGGGCTTCTTCAACGACGACGTCTTCGCCGCCATCTCGATGACCTCGGTCGCCTACGGCGCGCCGCAACTCTAGAGATTGCGCCCCGCCCCCGTTAGTCTGGGGCCAAGGGGTGAGCGTTGCATCACGACGAGAAACAGGCGGGGCCGAAACCGGCGCCAAACCCGACGGACGACGATCCGACCGACCTCATCGTCGCCTTCGTCCGCTCGCTCGGCCTGCGGATCGAGGCCCGGACGCTCGAAGACGCCGGCCCCCTGCCCGGCATGGCTATCCGCGCCGGCGTCATCGTCTACGATCCGGACCAGCCCTATGCTCCCGGCGACCTGCTGCACGAGGCCGGCCACCTGGCGGTCATCCCGGCCGACCTGCGCGACCGCGAACCGTTCGAGGCCACCCCCGCCGAGGAGATCATGTCCACCGCCTGGTCCTATGCGGCAGGCCGCCACCTCGGCCTGCCGACCAGCGTGGTCTTCCACCCGCCGTCCTTCCAGGGCTGGGGCGACACCCTGCGCGAGAACTTTGACGAGGGCCGCTACGTCGGCGTCCCCGGCCTGCACCGCTACGGCATGAGCATCGAGCCGCGGCAGGCCAAGCCGGACGGTCCGCCGCCCTTTCCCCACATGCTGCGCTGGCTTCGCTGAACGGCGTCCTGCAACAAGGCCGGCGCGAGGTCGTTATCTGACGGTCGGGGGAGCCAGTTGAGGAGCGCCCCATGTCCAAAGCCCCGCCCATCCCCAAGGAACAGCGCAGCTTCCGCGGCCAGCGTCCCGACATCGACCTGGCCCACGGCGACCGCCGCGACATGCGCACCGGCCTGCAGTCCGGCCAGCCCGGCGACGCCGACGCCAACCTCAAGAGCCAGGGGCGCTACGGCAACCTGCACCAGAACGTCGAGACGGTGCACGCCAAGACGCAGGACCGCTGACGTTCAGACAGCGGCCGCGGCCTTTTCCGCCGCCGCCAGCCGTTCGGGCATGGCCGCGCCGTACATCGCCTGCACCCGCGCCAGAATGGCCGGCGGCGCCGTCTCCGGCCGGCCGGAATTGAACGGCGGGGCCGGGGCGTATTCCAGCCCCAGCTGCAGGGCCTGGGCGAACTCATCGCCGGCCACCTCGGCGGCCAGCACCAGGGCGAAGTCGATGCCGGCCGTCACCCCGCCGCCGGTGAAGACGTTGCCGTCGCGGACCACCCTGGCTGGATCGGGGATGGCCCCGAACAGGGCGAGCTGGTCGCGCCAGGCCCAGTGGCAGGCCGCCCGCTTGCCGTTCAAGAGCCCGGCCGCCGCCAGGATCAGCGAGCCGGTGCAGACGCTGGTCACGTAGCGCGCCATCCCGGCCAGCCGGCGGATCTCCTCGAGGAAATCCTCGTCCAGCATCGCCGCCGTGGTCCCGAAGCCGCCGGGGATGCAGAGGATGTCGCATTGCTCGATCGCCTCCAGCCGCGCCAGGCCGGCGAAGGTCAGGCCGTCGGCCTCCAGTTCGCCGCCGTCCATCCAGGCCACCGTCACTCGCGCACCGGGCAGGCGGCTGAGGAACTGGTGCGGGCCGGTGAAGTCGAGATGGGTGACTCCGGGATAAAGCGCGAAAATGATGTGCAGCGGGGCGGCGGGCATGGGCTTATCTCCTGGAAGGCCTTGACCCGCCCACCTTGCCCGACCTAGCGTCTGGCTGAAATGACATTGATCCCTCAATTTACGCCAACCCCGACATGAAGCGCATAGGCGTCCTGGTCTTCCCCGACTTCCAGCTGCTCGACGCGGCCGGCCCGATGTCGGCGTTCGAGATCGCCGCCCGCTATCGGCCCGGCGCCTACGCCATCGAGACCCTCAGCCGCCATGGCGGCCTGGTCCGCTCCTCGGCCGGCGTCGCCATCGACAGCCGGCCGTTCGATGCCGCCGATCGCTTCGACACCCTGCTGCTCAGCGGTGGTGAGGGCACGCGCGGCCCGGCCATCTGCGAGACCACCCTGGCCTTCGTGCGGGCGGCGGCGGTCAATGCCCGGCGCGTCGCCTCGGTCTGTTCGGGGGCCTACATCCTGGCCGAGGCCGGGCTGCTGGAGGGCCGCCGGGCGACCACCCACTGGAACCGCACCGACCATTTCCGCCGCGCCTATCCGGGCGTGAGGCTGGAGCCAGACCGCATCTTCGTCCGCGACGGCCCCATCTGGACCAGCGCCGGCATCACCGCCGGCATCGACCTGGCCCTGGCCCTGATCGGCGAGGACCTGGGCGAGGACATCGCCCGCAAGACCGCCCAGCAGCTGGTCGTCTACCACCGCCGGCCCGGCGGCCAGTCGCAGTTCTCGGCCCTGCTGGAGATGGAGGCCGGCGGCCGCTTCGATCCCCTGCTGGCCTGGATGCGCGAGAACCTGCGCCGGCCGCTGACGGTGCCGGACCTGGCCGAACAGGCGATGATGAGCGAACGCACCTTCCTGCGCGCCTTCTCCGCCGAACTGGGCCTGACCCCCGCCAAGGCCGTCGAACGCCTGCGCCTAGAAGCAGCCCGCGCCCTACTGGAAAGCCAGCCCCTGCAGGTCGAGGACGTCGCCATGGAGGTGGGCTTCGGCGACAGCGAACGCATGCGCCGGGCGTTTCTCCGGGCGTTCGGGCAGCCGCCCCAGGCGTTGCGCAGGTCATCGGGCGTCGCGACCGTAAACTAGTGTATCCTCACGCCCCTGTGTGGTGACGCGCCTCCCGCCGCCGGGTCAATGTCGGCCTCCCCACAAACGGAGACGCCCCCATGGCCCACAAGTTCGAGATCTATAAGGACAAGGCCGGCGAGTACCGGGTCCGCTTCAAGTACAACAGCGAGGTCATCTTCTCGACCGAGGGCTACAGCTCCAAGGCCTCCGCCCAGAACGCCATCGACTCCATCAAGAAGAACGGGCCTGACGCCCCGACGGAAGACAACAGCTGAGCTTGACCTTCGACCGCCTCCCGCATCTGATCGGCGATAACCAATAATCAGACGGGAGACGGCCATGGCCACGGCCAGCGCCAACGGGCGCAGAAGCATCTTCATCACCGGCGGGGCGAGCGGCATCGGCCTGGGCGCCGCCAGGCGGTTCGTCAGGGAAGGCTGGTTCGTCGGCCTGGCCGATATCGACAAGGCCGGGCTGAAGGCGGCCCTGGCCGAGATCGGCCCCGGCAACGGCGTCACCCTCGATCTCGACGTGCGCGACCTGAAGCAGTGGGAAAAGGCCATGGCGACCTTCGCCAAGGCCAGCGGCGGGCGGCTGGATATCCTGCTCAACAACGCCGGCATCGCCCGCTACGGCTACCTCGAGGAGCAGAGCCCCGAGGAGGGCGACCTGCAGATCGATATTAATGTGAAGGGCGTGGTCAACGGCGCCCGCGCCGGCCTGGAGCTGTTGAAAGCCACGCCGGGCTCGACCTTGATCAACGTCGCCAGCTGCGCCGGCCTGTTCGGGGCCCCGCGGATGGCCATCTACGCGGCCACCAAGTTCGCCGTGCGCGGCCTGTCGGAAGCGCTGGAGGCGGAGTTCGCCCGCTTCGGCGTGGCGGTGCGCTGCATCATGCCCTGGTTCGTCGACACCCCGATCCTCAACGCCGGCGCCTCCGGCACCAACATGAAGATCACCGACGCCATCCGCGAGGGCGGCTCGCCGGTCTACACGGTCGAGGAGGCGGCGCAGGTGATCTGGGACGCGGCCCAGGGCAAGGGCGGCAAGCTCAACTACATCGTCGGCAAGGCGGGGCGCGACCTGGCGCTGACCTTGCGGTTCATGCCGAACGCGGTGCGCAAGCGGCTGAAGGCGCTGGCGACGGCCAGCTGAATCCTTCTCCCGCTTGTCGGGAGAAGGTGGGCCCCGAAGGGGCTCGGATGAGGGCAGCGCCGCCGCCAGCCTTTCGAGCAATGAAAAGGGCAGTCACCGGAGGCCGGTGCTGCCCTCATCCGGCCGCTGCGCGGCCACCTTCTCCCGACAAGCGGGAGAAGGGAATCTCACATCGCGCTCGCCGACGGAGCCGCCGCTTCGGGCGCCTTCGGCGCCGAGGCCGGCTCCTTGGGCTTTTCCGCCGGACCGCCGACGCCGGCGGCCGGCGTCTCGGTGACGGCCGAGGCCAGGATCACCTTGGCGCCGGATGGCGTCACGACCTCATAGGGCTGCGGGCCGGCCGGCAGGCCGGTGGCCGCGACGACCTGGAAGTCGCCATCCGGGCTCGACAGGCGCGGGCGGCCGTCAAAGGCACCCGGCGCGCCGCGTCCGCCGCCGAAGCGGTAGAAGACATGCATCCCGACCTGCTGCACCCGCACCATGCGGGGGCCCCAGCCGGGCGAGACGTTGATGGTGTGGAAGTGGGTTGCGTTGCCGACGCTGGCCATCACCTCGCCGGCGATGGCGCGGCTGGCGACCTTGCGGGCCCGGTTCCAGGCCCCGGCCTCACGGCCGCGGCGCATCGAGCCGTCGCAGGCGAAGCTGAACTGGCAGACGCCGAAGGCGCGCTGGAAGACCACCGAGCAGACGCTCTTGGGAAAGGCCGGGTGACGCACGCGGTTGAGCACCACCTGGGCGACGGCCGCCTGGCCGGCCGGGGTCTCGCCGCGGGCTTCGTAGTAGACGGCCTGGGTCAGGCACTCCAGATCGCGCGAGGCGTCGAGGGCGCCGGTCAGGCGGAAGGGCTCGGCGGCGGGGTTGAACGGCCCGCCGAAGCTGGCGCGCAGCACCAGGCCCTCGGCCGGCTTCGCGCCGTTGACGAAGCTGGCGGTGGCGGGGGCCGGAGCGGCCCGGTCCATGCGGGCGACTTCCAGCGCCGTCTGGCGATCGCGCTGGGCGCCGCCGGTGGTCAGCATGGGATCGTAGCGGCGGGCCAGGGCCAGGGCGGCCGGGTCCATGTCGAGCACCCGGTCGCGAAGGGCGACCTCCGAATAGCCGCCGCCCGCGGCCTGGGCCATGTCGGCCATACGGACGTTCTGCTCGCGTGCATCAGCGGTGCCCGCCACATAGGCGGCCGCGACGATGAGGCCCATGGCGGCGCCTGTCGATGCGCCAACGGCCAGGGCCCGCGCGCCAGCGCGGCTCCGTTCAAACAAAAACAAAGGTCTCAAGTCCTGTGCGACGAGGGCAGGATGCGCCCCCCAGATCGGCGCCGGTCAGGTCCAAAATACGCTACGCGGACGATCAACCGGTCGATTCGGCCAGGTTCAGGAAGTGGCCGAGGTCGTCCTTATCCCAGACTTTATGGCTCAAATGTGGCTGATTCGCAAGCCGGTGCTGCAGTGCAGCATGAAGCAGGCCGTCAGATTTCGCGGACCGGATGGTTAACACCCTCAAGTTCTTGCAGATTCCCGAAGACTCCGGCGCATCCCCGCAGTGCGGCAAATTTCGCCTGTTCCGCGAAGATTACTCTGTGACATCTCACGCCGCCCGGCCTCTATCCATTGCGCAAAGCCGCATTGCGAGTCACCATGTTCAACGTCCACCCGTGACGTATTGGAGACGTCCATGAAGAAGCTCATAGCCGGCGCCGCCGCCCTGGCCCTCGCCGCCGCCGCGATGCCCGCGCTCGCGGGCGATCTGCTGTACGAGGCCGCGCCCGACAGCCTGACCGAGAACCTCGACGGCCAGCCCTACTGGTCGGCTCAGGCGCAATGCGCCGGGCTGTTCGGGGCCGCCGCCCAATACCTCACCGACAAGGGCGACAGCGCCGGCGCCGGCGAGTCGGGCAAGCTGGCCATGACCTTCGCCAACGACGCCATCAAGCGCCTGACCAAGGATCGCGGCCTGACCCGCAAGGAAGCCCTGCTGGTCATCGAGCCGGCGGTGCTCAAGGCCCGCGACGAAAGCATGGGCCTGGTCTCCGGCGACACCAGCGCCAAGTCGACCTGGAACTTCGCCCGCAGCTCCTGCCTCGACGTCGCCGAGGCCTACACCCAGGTCAGCTGGTAAGATGATCGTTCGGGGGATTTCCGCGGGCCTGGCCGCCCTTGCCCTTCTCGCTTCGGCGGCGCCGGTCGCCGCCGCTGACCTGACCATGAGCAAGGGCGGCGCCAGCGCCTTGACCGAGGCCGACGTCGGCAAGCCCTACTGGGTGCTGCACGCCCAATGCGCCGGCATCTTCAGCGCCGGCTTCGCCTATCGCGGCGAGGAGGCCGACAAGGCGACCGGCATCGCCATGTTCAACGCCTCCATCGACCGGCTGGTCCGCGACCGGGGCCTCGACCGCAAGGCGGCCCTGGCCCTGGCCTCCGAGCAGCTGGCCAACGGTCGCGAGATGGGCAACGAGATGCTGTCGCGCGGCGGCGACAAACGCAGTGGCCCCTGGAACCTGCAGCGCAGCGCCTGCCTGGACATCTACGAAGGCTACACCGGCAAGTACGGCTGACGGGCGCTACTGCTTGTCGACAGCGAAGTTGGTGCAGCCGCTGCCGCCGAGGATGTCGCCGAACAGGTTCAAGGGATCGCCCGGGCTCTTGCCGCGGTACATCCGGCCCCGGATGCCGATCATGCTGTAATTGTACGGCTGCTCGATCCACTGAACGCCGTTGAGGGTGAAGGTCTGATCGGCGGCCACCGAGCCCTCGATCCGGAAGCTGCCGGCGGCGAGATACGGATTGTTGTGCCGCGGCCCGAACGCGAAGACGCCCGTGACCCGGCCGTCGGCGTGACCATCCAGGCTCAGGGTCAGGCGAGTCGGGCCCTGGCCGCAGACATAGACCCCCTCCCAGGTTCCATCGAGCGGATTGGCGTCGATGGCCAGGGCCGGGCCCGCCACGGCGGAAAGACCGGCGACGGCGGCGAGGACGGCAAGGCGGCGCATGGCAAACTCCGGTTCGCCGCCAGCACACCACGGCTCCGCCCGGCCGGCATCCTCGCATTGGGGGGTTAGCCGGCCTTCTGCCGCTCCACCCTGAACCTGCCGCAGCCGGCGGCGACGATGTCGCCGCTCAGGACATCCGGCCTGCCCTCGCCGCTGTTGTTGTAGGCCTGGCCGGTCAGGCCGACCATCTCATAGCCCTCCGGCCTGGTGATCCAGATGGTCGGGTTGAACTTCAGCGCCCCGTCCTCGGTGAACACGCCGCGCATGCGGAAGCTGCCATAGACATCGCCGATCCAGAACTGAAAGCCGGCCTGAAACCCGCCCTGCTGGTCGCGGTGGATGGACAGGGTCAGGGCGGTGGTCCCCTGGCCGCAGTCATAGCTGCCCTTCCATTTGCCCTCGACCCAGGCGGCGGCCTGCGCCGATCCCCCGAACCAGAACGGGGCGATCAGGGCCAGGGCGATAAGGACGGCGATGCGCATGGCCCACTCTCGCCGCGCGTCGCCGGCCCGTCATGCTCCAAAACGGGGGACCGCTTCACTGCTGCCAACCCCTGTCACCAGCCCCTCTGGCCCAGCGCGCCCGCGAGACCTACATTCGTCCCATGCCCAGCAACGGTGTTTCAGACGTCTCCGCCCAGTTCGTCCACGACCTCGCGGACGCTCACGCTCCCATGCTGTGGAAGCCCCACCGCCCGGCCCGGCCGGAGAAGTCCGAGGGCGGCCGCCGCTTCAACCTGGTCGCCGACTACGAACCCGCCGGCGACCAGCCGACCGCCATCAAGGAGCTGGTCGCCGGCATCAAGGAGCGCGAGCACGACCAGGTCCTGCTCGGCGTCACCGGCTCGGGCAAGACCTTCACCATGGCCAGCATCATCGCCGAGACCCAGCGTCCGGCCCTGATCCTCGCCCCCAACAAGACCCTGGCCGCCCAGCTCTACAGCGAGTTCAAGTCCTTCTTCCCGGACAACGCCGTCGAGTACTTCGTCAGCTACTACGACTACTACCAGCCGGAAGCCTACGTCGCCCGCACCGACACCTACATCGAGAAGGACTCATCCCGGAACGAACAGATCGACCGCATGCGCCACAGCGCCACCCGGGCGATCCTCGAGCGGGACGACGTCATCGTCGTCGCCTCGGTCAGCTGCATCTACGGCATCGGCTCGGTCGAGACCTACACGGCCATGACCTTCACCCTGTCGGTCGGCGACAGGATCGACGAGAAGCAGCTGATGGCCGACCTGGTGGCCCAGCAGTACAAGCGCAACGACGCCGCCTTCGAGCGCGGCATGTTCCGCCGCCGCGGCGACACCATCGAGATCTTCCCCGCCCACTACGAGGACCGCGCCTGGCGCATCGGCCTGTTCGGCGACGAGGTCGAGGCCATCCAGGAGTTCGATCCCCTGACCGGTCGCAAGACCGCCGACCTGGAGACGGTGAAGATCTACGCCAACAGCCACTACGTCACCCCGCGCCCGACGCTCCGCCAGGCGGTCAACCAGATCAAGGCGGAGCTCAAGCAGCGCCTCGACTGGATGGTCGCCAACGGCAAGCTCCTGGAGGCCCAGCGCCTCGAACAGCGCACCACCTTCGACATCGAGATGATCGAGGCCACCGGCAGCTGCGCCGGCATCGAAAACTACAGCCGCTACCTGACGGGCCGCCGCCCGGGCGAGCCGCCGCCGACCTTCTTCGAATACATCCCCGACAACGCCCTCCTCTTCACCGACGAGAGCCACCAGACCATCCCGCAGATCGGGGCCATGTACAAAGGCGACTACAGTCGCAAATGGAACCTGGCGGAGTACGGCTTCCGCCTGCCCAGCTGCATCGACAACCGCCCCCTGAAGTTCGAGGAGTGGGAGGCCATGCGGCCGCAGACGGTGCATGTCTCGGCCACCCCCGGCTCCTGGGAAATGGACAAGACCGGCGGCGTCTTCGCCGAACAGGTGATCCGCCCCACCGGCCTGATCGACCCGCCGGTCGAGGTCCGCCCGGTGGCGAAGAACAACGCCAGCCAGGTCGACGACGTCATCGCCGAGGCCCGCGACTGCGCCGCCCGCGGCTACCGCACCCTGGTCACCGTCCTGACCAAGAAGATGGCCGAGGACCTCACCGAATACATGCATGAGCAGGGCCTGCGTGTCCGCTACATGCACAGCGACGTCGACACCCTCGAGCGCATCGAGATCATCCGCGACCTGCGCCTGGGCGCCTTCGACATCCTGGTCGGCATCAACCTGCTCAGGGAGGGCCTCGACATCCCCGAGTGCGGCCTGGTCGCCATCCTCGACGCCGACAAGGAGGGTTTCCTGCGCTCGGAGACCAGCCTGATCCAGACCATCGGCCGCGCCGCGCGCAACGTCGACGGCAAGGTCATCCTCTACGCCGACACCATCACCGGCTCGATGGAGCGGGCGATGGGCGAGACCAAGCGCCGGCGCGAGAAGCAGCACGAGTGGAACCAGGCCAACGGCATCACGCCGGAGAGCATCAAGTCCAGCATCAAGGACATCCTGGCCAGCCCCTACGAACGCGACCACGTCCGCATCGACGCCGGCGTGGCGGAGGACGCCAAGCCGTTCCTGGGCAACAACTTCCAGGCCACCCTGCGCGACCTGGAAACCCGCATGCGCGACGCGGCCAGCAACCTGGAATTCGAGACGGCGGCGCGGCTGCGCGACGAGATCAAGCGCCTGAAACTGCTCGACCTGGAGTTCGCCAACGAGGCGCTGACCGGGGCGGGCGAGACGGTGGACGCCAGCGTGCCGAAGGCGCTGCGCAAGCAGGCGCGAGTGGAGGCGGCGGAGGCGTTTCGGAAGGGGAAGCGGTAGGGGGCAGCGGTAGGGGAAATGCCCCATCTCTAGTTGTCTTGATTGACCGCTCTCTCGCGCAGCAAGTAATCACCTTGCGTCATGCACCCATAAGATGCACCATACCTATGCACGCCGCCTAGGGGGAGGATGACGCTTGCTTGCAGACGAGTTCGTTGCCGTCCCGCCTCGTGAAGTATCCGGGGCCCGCACGTTTTCCAGATATGTATTTCAAGCGAACGTATCGCTTTCCTACATTCTTGAGCTGCATCAGACCGATACTGACTATAGAGCAATATTCGAATACCATGACGATCTTATTATTTTGAACTCCAGCGAAACGCCTACGGAGGCTCGCTCCTACCAGATCAAGGGAAAAGACGGGGCAAAATGGACGACGAAAGCCCTGACTTCCCGGGCGACCAAAGGCGACAAGCCACGGTCCATCGCCGGCAAACTTTACTGGGTCATTGATGCACTTGGCGACAAGATCACTACCGCAAGTTTCGTTTCCAACGCGCCGTTCGAGTTCACCTTACCTGACGGCTCCAAGACTACGCCGGACAATACCCTGATAAGGTGTGCCGATTTGTCGTTGGGCGACAAGCGACTGATCCGGGAGGCACTGGACGACGACTTCGCTCCGGTAAGGCAACACGATCATGTTGATATCTTTAGGTTTGAGCGAACGCCGCTTGGCACAAAGGGCTACGATGATCAGATTCGCGGTCGACTAAGCGCCGACCTAGAAAAGGCGGGCGAGATCCTTCCAGTCCACGCCATCCACGAAAGCCTCGTTGGCGAAATTATCAGGCGTTGCTGCAATACGGACGCCGTCGTCGATAACGACCAGTTCTTTCGAGCCAAATCGCTGGGCCGTAACGACGTCGAGGAAATTTTCAATCGCGCCCGAAAAGTATCGCGGTCCGTGATTGATGATTGGGCCACAGTGCAAGCTGACTTCGGTGCCTTGGGTGTCGGCACGGCAGACCAGATTCGTCTTAAAAGCGCCGCAATTCGCTACCTCACGCGGCGTCAAAAGGGCGACCCCAGCGTCGTCAAGTTTGCTCAAGAGGCAAGCTTAGCTCGGATTTCCAACACCGACGCAATAAATTTGGCCGGCTCGTTGCATGAAATCGTCGAACTTCTCCGACCGTCACTTAGCAAAATACAGGGCGTTCTTCCGGTCGGTGATTTTGAAGGTGCCCTTCTGGCGGAGGCTTATGACAGCACATGACACTCCAGGACGTCCAAGGACTTCGCCGCCTACTAACCAGGGGGAAGCGCAGTGGCGCAAAATCTCAAATTCACAAAGCTCTCTCTGCTCTCCGACAAGGAGTCGGCCGGGTTCACGCTGGCGATACAGCCACGGATCACAATAGTCCAAGCGATGAACGGGTACGGCAAGTCGGCCGTAATGAAGAGCCTCTACGAGACCCTGGGAGCGACGCCACACAAAATTGACGACAGTTGGAAAGGGGGACAGATAGCGAGTTTTTTGGAATTCACGTTGGGTACGAGAACGTATACTGCGGCGTACGCCTACGACCAATATGCTCTCTTCGATGAGAACCGCGCCTTATTATTTCGAACCAACAGCAAGACTAAGGAGCTAGGGCCGGCACTAGCGCGCATGTTTGATTTCGGGTTGTTGATGGCAACACGAGACGAAGAAACAATAGTCCCCCCGCCGTCTTACATTTTCGCGCCGTTCTACATCGACCAAGATCATGGGTGGGTCAAACCTTGGACCTCTTTCAAGGACCTATTTCTCCCACGGTCCGCTCCGACGCTCGCCGAGTATCATATCGGCATCAAGTCGAATGCCTATTACCGCGCCCAAGCTGAGCGGGACCGTCTAAACATCGAGCTAAGAGAGGTAGAAAACTCACGACAAGGGCTGGATCAGGCCATCAAGGAAATCGGTATCGCAGATGAAGCCGACGTCCATTTCAGCCTGTCCGATTTTGTCGCTGAGCGCGATCAGCTGGTTGAGGCCGCCGATCAACTCCTTGTTCGGCAAGATCAAAATCGATCGTCCGTGATCTCACTGGCGGAAGAACATCGCCTTTGGCACGAGCAACAGCAACTTCTCGTAGCCGCATTGTCGGAGATCGACGCTGACTTGTCGGCCGCCGGATTCGCACCCGACGATGTCGAATGCCCGACGTGTGGCGCACACTACCAGAACTCGTTCATCGAACGATTTCAGATAGTTGAAAACAAGGACAGCTTGATTTCAGCATTAGTTATTGCTCGTGGAAACGTCTCCTCTACAGCAGTTGCCCTTGAAGAAGCACGCGGTGCCTTAGCAGATGTGGAAATTTCACTCAGTAGAGTTCGTGAAATACTGCACATTGAGAGGGATGGCCTGACTTTCGGCGAAATTTTGAAAGCCGAGGGCCGTAATGAGGCATCGAGGCTACTCCGAGAGAGGATTTCCGCCCTAGACGCGGCAGCTGGCCTGCTACAACGAAAAATTGCTGATCAAACCGATCTAATGAAGGAGGCGGCCGATCCGAAGCGCGCCAGAACAATTCGTTCAGAGTTCGCAGATCGAATGCACAGGTACTGTGCTCAGCTTGACGTTCGCATAGGAGATCGAAAGCGAACCCCCCTGCATTCGGCAGGAAAGGCTCGGGGTAGCGAAGGTACTCGGGAGATTTTGGCATATAGTTTTGCATTCTTGGAAACATCAAAACTCTATGGGTCATCGTCCTTTTGCCCAATAGTCATTGACGCGCCAAATCAGCAGGGTCAGGATGAATACCATCTTCCCCAAATATTGAATTTCATGATAGATAACCTTCCGGATGGTGCCCAGTTGATTTGCGCTGTGGAAGACGCAACGCCGATTGCTCATTTAGATTTGAAGATTGAAAGCGTCGGATTTGAAAAACGGCAGATTTTGAGGTCAGAGAACTACGAAGAGGTAGAATCTTACGCTCGACCGTTCTTGGATTTACTTCTGTTCGGCGAGCCCATGACAGACATCTAACTCGTGGCGGCCGGCACGAGAACGAGAATCCGGTGACAGGATTAGTATTCCCCGGAACCTAAGCTAGTTATGGCCAGCAGCATGGGCGGCAGCCAACGCTTCGGGCGTGGGCGGAACTAGGTTGAACCAATCATAGTTGAAGATCGCCTCCCGTTGCTTGTGGAGTGCGACCGGTGTGATCAATCCCTGCCCAGGAAGTCCGCTGTCCGCATTCACCACGAGAATCGTAAGCGGTTCCAGGCCCTCTTGGTCACACCAGTTCATAATATGACCCAATTGGGCTGCAAATACTCCTGCGCCAGCATAGCCCAGCGTTTCGGCCAAAATGCCGTACGTGATTGTTTGTCGATTGTACGCTAAGCCGATCAGTATTTGATAAATCTGTAGTGCTCTGTAGGGGTTGGTGCGAATTTTGTCGAAGTATTGAAGCGCCATATTTTCCTCCGCTGCCGAGTCTTCAACCGTAAGCCGAGGAACTCGACGTGCGCAAGCGTGCAATGAATATCCATGGACGCTATATCGATTTTCCGATCCGCGGCCCCGCCGGGGCCAACCGACGGCTGAGCCGGAGACAAGATTCGACCCTCCCCATGATCGGGCCTAGGGTGCCTGTCAGGTTTGGGGACCAACATGCGGGGCATTCGAACGACGCTTAGCGTCCTGGCGATCTCGGCCTTGGCGGCCTGCGCGAGTAGCGGTCCGCAATCCATCGGCGGTGGCAAGTTCATGGCCTCGGCCCGAGTGCCGTTCAACGGCCAGACCGGCGCCAAGACCAAGGCGCTCGAAACCGCCAACAGGCACTGCGCATCCCTCGGCAAAGAGGCGCTGGTCGAGGATGTCAAAGCGAGCGAATGCGCCCTGCACGGCGGCTGCGGCGAGGCGGAAGTCGTCTACCGTTGCGTCGATAAGGGCCCGGCGGCGAACTAGCGTTGTCCGGTAGAGAGCGGAAAGCCGGTCTCGTCATAACACCTGATCGAGGTCGTCCTCGACTACCCCGCCGAGGACAGCCTGAAGGTGCTTGAGGGCGACCGTGACTTCGTCGCCAAAGTGCCGCCCGCTGATGTCGGCCTGAATGTAGGGCCGGCCCGGATCGTTGTTCCCGTCCGGCGGCTCGCTTTGCGGCCAGGCATTGTTCGGGTCCGAGTAGATATCGAAGTAGCCGATGGGATCGCCGGTTTCGTCCGCGAGAATCCACGGCTCTCTCTGCCCCGGCAGCAGTTGGTCCAAAGCGACTTCGGCCGCTTCCACGCTCGGCAGGAAGAACAGAAACCGCGACCTCACACATCCTCCTCACACCGCTTCGCCGGGCACACTGGAATTACGGTGGGAATTACGGTGACAGTGCACTAATTTTCACCTTCCGCCCTCGCTTTGCGGGCGCGAGCACCCGACCCGCTTCGGCCTCCAGCCTCGCCAGAAACTCGGCCGCGCCGATCGGGCGTCCAATCGTCTCGGCCCGGCAAAGGCTTCGCGACAGCGCCTCGTCCTCACCGGCGCCGATCATCGCCAGGATGTCGGGATAGCGTGACGGGACCGGCCCGGTCAGGGTCAGCCCGTCGCCGCGATCCGGCGCCAGCAAGGCGTGGATGCTCGACCAACGCCAGTCCACGGCCCGCTCGACCAGGCGGGCTCTCACCACCGTATTGCGGCTACTTCCCCCACACACTGTAGCTGACCTTCACCACGGCCTTGCCGCCGGCGACGCTGACGGCGTCGATGTGGAACTCGGCGACGTGGCCGCCGGTGGTCTTCACGCAGTACCAGCCGTTCTGGACGACGATCTTCGCCCCGGCGGGATAGTCGGCGGCCTTGCAGCCGGCGGCGCCGCGTGGGGCCCCCTTGGGCATCGAGACGTCGGCGCCGTACTGGGTGTTGAAGGCGATGGCGTTGCTCTCGCCGCCGGGCTTGTACTCGTGCAGGCCCAGGTCCGGCTTGCCGTCGCCGTCGAGATCGACCGGGCCGCCGTAGGCCACGGGAACGCCGGCGCCCTGCTTGACCACCTTGGGCGCCACGGTGCGCCCGCCGCCGGCCGGCGGGCGGTTGGGCGGCAGGGGCAAGGCCATGGCCAGCTTCTGCGGATCGACCTTGGGCGACACGGTCGGCGGGCCGGCGGCGCCGATCGAGGCCAGGGTCTGGCTGACCATGCGCCCCTGTTCGGCGGTGACGTCCTTGCCGTTGGCCAGCAGGGTGGCGCGGCAGACGATGGTCTTGGCGTCCGGCGCCGCCTCGGCCGGGTAGAACAGGGTGTTGAAGCCGTCGTCGTTGCTGTTGGGCAGATAGGAGCCGTCCGGCTGGGCGAAGCCGGGGTTGAACACCGGCGCGGTCGCCTTGCCGCCGCCCCGAATGAGGCTCGGGCTGACCGGCCAGGCGGTCGAGGGGGTGGGCGAGGCCGAATAGACGCACTCGCCCGACTTCTGGAAGGTGACGCCCGGATGGGCTTTCCACACCGGGTCGGCGGCGCCGGGCTGGACATTGAAACGCAGCTGGGCCGCGAACGGCGCGGCCCAGGCGGACAGGGCGAGCCCGGCCCAGGCGAGGGCGCCGCCGGCTGCGGCGGCGAGCGCGACACGGCCGACGCGGCCGGCGATCAGGCGGTTCATGGCAGGGTCCCCAGGCGATGCGCCGCCGTGCGAGGCCCCATCACCGCACGCTGCCTTGAGCCGGTCAAGGCGCGGAAATCTGGGGACGCCATATCGATTTCCAGACATCGCTCGCTGCGGCTTCGGAGACGCTTGGGGACGTGCGGCCGCTCGTCCTTCCCCGCCGATGAGGCCTTGCGCCTCTAGGAAAAAGCGGCGTGTCTCCTCACTCCGGATGCGCCTTGGCCCAGTCCAACGCACCCTGCAGGGTGGTCACCCAGATCTCGCCGCGGTGGGCGGCCAGCCAGGCGATCAGTTCGCGGTGCGCGGAGTCGGAGACCTGCAGATAGTCGCCGCCAACGCCGTGGAACAGATAGACCGCCATGCCTCCGCCGGCTCGCGCTTCCTTGGCGATTTCGATCAGCTGCGCGCCCGTGACCCCCTCGGGAAAACCGCGCGCGGGCATGCGCATCGGATCCATCCGGCCGACATCGGCGCGGAGGTCGTCTGGCGAGGTGTAGACCCCGCGCACATAGGTCACCAGGTTCGCGGTCCTGAGGGCCTCAAGATAGTCGCGGCCACCCGCCAGGGTCTGGCCGCATGGCGAGGCAAATCCGTGGGCCGGCTTGCCGTCCAGCGAGGTCAGGAAAACATTCTGCGCCTCGATCTCCTTCAGCATTCTGTCGGTCGTATAGGCGTCCGAAGTGTTGCTGCGGTCGGCGGAAGGGCCGGAGGCGGGGCAGGCGTGCAGGACGGTGTGATTGCCCAGTTCGTGGCCCCCGGCGGCCAAGGCGCGCCAACGCGGAACGGCCGCCGGCCTCAGGCCGGTGATGAAGAAGGTCCCTTTGAATCCGGCGGCGTCCAGCGCCGGGACGGCATGGTCGAGCTGGGAGTCCAGCGCATCGTCGTAGGTCAGCACCACCGCCGCCTTGGCGCCGCCCGGCCATGTCGTCGCCGATGCGGCCGACACGCCGCAAACCAGGCTCATGGCGAGCGCCAGAAGCATCCTCATCGTCATTTCCCCCTCCGCCAATCTCGCATGATTTACACTATGATAGCGCTACCGTGAGGGGCGGGCGAATGCGCCCTGCACGGCGGATGCGGCGAGGCGGAAGTCGTCTACCGCTGCGTCGACAAGGGCTAGCAGGCCGGGGGGCTGCCGCCGACTGTCCCCCACACCGATCATGCTCGCGAAGGCGGGCATCCATGCAGGTTCGGCGGCTTCGGAGGTGCTTGGAGACTCGCGCCTGTCATCCGGTCTCCACAGATGCGGCCGGCCTCGCATGGATGCCCGCCTTCGCGAGCATGATCGGTGGATGGGTGAATTACGATGTCCCCGCCCCGCCGAACCCAGCCCCGCAACCGACGGTAACAGGGTTTGACCGCTCAAACCGCCCACCCCACCTGACTCGCCGCCGCGCCGACGCCAGTATCGGCCGATGGCCCAGCACCCCCCGCTCACCGCCGACCTCGTCGCGCGCATCAACCGCGAACACCTGATCGCCACCCCGCTCGAACCCGCCGACCTATTGTTCGTGTTCGGAACCCGTCACGGCGTCCCCCAGTTCGTCGAGGCCGCCGCCGACCTCTGGCGCCGCGGCTATTTCCGCTGGGCGCTGGTCAGCGGCGGGCCGACCCTGGACGATCCGGAGGACGAAGCCGCCGTCCTGGCGCGCCTGATGGTCGAGGCCGGCGTGCCGCGCGAGGTCATCCTGACCGAGCACCGGGCCATGAACACCGGCGAGAACGTCATCCTCTCCCTGCCGGTCATCGAGGCGCGGATCGGCCTGGCCAACGTCGCCTCGGTGATCGCGCTGGGCAAGGTCTGCACCTCGCGCCGCTACCTGATGACCCTGCAGCGCCATTGGCCGCAGGTGCGCAAGATGCTCCTGGCCATCAACTGGTTCGACCACCCGCTGGAGGCCTGGCCGGGGCACCCGGAATTCCGCGACCGGGTGCTGTCCGAATGGCGCAAGATCGAGCCCTACCGGGCGGCCGGCTATATCGCCGACCTGCCGTGATTGACGGTGACCGTCACGCTTCGCGAGACGGCTGCCGAAGGCGCCGCGCCACCCCACGCGGCGACGGGCCAGTCCGCCACCAAGGGTTGACCCCGGATCAAGGGCGGGCGAGCGTCGCCACGCCTGCAACCCGGAGTCCGCCATGGCCCGCCTCCTGCTGACCGCCGCTCTCAGCCTCATCCTGGCCGGGCCGGCGGCCGCCCAGACCTCCGACGCCGTGAAAATCCTCTGGCAGCGCTGCCGCGCCGAGGCGACCGTCGAGGGCGAGCGGCGCAGCTACTGGAGCCAGACGCTCGGCATGTCGCAAGGCATGTCGATCACGCCGGAATACTGGGCCGCCTATCTGACACAGGTCCATGGCGTGCCGGCCGCCGCGCTGAAGGCGGTGACCTGCCAGGCCTTCCCCACCCCCGAGGCGGCCTTCGCCTGGTCGGCGACCGAGACCGGCCTGCGGCAGATCCAGACGGACTACGCCTCGACGCCGCCAACCATCAGCCTCGCCCCCGCGCCGAAATAGGGCCACCCCACGACATCCCCGGCCCTCGCAAGCGCCCCTCAGGCCCCCCCCACCACAAGCCCGGGGCATTCGCATATGACCGCGGCGGGATGCGTGTGAGTTCGCCTCTGGGCTCCCTTCTCCCCTCGCGGGAGAAGGTGCCGGCGAAGCCGGCGGATGAGGGGGCTCCCCGGCTTCTGACACTGCCTGTCGCCACCGCCTCATCGCGGCTGAAAGACCTATCGACCCCTCAACCGGCGCTTCGCGCCACCTTCTCCCACAAGGGGAGAAGGGACCTCTCACGGCGGCTGACCCAGTCTTGGCCAGCTGTTTTCATACGCGATTGCCCTGCCCACAAGCCGGGGTGAGCGACCCCCCATCAATCCGTCCAGCCCAGCTCCCGCTTCCTCCGCGCCGCCATCTCCAGCAGCGCCATCGGCTTCTGCAGCAGCAGCACCCCCTGCCCCTGCCTGACCCCCTCCAGGCGGCCCTCCAGGCGCAGCGGCCCACCCCCACGACATACCGCAAATGGGTATTCACCGGCTCCGCCTACCCATTTTAAGCAGGCCCGGGTCCAAGCGTTCGCAGGGGTGTATCCGTGCCTGATTTTGCCGCCGTCGTCGAAACCTCGGCGCTCAACGGAGCCAACGGCTTCCAGATTTCCGGCGAGGCGGCCAACGCCCTGACCGGCTTCTCGGTCTCCAACGCCGGAGACGTCAACGGCGACGGTATCGACGACCTGATCGTCGGGGCGCGGGGCTTCACCGGCGGCGCCTATGTCGTCTTCGGGCGCACCGGCGCCTTCCCGGCCGACCTCGGCCTCGCCACCCTGAACGGGACCAACGGCTTCCAGCTGCTCCAGACGGGCAGCGAAGCGGTCGGCTTCTCGGTCTCCAACGCCGGCGACATCAACGGCGACGGCTACGGCGACATCATCGTCGGGGCGCCGTTCGGGAACGCCGCCTATGTGGTGCTCGGCCACGCCGGCCCCTTCGCCGCCAACCTCGACCCGACCACCCTGACCGGGGCCGCCGGCTTCAAGATCACCGGCAACGCCTTCGCCGCCTACTCGGCCCAGACCGGCCTCAGCGTCGCCACCGCCGGCGACGTCAACGGCGACGGCTTCGACGACCTGATCGTCGGCACGCCCTATGGCGACACCCAGGCGGTCGGCGGCTCCCAGGCCCGCGGCCTGGCCCATGTCATCTTCGGCCACGCCGGCGACTTCGGAGCCGGCCTGACCACCGGCAGTCTCAACGGCGCCAACGGCTTCACCCTCGTCGGCGGGACGACCGGCGGCTATGCCGGCCAGCGGGTCGGGGGCGCCGGCGACCTCAACGGCGACGGCTTCGCCGATGTCGCCCTGAGCGACCGGGCGGGCAACGGCTTCGTGGTCATGGGCAAGGCCGGCGGCTTCACCGCCACCCAGAGCCTCGCCGCTCTGAGCGGCGCCAACGGCTTCCGCCTCGCCGTCGAGACGGCCGGAGACATCATCACCGCCATCGACAGCGCCGGCGACGTCAACGGCGATGGCTATGACGACCTGATCGTCGGGGTCGGCAACTCCAGCGCCACCCAGTCGGCGGCCGGCTCGACCTATGTGGTCTTCGGCCATGCCGCCGCCTTCGCCGCCACCGTCAGCCTGGCCTCGCTGAACGGGACCAACGGCTTCGCCCTGCGCGGGGTCTCCATGCTGGACGGGTCCGGGTCCAGCGCCCGCGGGGCCGGCGACGTCAATGGCGACGGCTTCGACGACATCGTCATCGGCGCCCTGCAGGCCGACCCCCACGGCGCCAGCAGCGGGTCGGCCTATGTCGTGCTCGGCCATGGGGGGAGCTTCGCGGCCAGCCTCTTCCTGGCCACCCTGAGCGGGACCGACGGCTTCGTCATCAACGGCGGGGCGGCCAGCAACTTCCTCGGCGTCTCGGTCGACACGGCCGGCGACCTCAACGACGACGGCGTCGCCGACATCGTCGTCGGCGCCCATCAGGCCAGCCCGAACGGGTTCAGCTCGGCCGGCGCCGCCTATGTCATCTACGGCATCGACGTGGCCATCACCCTGGTCGGCACGGCGGCCGACGACAGCTACCAGGGCACGGCCGGCGGCGACACGCTGAGCGGCGGCGGCGGGCGCGACACCCTGCGGGGCCTGGGCGGGGCCGACAGCCTCGACGGCGGCGAGATGAGCGACCTGCTGTATGGCGGCGGCGGCGGCGACGACCTGACCGGCGGCAACGGCGGCGACATCCTCTACGGCGAGGCCGGGACCGACGCCCTCGACGGGGGCCTGGGCAATGACAAGCTGTTCGGCGGCGACGACAACGACACCCTGACCGGGGCCGACGGCAACGACCGCTTGGTCGGCGACGCCGGCGACGACGTCCTCACCGGCGGCGACGGCAACGACCAGCTCGACGGCGGCAGCGGGACCAACAGCCTGACCGGCGGCCTGGGCAACGACATCTACTATGTGCGCAACGCCGGCGACACAGTGGTCGAGCTGGCCGGCGAGGGCCAGGACATCGTCCGGGCCACCCGCTCCTACGTCCTGGGCGACAACCTCGAGGCCCTGGAGCTGCTGGGCGGAAACTGGTCGGGCACGGGCAATGCGCTGGGCAACCGCATCACCGGCAGCGCCGGGGCCAACGTCCTGTCGGGCGAGGCGGGCAATGACCTGCTGTTCGGCGGGGCCGGCGACGACACCCTGCTGGGCGGCACGGGCCGCGACCAGCTGACCGGCGGCGCGGGGGCCGACAGCTTCGTCGTCCGCGACGAGAGCGTCGCCCTGCCCGCCCTGGAGATCGACCAGATCCTCGACTTCAACATCGGCGAGGGCGATCGCCTGAACCTGATGGCCGTCGACGCCGACACCACGGCGGCCGGCGACCAGGCCTTCGAGATCGTCGCCGCCCTCAGCGGCGAGGCCGGCCAGCTGTTCATGTTCTACACCGCCGGCCAGGACGTCACGACCGTGCGGCTGGACGTCGATGGCGACGGCCGGGCGGACTACCAGCTACGGATCAACGGCGATGTGACGGGGGAGACGGGGTGGTTGCTGCTGTAGGGGCGGAACCCTGCGCATCCTGACCAGGGGTTGCGCTTTGCCCTCGCTCGCGCCAACTTCGAAGCCTACTGCGAGCGGGGGAATATCTGGTGGGCGGGAAACAGAGTAAGGACGATGTCCCCGAAGTCGCGGCTGAAGCCAATGAAAATCTTGCCGCGGTACTGGAGGATCTGAAACAGGGAAAGCACGTGCCCCCTGTAACTCTCCGCACGTTCTTGGAATGGTTTGGAGCTCGCAGGCGAGGCCTTTGGATTGTTCAGAAAATTCATGAGCAACTTGAGGCCTACGGCGTTGGTACTGTTCCGGATTTCGAAGAAGTTTGGGCCGGTGGCCGCCTGGGATTTTACCTTCTTAGTGAAGGCGCGCCTGTCCAAGAGGAGCCTCACAAACAAGAAGCCTCCCTCTCTGCGGAGGAGCCAACTGAGGCTCAGGACGGAGGCCAAAACCAATCACCGTTGCGCCCGCCCCGCGAAGCCACATTCAGATTAAGTCGGTTGGAAGCTGCTAATCGCACAGTTGTGTCTGTAAATCCCAGTGACAGTCTCGAACACGCCCGAACGTTGATGATGCTGAATAGCTATTCGCAGCTCCCCGTCATGACCAACGAACGCTCCGTTGTTGGCATAGTAAGCTGGCGCTCCATCGGAGTGAGGCTTTCCATGAATCGAGCGGTCAAGATCGCTTCTGACTGCATGGAGCCTCACTATGAACTCCCAGACTGGGCGTCGATCTTTGATGCCATCCCGTTTATAGTCAAGAATGACTATGTTCTTGTTCGAAGCGACAAAGATAGGAAAATCTCTGGAATTCTTACTGGCAGCGATCTTAGCATCCAATTCCAATCTTTAACCGAACCCTTCCTTCTTCTAAGTGAGATTGAAAATCTAATTAGAAATCTCATCGACGAACGGTTCACGTCTGCCGATCTCTCGGGTGCCCTGGACCGCCAAGCAGCTCCGCAGGAGATCGTCACAGTCGATTCTCTGGCGTTCGGCGAGTATGTCCGGCTCCTACAGAATCCCGCCAACTGGAAGAAATTGGACCTTCCAATAGACCGATCTGCATTTTGCAGCTTCTTGGATAAGGTTCGAATCATTCGGAATGATATTATGCATTTTGATCCTGACGGGATTACTCCAGAGGACGTCGAAACCATCCGGTCATTCGCTAATTTCCTTTCTGAGATTGAAAAATTGCGAAAAAATTGATAGTAATACGTGGCAGAACGGAAAGTATATCTACTTCAGTATATTTCAATCACCTTCCCGCTACGGCTTCGCCTTCATCCGCTTGAACGCCTCCACCGAGGTGTGCGCCAGCACCTCCTCCTTCCCCGTCTCATAGCCGTCGTTGAACGCCCCCTCCGACAGCTTCAGCCCGGCGATCAGCTTGACCAGGGCGTCCTTGCGGTCGGCCATGCGCAGCCGCACCTGGCGGTGGATGTCGCCGGTGGCCTTGTCGACCCGCTCGTCGATGACCAGCTCGCGCACCCCCGCCGTCCGGCGGCGGTCAAGGCGGGCGGGGTCCAGCTCTATGCGGCCGTCCGGCCTCACCCTGACCACGTCCATGACGCTGGAAAAGGCCAGATGGCTCAGTTCCCGCAAGGCCTCCCCCAGCTCCGGCTCGTCGGGATCGGGCTGGTAGCGGATCTGCTGCAGGACCCGGTGATCCTTGAGCAGCCGGTAGCTGTTGCGCCTGGCGAAGGCCAGCGTATAGCCGGCCCGCAGGGCGGCCTGAACGGCGTTGCCGTCGTGGCGGAACTCCTCGGCGAAACGCTGCATGCGCGGCGTCAGCGCCCGCACGCGCCGGCGGCGGGGCGTCGGCGTGGGGGCGGCCAGGGTCTGGTCCGGCGCGGGCGACGGGGTTTCTTCCATCGGGGTCTCCTTATCGAAGCGGCAGACCCATTATCCCACGTTCGCGGCTGTCCAGCCTCCGCGCTGGCGGGCCAGCCCAGGTCCAATCGATATTCAGCGATCTTTTCTTGATCCGCTCATCCCGGCGAATGCCGGGACCCAGCCGCCTGAGCACCGGCTGTTCAGGACAAAACTCTGCTCCGAGTGGGTGAACCTGGGTCCCGGCATTCGCCGGGATGAGCGGTAGAAACTGGGGCAATGGGCCTGAATGTCGATGACCCTAGCTCGGCTCGACCGCCTCACCCGGCGTGGCGCATAAGGCGTCCAGCCCCAGCTTCATGGCGATGCCGATGACCAGCACCGCCACCGTCGCCGACAGGTCCAGGGCCGCGGCGATGGCGGCGGCGGCCTTGGCGATCCAGCCCTTCTTGTCGCTCTTGCCGCCGTCCTCGGCGTAGAGGGCGCAGACCTTGGCCTGGGCGATGGGCCAGTATTTGTCGAACAGGGCCTTGCCCTTGCTGGCCAGGCCCGACAGCGCATCCGGGTCGGCCTTGCGGGCGGCGGCGTGCAGGGCGGTCAGGGAGTCGGAGACCACCTCGGGCTGCGCCGCCCCATCGGCCCCGCCGAGGTGGCCATAGAGGTCGTCGAGGCTGGCGCCGTCCAGAAGGTCTGTGTCGGCGTCGGTGATGGTGATCGGCATGGCGGGCCCCGTGATTTTCGGCGTCGAAAAGATCGGAGCCCAACTATGGACGCATCCCTGTCGGGAGCAATCTTGATTTCGTCCTTAAGTCGCATTTCGGCGGGCGCCTGGCGCAGGTATCAATCCCCTGGGGCGGCAAGCATGCGCCGCCCCAGGGGACCGACCAGGTTCAGGAACGGACCTGGCCGCCGGGATTCAGGGCCGTCAGAAGACGACCTTGAGACCCCCAGTGATGGCATGGTCCCCGCTGTCGGCGCCCAGCACGCCGTCGTAGGCGAGGCCGAGGGTGACGTTCGGGGACAGGCGCCATTGCGCCTCGACATTGGCGAAGGCCGCATGCTCGGACTGCGCCGCGCCCAGCACCGTGAAGGTCGCGCCGCCGTCGAAGGCGTGCCGGCCGCTGGGGTCCAGGTCGCCGGCGGTGTAACGCCAGCCGGTGGAGCCGCGCACAGAGAAGGCGCCGACGCGGTTGGTCTCGAAGCGCAGGCCCAGGGTCGAGATCGCCGCATCCTCGCTGGCCGACTCGCCCGACAGGCCGGCCGGGCCGGTCTCCTCGGTGAAGCCGTCGGTCTTGACCCGCAGCAGCGTCAGGTTGGCGAAGGGCTCGACATGGCCGCCGCCGGCCAGCGGGATGCGATAGCCCGCCTCGACGAACCCCTGGGTGACCGAGCCGTCGTAGTCGGCCGTGAGCGCGGCGCTGAAGCCCGGGAAGGCGACCTCGCGCTCGGTTTCGGTCGTGGTCCGGGCGTAGCCGGCGCCGGCCTTGACGCTCCAGGCCCCAAAGCGGGCGCCCAGGTAGGCCAGGCCGTGCAGGCTCTCCACCGAACCGGTGCTGTCGCGACGCTCGACCTCGAGGTCGGTGTCGATCCAGCCGACCGCCGCGCCGACGGTGACATGGCCGCCCAGCGTCCGATCGAGGCCAAACACCAGCCCGCCGGTGTCGCGCTCCAGCCTGGCGGCGTTGAAGTCGCCGTCGTTGCGGCCCCAGCTGCCGAACACCCGGCCCCAGACGGCGCCGTCCGGCTCCTCGCTCAACCGGTCCAGCACCGCGTTGCGCGGCAGCCGGCTGTCCTCGACCGCCGCGGCGCGGGCCGACGGATGGATCTCGCCCGAAAGCTGGTCGAAGGCGTCGGCCGCCGTGGCGTCGTCGGCCAGCAGCAGCAGGGCGTCCTTGACCGCATTGCCGTCCGGCAGGCTGTCGGCCCCGGCCGCCGTTTCCTTCTGGTTCGGGGTGACCCCCGCCTCGGCCAGGGCCCGCAGCTGGGCGAACTCGACGAAGGCGGTGTTGGCCGTATAGCCGTCGCGCAGGCCGGCGAAGGCGGTCAGGAACTGGTCGGTGAAATCGAACTGGCCGGTCAGGCCGCCAGCGGCCTCGACGACCACATGCTTGCCGTGCAGGACCAGCGGCTGGGCGATGTTGACCAGCAGCTGGCTGCCGGGCTTGATCTCGACCGCGCCGGTCGCGCGGAAGACGTCGGCGCCGGCCGCGCCGCCGATGTCCACGGCCAGCCGCCCCGTGTCCTCGAAGGTCGCACCCCCCGAGGTCTGGATCACGTCCCCCGTCCCACCATCGACCAGCCGCACGAGGCCGCGGTTGGTGAAGGCTTCCAGGCCCGACCAGGTGGTCGTCTCGGCCACGCCGGCCAGGGCGCCGCCGAAGATGGTCGCGCCGTTCTGGTTGAACAGGCCGTCGTCGGCGCCGCCGAACAGGCTGGTCCCGCCGATGCTGTTCCAGGAGCCTTCGTTGACGGTGAGGCTGGCGTCCGCCAGCAGGTCGAGGCGGCCGATGATCGCGCCCTGGTTCCGCAGGATGATGAAGGCCCCGTCCGCGTCGATGGCGCGAGCCGAGGACAGGCCCGAGCTGTTCCGGACCACCCCCTGGTTGACGATGGTCACGCCGTTGCTGGCCGAGAAGGCGTCAATGCCCTCGTCGCCGCCCTGGACGAGACCATGGGTGGTGATCTCGACCGGGCCGAGGCCGAAGCTGACGGCGGAGATGCCGCTCTGGCCGCCGGAGGCGTTGTTGGCCTCGATGGCGATGTTGAAGCTGCCCGCGCCCGCGAAGGCGCGGATGCCGGCGTCGTCGGTCCCGACCACCGTCCCGGTCGAGGTGATGCGGGTGAAGCCGTCGCCATCGTTGTCGGCCAGGATGCCGACGCTGTCGCTGAAGACATCGACGGCGTCGACGTCGATATTGGTGTTGGTCGCCCCGGTCTCGGCGAAGATGCCGAAGTCCTCGCCCGACACCGGCCCGGTGGCGGTGATGTAGATGCCGCCCACGCCCTCGCTGGTCGCGGAGATGCCGCGACTGTCGCCCGAGACGACGGCGACCTGGATGTGGACGTCCGTCGTGGATAGGCCGCTGGTGACCAGGATGCCGCTGCCGAACTTGGCGAAGACCTGGCCCGTGGCGAATACCGCGCTGCCGCTGGTCCCCTGGTTCACGAGGACGATGCCGTTCTGATCCCCCTCGACGTTGACGACCTCGACCCCGACGCCCTGCGAGCCGGTGCCGGTCTCGACCTTGATGCCGTTGAATCCCCCGCCGACGACCGTGCCGGTCGACCGCACAGCGGTGAAGCCGGCGCCGAAGTTGACGACGTCGATGCCGGCCAGGCCGCCGGTCACATCGCCGACCTCGATCGTCATGTCGGTGGTGAGGGCCCCGCCGTCCGCCAGGATGCCGACGTCGCCGGCGATCACCGGACCGGTGACGTTGATGACGGTCGAGCCGAGCCCGTCGTTGTGCGTCGCGATGCCGGCGTAGCCGCCCGAAACGCTGGCCGCCTGGACCAAGATGTCCGTCGTGGTCGCCTCGCCCTCGACATAGATGCCGGTGCCCGAGCTGGCGCCGACGACACCGGTGGCGGTCACCGAAACGCCCGCCAATCCCTTGTTAAACACGGCAATGCCCCCGGACACGCCGATGGCGTCGACGGCCTCGACGACGACCCCCTGCGACCCCGTCCCGGTCGCGATCTCGATGGCGGCTTCGGTGGCGCCCGTGACCGTGCCGTTCGACCGGACGGTGGTGACGCCCGTACCCAGATTGTCGACGAGGATGCCCCAGGCGGCGCCGCTGACCTGGCCGACCTGGGTGTCGAGGTCGCCGCTCGCGGCCCCGACCTGGACGCGCAGTCCGGACCCGGTGAGGCCGGTCAGCGCCCCTTCCGCCGTGAAGGCCAGCGTCCCGCCGCCGTTGAGATCGAACCGGACGCCGTCGTCGCGGCCCTGGACGTCGCCGACCGTCAGGTTAACGGCCCCCGAACCCGCTTCGCTGCGCACGAAGACGCCGTTGCCGCCGTTGTTGAGGATCGAGCCGGACCAGATGGCGGTGATGTCGCCGCTGCCGGCGTTGTCGAGCCGCAGGCCGTTGGCGCCGACGGCGACGATGTCTCCGGTGGCGGAGAGGAACAGCGCGCCGTCCTCCAGGCCTTCATCGCCCGTCGAGGTGAAGCGCACGCCGCCGCCGGTCAGGGCGGCGCCCGCCAGGTCGAAGTAGCGGACCTGGCCTGTGCCGGTCACCGACAGCGCCAAGCCGTTGCCGTTGCCGCTGGTGTCCACGGCGAAGCCGGCCGAGGTTCCGACGGCCGGGCTGGGGCCGACGATGACCTGCGGGTCGTCGGTCTGGCCGTCGCAGGTGTAGACGGTCGGCGGGCCCTCGACGCATTGCGCCAGGGCGGGCGAGGCCAGGGCCGCGATGCCGAGCGAGCCGGCCAGCAGGGCCAGGGCGGAGGTGGTGCGGCGCAGGCCGGCCGCGCGACGAACGCGGGCCGACCCGACCCGGGGGCGGGTGTGCAGTGACATGGTGATGATCCTTGGGTTCCTGATTGATCGGCCTCCCGGGCCCCGCCCCACGCGGGCCCGCGAACAGCGGCGGCGCGGGACGGGTTTGGCAAACCACCGATCAACTAGGCGGCGAGGGCAGATGGGCGCAGTTGCATCGGCGGCCTCCGAACGGCGCCTCGAAATGCAACCCCCCACCAATACGGCTCGGGAGTTGGCTGATCGCCGCTTCCCCCTGTACGAAGAGCCGGAGGGAGATCCGCATTGATGTCAGGCGCGTTCGGGCAACGTCTCACGCTGGCGCTCAAAGCGCTGTCGATGAGCCGCGGGCGGTTGGCGTCCGAGTTGGGCATCGACAAGTCTCTGGTCGGACGATGGGCGTCCGGCGCGGTCCGGCCTTCGGGCCACAACCTGGAACGGTTGACCCACTTTCTGGCGGTCAGACGCCCCGGGCTGACGCTGCTGGACTGGGACCGGAATATCGCGGATTTCGCCCAGCTGTTCGGCGTCGACGCGACGGCCTTAGGTCCCACCGAACCACCCGACCTCAGCCTGTCGGCGGAGCTTCTGGAGACGGTCAGAAACTCGGTCGACGCCCAGGTCGAAGCCTATGAGGGATTCTGGCGGGCGACCCATGCGGCGGTCTTCGAGCCGGGGCGGTTCTGCCACCAGCACGGCATCATCCGCCGCGAGGCCGGCGGCGTGCTGCGCTTCGAACTTGGCGCCGAGGACGTGCGCTATGCGGGCCCGCTCTTTCCCGTCGAGGGGCAGGTCTTCGCCATCGCCACCGACAGCGTGCGCCACCTGCCGTCCTTCATGATCCTCAATGTCGTGACCTCTCCGAAGATCGTCCTTCTGGACGGCCTGCTGGTCGCGGCGGGCAACGCCCTGCGGACGCCCGCCGCCTACAGCATCATCTTCGAGCGCATCGGCGACCTGTCAGGCGACCGCGACGCCGACGACCGGCGCGCCGCCGCCCTGATGGCGCGCCCCGAGTTCGTCGAGGACAACGAGCAGATCCCCGCCGTCGTGCGCAGCCACCTGCTGCGCGACTTCGGACCCACGGCGGCGGCCATGGGCGGCGAGATGATGCTGACCGCGCCCCTGACCGCCCGCCTGGCGCAGATCATGGCGACGATGAACCGACCTGACTGACGTGATCGGTGGCCCCCGGCCCGAAGGCCAGGGGCCGTGGCCAACCGTCGCCCCGGAGGGTGAATCTGGGGTTGGGCGGCCGACCGGTGATCAAACACAGATTCCCCGGCTTGGCTCCGCCTTGGCATGAACTTTCTGCGCCTACGCCCCAAGCTGGGGATTTCCACCACCCGACAGGAGAATAGCGATCAATACATCCCTGGCTTGTGGCTTAATCCTGCGTTAACCACAACACCGTTCGCTGGCTTGCTGGGACGCGTAAGGGTTGAGACCCATGACGACTGCCGAGGACTATCGGGCCCATGCCGCCCGCTGCCGGTCGCTGACCCGCTGGATCGGCGACGACCAGGCCCGCGAGGCGTTGCAGCGGCTCGCCGAGGAGTGTGACGACAACGCCCGGCGGCTTGAGGCCGAGGACCGCAGCTGGGGAAATCCCCGGCCCTCCTGAGAGAACCGGGGATCCGTCGTCGGTGACGCCCTAGGCCGTCACCTCGGTGACGATGCCGGCCCCGACCGTGCGGCCACCCTCGCGGATGGCGAAGCGCACGCCCGGCTCGATGCCGACCGGCTTGGTCAGCTCGAAGCCGATGTCGGCCCGGTCGCCCGGATGCACGCTCGCGCCGTCGTCGGGGGTGAGGACGCCGGTGACGTCGGTGACCCCGAAGAACAGCTGCGGACGATAGCCGGCCGCGAACGGCGTGTGCCGCCCGCCTTCGTCCGGCGTCAGGACGAAGACCTGGGCCCGGCCGCGGGTGTGGGCGGTGACCGCGCCCGGGGCGCTGAGCACCTGGCCACGGGTCACCTCGTCACGCTTTAAGCCCCGCAGCAGCAGGCCGACGTTCATCCCGGCCCTGGCTTCCGGCACGTTCTTGCGGAACGCCTGGGTGCCCGTGACGATGACCTCGGCGCCGTCGTTGTCGAGACCGATGATCTCGACGGCGTCACCGACCTTCAGCACCCCACGCTCGACCCGGCCGGACACCACCGTGCCGCGGCCCGGGATGGTGTGCACCCCTTCGATCGGCATCAGGAACGGGCCGTCGAAGTCGCGCACCGGGTCGGGGATGGCCGCGTCCAGCGCCGCCACCAGCTCGCCGATGGCCCGGACGTCAGGATCGTCCAGGACGCCCCGCTTGATCGCGTCCAGCGCCTTGAGGGCGCTGCCGAACACGAAGACCGCCTCGTCGTAGCCTTGCGAGGCCAGCAGGTCGCCGGTCTCCAGCTGGATGATGGCCTTCATGTCCTCACGCTCGTCGTCGGCGAGCATGTCCATCTTGTTGACGAACACGACCATGTGCCGGACCCCCACCTGGCGAGCCAGGAGCACGTGCTCGATGGTCTGCCTGGCGGCGCCCTTGGTGGCGTCGACGAGCAGGATCGCGCCGTCCATCTGGGAGGCGCCCGTGATCATGTTCTTGACGTAGTCGGCGTGGCCCGGGCAGTCGATGTGGGCGTAGTGGCGGGCCTCGGACTCATACTCAACATGGGTGGTGTTGATGGTGATGCCGCGGGCCTTTTCTTCCGGCGCCTTGTCGATCTGGTCGAAGGACAGGGCCTGGCCGCCGAACCGGATGGCCTGCACCTGGGTGAGGGCCGCCGTCAGGGTGGTCTTGCCATGGTCGACGTGACCGATGGTGCCGACATTGACATGTACTTTGATAGGCATGGGTCTTTCTTTCTGCCTGTAGGTCGCCCCCCGGTGCGGCCAACACCGGAGGACTGGGAAATCCCGGCGTCCCGGGAAGGGGGATGGGCAATCGCCCAAAACGAAAAAGGCTCGCGAACCGGAGTCCGCGAGCCTGATGCGGCCCGGAACCCCAGTGGGGTCTCCGGGCGATGTCCGGAGACCGTCAGGTCGAGATGTCCTCCCGCGCAAACAGCGCGCAGGGGCCATCGACGCGCAGCGAGGTTTCGCGCGCGGCCGACGGGACGAGGATGATGTTGGCGAGACCCATGGGTCTGCTCCGTCGCTGCGGGCCGGTTTGGCCCAAGAAAAAACCCCGGAGGCGGGCGCCATCCGGGGTCTTTCGACGGGTCGGAGGGCGTTTCCGCCTGCCGACTATTGGCGAGGCGTCAGTTGTCGCGCGCGTACGAGGCCGCGCCGTCGGCTTTCGCCGTCGGTTCAACCACACAGAACTGGTCCAGGGACCGCGACATCTTTGGCTTCACTCCGTTTGAAGGCGGGGCAGGTAACACCGCTCATCCACCAGCGCAAGGGGCAGGCCCTGTCGTCGACAGGTCCAGGGACCTACTCCGCCGCGCCGCGATGCTCCACCCGGTGGGGCCACAGGATGTCGCCGACCTCGCTCCACAGCCGGCCGATCTCGGCGGCGGCCGGGCTACGCGGTTCGAATTCCAGCACGCCGAGGCCGCGCCACAGGCTTTCCTGGAAGGCGACGCGGGCCCGCAGGCCCACCGGAGCGATCGGGAAGCCCAGCGCCCGGGCCGCCTCGACGGCGCGGGCGATGACCGGGCTCTCCTGGCCGGCGCGGCGGCTGGGCGCCTGGTTGAACACGACGATCCCGGGGCAACCCGCCTCGCGCACCGCGACGGCGGCCGGCGCCAGGGCGGCGAGGTCGAAGTAGCTGGGCCGGCAGACCAGGATGGCCAGGTCGGCCAGGCGGATGGCGGCGCCGGAGATGGCGTCGCCGCCGGCCGGGGTGTCCATGATCAGGAGGTCGCGGCCGGCCCGCTCGGCGGCGTTGGCGACCGGGAACAGGGTGCCGCCGTTGGCGTGGCGGACGTCCGGCGCCGCGTCGTTGCGGCCGGCCGCCCAGGCGGTGGCCGAGCCCTGAAGGTCAAGGTCGGCGATGCTGACGCTGAGGCCGTCGCGCAGGGCCGCGACCGCGAGGTTGACCGACAAGGTGGTCTTCCCCGTTCCGCCCTTGCGCGACAGCAGCACCAGTTTGCGCAAATGAGGGCTCCGGGACTCAGAGAGGCGAGGTCACAGGGTAGACCTGTTTCCGCCCACGCCAAACAGGGTCTGGATGTGGCAGATTGACGGGTTTGTTTTCACACCGGAAATGTTCTGAAATGTGTGAAATATCATGAACTTAACCTGATGCTGCCCGTTCAGCTCCGGCTCAATCGGCGCAGGCGATAGTGGCCTCGTCATCAGGACCGGGACGCCTCCCCCGCGCCCCAAGCACAAGGAAAGATACGTCATGAAGAAGCTGCTGATTTCCGCCGTCGCCCTGTCCCTCCTGGCCGGCGGCGCCACCGCCGCCTCCGCGGCCCCGCGCGATGTGCGCGAGGCCCGCCAGGATGTCCGCGAAGCCAAGCAGGACCTGCGCCAGGCCAAACAGGAGAACCGGGCCGAGCGCCGCGCCGTCAAGCGCTACAGGGCGGCTCGCTATACCCCGCCGCGTGGCTATCAGGTGCGTCGCTTCCATCGCGGCCAGACCCTGCCGGCCGCCTATCGCAGCCGCGCCTACTATGTGGATTACCACCGCTACGGCCTGCGCGCCCCGCCGCGCGGCTACGAATACCGCCGGGTCGGCAATGACGTCGTGCTGACGGCCATCGCCAGCGGCGTCATCACCGCGGTGGTGCTGGACCTGTTCAACTAGGCCAGCCCCCCGCGCACCCTGGAAGCGCCCTCGCAGCCCTGGCTGCGGGGGCGTTTGCCGTTCAGCCTGCCGGGCGACGGCGAGCGCGAACGAAGCTCCACAGCCGCCAGAGTCCGAACAGCATCACCGCCAGCAATAGCGGGATCAGCACCGGCGCCAGCATGGCCAGCAGGGTCGTGAAGATGGCCGCCAGGTCCTCGCCCAGCGAGATGAAGGGGTTGGCCAGGCCCAGGGTCGTGCCCGTGCTGACCACCCGGGTGCCGGCCTGGGCGGCATGGAAGGCCAGCGCCGTCGGCGCGCCGATGATCAGGCCGGCGATGGCCGCGACCATGGGATCAAAATGGGCGAAGGCGGCGCCGGCCGCCACCGCCCCGGCGATCGGCCGGATGATGGTGCCGACGGCGCTCAGCGCATGGTCGACGGCGGGAATCTTGTCGGCCGCCAGCTCGACGACGGTGGCGATGCCGAGCGCGATCAGGGCGGGGGTGGAGTCCAGCCAGCTCATGGCGTCGGCCAGTTCCATGCCGAACACCTGGAATCGCGCCGCCAGGCCGAGCATCAGCAGCGGCAGAAAGGTGCGAAATCCGGTGGCGGCGGCCAGGCCGACGCCGAGCAGGGCCGGCAGGATCCAGGTTTCCATGCCTAGGAGCCTACCAGCCCGTACCGGTGTTGTCTCAGCGTGGTTTTAGGCGGCCTTACGGAAGCTGTCGTCGACGACGCGGCCGATGTGGTCACGGGCCTCGCCCAGCACCTGTTCACGCACGGCCGGGCCGAAGCCCAGCTTCTCGGCGCGGACGAAGGTCACGTCGGTGACGCCCATGAAGCCCAGCAGGGTCCGCAGGTGCGGCTCCTGGCTGTCGAAGGCGGCGGCCGGACCTTCGCTGTAGAGGCCGCCGCGCGACAGCACGACGATGGCCTTCTTGCCGGTGACCAGGCCTTCGGGACCGGCCTCGGAATAGCGGAAGGTCTCGCCGGCCCGCAACACATGGTCGAACCAGGCCTTCAGGCCGGTGGGAATGGCGAAATTGTACATCGGCGCGCCGATGACCAGGACGTCGGCGTCCTTCAGTTCGGCGATCAGGCTGTCGGACAGGGCGCGGGCTTCGACCTGGACCGGGGTGACCGGCGCGGCGCCGCGCACGGTGTCGACGGTTTCGGGGGTCAGGTGCGGAATGGGGTCGGCGCCCAGGTCGCGCTCGATGATCGCCACGCCGGGGCGGCTGAGGCGGTCGACGACCGACTGGACGAGGGCGCGGCTGGCGGAAGCGTCGCCGCTGAGGCTGCTGTTGAGGACGAGAACCTTGGTCATCTTAAAATCTCCCTGGCCGCTGTGGGGTGCGGCGGTGACGGACAGATGCGCCTGCGGAGGCCCGATCGGTAGCCGTCGAAGTTGCAGTTCTGTGTTGACGAAACTGGAACGCTGACCATCTGATAGGCTTTCATTGTTTCACTGGAGGAGCGGGCGAATGTCCGATCTCGAGTCCATCCGGGCCTTCGTCGAGGTGGTGGAGACCGGCGGCTTCAGCCGCGCCGCCGCCCGGTTGGGCGTCTCCAAGTCGATCCTGTCGCGGCGGGTGTCGGGGCTGGAGGCGGACCTTGGGGCCCGGCTGCTGTCGCGCACCACCCGGGGGATCAGCCCGACCGAGGCGGGGCTGGAGTTCAAGCTGCGGGCCGAGCGCATCCTGGCCGACCTGGAGGAGGCGCGCGAGGCGGTCGCCCAGAGCGGCGAGTCGCTGGGCGGCACGCTGCGCGTCGCCCTGCCCCTCTCCTTCGGCCTGCGCCATGTGCAGCCGATCCTGGCCGAACTGGCGCTGGAGCATCCCAGGCTGAAGATCGAGGCCGCCTACAGCGACGCCTTCGTCGACCTGGTGGCCGAGCGTTACGACGCCGCCGTGCGGCTGGGGGTGCTGGCCGACTCGACGCTGGTCGCGCGGCGGATCGCGCCGATCCTGGCGGGCGTGGTGGCCAGCCCGGACTACCTGGCGCGGCGCGGACGGCCGGCCACGCCCGCCGACCTCGCCGACCATGACGCGGTGGTGCAGAGCGGCATGCGGCAGGGCGACAGCTGGCGGTTCCAGGACGGCAAGCGGACCATCACCGTGCGGCCCGAGGCGCGCTTTCGGGCCGACAACGGCGAGGCGGCGGTGCAGGCGGCGGTGGCCGGTCTGGGCGTCGCCCTGCTGCCGACCTTCCTGACCTCGGAGTACATCGAGACCGGCCGGCTGGAGCCGCTGCTGCTGGACTATCCGACCGGGGAAGCCGGCCTCTATCTGGTGCGGCCGCCCGGCGCCCCGCCGGCCAAGGTGCGCATGCTGACCGACCGCATGGTCGAGCGGTTCGGCGGCGAACCCTACTGGGACAAATGCGCGCTACGGCGGATCGCCAGGGGACGTTAATCCGGCGGCGCTAGGCTGCCGCCATGCGCCTCGGACTGATGCTCGCCGCCGCCTTCTCCGTCCTCGCCGCCCCGGCCTTCGCCCAGGAGGCGCAAGAGGCCGGCTGGACGGTCGAATGGGAAGCCGGCGCGGTGTCCGACTACCGGTTCCGGGGCTATTCGCTGAGCGACGGAGGCCCGGCGCTGCAGGGCGGGGTGACCGTCTCGGCGCCGAACGGGCTCTATGCCTTCGGCTGGGCCTCGACCATCGACGAATACGGGGCCGGCGCCGACGGCGAAGGGGCCCCGGCCGAGGTCGATCTTGGCGTCGGCTACGCCACAAAGCTGGCCGGCTTCGACCTCGACGTCTCGGCCGTCCGCTACCTCTATCCGGGCGGCGAAGATGTCGATTTCTGGGAAATCCCCGCCAGCGCCGCCCGCACCTTCGGCGCCTGGACCTTCACCGTCGGGGGCGCCTACACGCCCGAGCAGGACAACACCGGCGGCGACAACCGCTACCTGTTCGCCGGCGCCGACTGGGCGATCGACGGCCCAAGGCCGTTCACCCTGAGCCTGATGGTCGGCCACGAGGACGGCGTCTTCGCCGACGACAAGACCGACTGGTCGCTGGGCGCCAGCTCGGACGTCGGGCCGGTGGCGCTGGGACTGAGCTGGGTCGACGCCGACGCGGCGGGCGTCGATGGCGGCCTGGTCGCCTCGATCAAGGCGACCTTCTAGCTGGAGCCAATCGAGCTTCAGGCATTACCCCAGTTTCTACCGCTCATCCCGGCGAATGCCGGGACCCAGCCGCCTGAGCGCCGGCTGTTCAGGGTGGAACTCTGATCCGAGTGGATGAATCTGGGTCCCGGCATTCGCCGGGATGAGCGGACCAAAAAGAAACCGTTGGATGCCGAATGGTTCTAGGCGGCGAGCACCGACGCCTCGCCGGCCAGGGCCGCGCCAACAGCGGCATACAGCTTGTCGATCTCGATCGGTTTGGCGACATGAGCGTCCATGCCGGCCGCCCGATAGTCCGCCAGCTGGTGAGCCATGACGTTGGCCGTCAGGGCGATGACCGGCGTGCGGGGCCAGCCGCGCTCGCGCTCGAGGCGACGGATCTCGCGGGTCGCCTCATCGCCGCTGAGTTCGGGCATCTGGATATCGGCCAGCACCAGGTCCGGGCGCAGGGTCCTGTAGGCTTCGACCAGGGCCGCCCCGTCATTGACCATGGTGATCTGCGCCCCCAACGGCGCCAGCATGGCGGTGATCACCAGCTGGTTGGTCGAATTGTCCTCGGCGATGAGGATATGAACCGCCCGCTCGGCGGCCAGGGGCTCGGCGCCGGCGGCGACGTCCTCAGGGGCGGCCGCGGCCGGGCCGAGGCGGGTCATCGACAGCCGGGCGCGGAACACCGACCCCTCGCCCTGCCGGCTCTCAGCCTCCAGGACGCCGCCCATCAGGGCGCAGATGTCGCGGCAGATGGCCAGGCCCAGCCCGGAGCCGCCGAACCGGCGGGTGGTGGTGGCGTCGGCCTGGGCGAAGCGGTCGAACAGGCGGTCGATATCGCCAGGCGCGATGCCAAGCCCGGTGTCCCGCACCTCCAGGACCAGGCCGTCGGCCGTGCGGTCGACGCAGACGGCGACCTCGCCCTCGGCGGTGAACTTGACGGCGTTGGAGATCAGGTTGGTCAGCACCTGGCGCAGGCGCAGGGCGTCGCCCCGCCACTCACCCTCGGCCTCGGGGGAAACGGTGAGCTCCAGCTTCAGGTCCTTGGCCGCGGCCTGGACCTCGAAGGCGCGGACGGTGGCGACGACCGTGCGGCGCAGATCGAACGGGGCCGGCGAAATCTCCAGCTTTCCGGCCTGGATCTTCGAGAGGTCCAACACATCGTTGAGCAGGGCCAGCAGGGTATGGCCGGACTCCCGGATCATCCGCAGCCGGTCGCGCTGGACCGCGTCGAGGTCGCCGCCCTCCATCACCTGGGTCATGCCGAGGACGGCGTTCAGCGGCGTGCGGATCTCGTGGCTCATATTGGCCAGGAACTCGCTCTTGGCGGTGTCGGCGGCTTCGGCGGCGCGGGCCGAGCTGATCAGGGCGTGGGAGATCGAGCGGATGCGCAGGGTCAGCAGGGCCAGGAGCAGCACCAGGCAAATGCCGGCCCCGGTCAGCGGCGCCCAGGCATGCGCCAGCACCTCAAGGCCCGGCTTGTCGGGTGTCCAGACGATGGCGCCAAGGCGGACGCCGCGACTGTCGAGGAGGGCGATGTTGGGGATGCCCGGATCGCCCGGCCCCAGCGCCAGCCTCGCCTTGTCCAGCCCGTAGTCGGCGGCGAGGCCCCGCATGAAGGCGGCGCCCAGCTCGACGCCGGTCAGCGCCATGGGGTCGGGCCCGTCGAGCGGGGCGCGGGTGTCCTCGATCTCCGGCGCCACGGTGGAGGCGGCCAGCAGGTAGATCTTGCCGTCCACGGCGACCAGGGCCTGGGCCTCGCCGATGCGGGCGAAGGCCTTGGCCCTGGGCGCGACCTTGCGCTTGGCGGCCTCGTCCGCGCGGGCCTTGGCGATCAGCGGGCGGGCGGCCCGGACCAGCGGTTCGAACGGCGCGCGATCGACGGCGACCTGGCCGCCGCGCGAGGCGTAGATCAGCCGGCCCCTGGCGTCGATCACGAAGCTGAGGTCGTGATGCATGTACTGGCTGTAGTACTGGCCGTAGTTGATGTCGGCCCAGGCCGGGTCGTAGGCGCGGGCGGTCTTGTCGTAGGCCTCGGTCCAGACGGTGACCGACGCCAGGTCCTCCTTCAGCCGCACCCGCTTGCGGTCGATCGCCCGCTCCATCAGCGCCGTCTCGCGGGCGGCGGTCAGGGTGTCGATGGAGGTCCAGGCATAGAGCACCGCGCCGCCGCCGATCGCCAGGATCAGGAAGGCGCCCAGCATGGCCAGGGGCAGGACGCCAAACCGGGCGAAGGCCCGGAACGACGCCGCCAAAGCCCTCAAGGCGCGCTGGAATGCGGACGGCTGCATGGCCCGACCCTTGGCCGATTACGATGAAGGAAGGTTTGTGCGCGGCGGCGCTGCGGCGCCTTGTCGCGTAAGCCCGTTGACTCACCCGACCTCCATACCCCAAATTCGAAACACAGCGGCCGCCAGAGCCGTCTCGTTGGGATGGAGACAGCATGACAGACGCCAGCAAGCCGCTTGGCCCGCGTCCACGCGTGGGTGTGGGCACCAAGATGCTCTACGGACTGGGCTCCGTGGCCTTCGGCATCAAGGACAACGGCTACCGCGTTTTCCTGCTGCTGTTCTACAATCAGGTGGTGGGGCTGAAGCCCCTGACCGTCACCTTCGCCATCATGGCGGCGCTGTTCATCGACTGCCTGATCGACCCCATCGTCGGCGAGATCTCCGACAACTGGAAGTCCCGCTGGGGCCGGCGGCATCCGTTCATGTACGCCTCGGCCATCCCGGTCGGCCTGGCCTTCCTGCTGCTGTGGAACCCGCCGCTCGGCTGGAGCGAGACGGCGATGTTCTTCTACCTGATCGCCGTGGCGGTGCTGGGACGCAGCCTGATCACCCTCTATGAGGTGCCCTCCTCCTCGCTCGCCGCCGAGCTGACCGAGGACTACGACCAGCGCACCGCCATCCTCGGCTGGCGCTATTTCTTCGCCTGGTGGGGCGGGCTGGCGCTGACCGTGACCATGTTCTGGGTCTTCCTGCAGCCCTCCGAGAAGTACCCGATCGGCCAGCTGAACCGCGACGGCTACGCCACCTACGGCTACGTCGGGGCGTTCTTCATGACCCTGTCGATCCTGGTCTCAGCGGCCGGCACCCACCGCTTCATCCCCTGGCTGCGCAAGGCGGCCGACATCCCCAAGCGCACCGTCATGGAAACGGCGCGGCAGATGTACGCCTCGCTGTCGAACCGCAACTTCGTGGTCATCACCGGGGTCGGGCTGTTCGCGGCCATGGCCCAGGGCATCAGCTTTTCGCTGGCCTTCTACTTCTCGACCTACTTCTGGGAGCTCAACTCCTTCTGGACGGGGGTGCTGGTCCTCGACAGCTTCTTCTCCTCGACCGTCGCCATGATGGCGGCGCCGATGATGTCCAAACGCTCGGGCAAGAAGTTCTCGGCCGCCCTGCTGCTCGGCAGCTCGGTGCTGATCGGCTTCATTCCGCTGATCCTGCGTCTCGTGGGCTGGTTCCCGGACAACGCCGACATGCTGGACGGCGGCAAGGTGCCGCTGATCGTGCCCTGGCTGTTCGTCGACGGCATCGCGCGCGGCGTCCTGGGCATCACGGCCGCCATCCTGATCACCGCCATGCTGGCCGACGTGGTCGAGGACGCCGAGGTCAAGACCGGGCGCCGGTCGGAGGGCCTGTTCTTCGCCTTCACCAGCCTGGTGCAGAAGGCGGTCGGCGGGGTCGGGGCGGTGGCGGCCGGCTTCGTGCTGGCGCTCGCCCAGTTCCCGCAGGGGGCCAAGCCCGGCGAGGTCGATCCGGAGATCATCTCCCGGCTGGCCATCGTCTACATGCCGGTGCTGGCCGTGCTGTACGGCACGGCGCTGGCCATCATGCAGCTCTACACCATCACCCGGGAGAGCCACGCCGAGAACCTGCGGATCATCGCCGCCAAGGCCGAAGCGGCCAAGGCGGCGGACATCATACCCTAGGCTTTGCCCGCCTCGGTGATGGCGCTGTAGACCAGGGTCCGCAGCTCCCGCCGCACGGCGTAGGCCGAGCTGGGCAGGACCTGGGTGAGGAAGACGACGGCCAGATCCTCGACCGGATCGACCCAGAAAAAGGTGCTGGCCGCGCCGCCCCAAAAATACTCGCCTTTCGAACCGGGGATCATGGTGGCGGCCGGATCGATGGTCACCCCGAAGCCGAGGCCGAAGCCGACCCCGGCGTAGGTCGCCTCGCTGAACAGGCTCTTGGACATCTGGGTGAGGTCCTTGCCGCCCGGCAGGTGGTTGGCGCTCATCAGCTGGATGGTCTTGGGGCCCAGCAGCCGCACCCCGTCCAGCTCGCCGCCGTTCAGCAGCATGCGGGCGAACTTCATGTAGTCGTTCGCCGTCGAAACCAGGCCGCCGCCGCCCGAGAGGAAGGTGGCGGGGGTCAGGTAGGGGCTCTTCTTCGGATCGTCCTGCAACTGGGGTTTCGGCGCGATCGGCTGCTTCGAGCCCAGCGCGCCGACGGCGTAGCAGGCGGTGAAACGGTCGGCCTTGTCCTTTGGCACCGTGAAGAAGGTGTCGGTCATGCCCAGCGGCTTGAAGATGCGCTCGTCGAAGAAGACGTCGAGGGTCTGGCCGCTGATGATCTCGACCAGCCGGCCGACCACGTCGGTGGAGACCGAGTAGTTCCAGGCGTCGCCGGGCGAGAACTGCAGCGGGACCTTGGAAAGGGCGGTCATGGTGTCAGTCAGGGTGCCGGCCCGCAGGTCCTCGACCAGCTTGAGCTTGCGGTAGGCGGCGTCGACGTTGCCCTGCTGCTGGAAGCCGTAGGTCAGGCCGGAGGTGTGGCGCAGCAGGTCGATAACCAGCATCGGCCGGTCGACCGGCTTGGACTGGAAGGTCTCCAGGTAGCCGCCGTTGAAGACCCCCAGGTCCTTCCATTCGGGAATGTATTTGGTCACCGGATCGTCGAGGGCGGCCAGGCCTTCCTCGACCAGCATCATGAAGGCCACCGAGGTGATCGGCTTGGTCATCGAATAGATGCGGAAGAGGTCGTCGCCCTTCAGCTTGCGGCCCCGTTCGCGGTCGGCGAGGCCCAGCACCGTCTCATAGGCCAGCTTACCGCGCCGCCAGACCTGCACCTGGGCGCAGGGCAGCTTGCCGGTCTGGATGTAGCGTTCGTCGAGGAAACGCTCGATGCGGCCGAGGCGTTCGGAAGACAGGCCGAGCTTTTCGGGTTTGGTCACGTCGGATTCCTTGAGAAGGCTGCGCTGCCCTGACCCTTATCGAAGGCCGGGTATGGGGCAACCCAAAGTTTACGGGATTGCGCGAACATGGGTCTACAACGGGAACGATAACGTCATGAGCCGCAACGACGGCCGGATCGAAGCGGAGGCCGCGCAATGGTTCTTCGCCAGCAGCGACGACATCTTCGTGGTGTTGCGCGACAGCGTCGTCGACCGCGTCAACCCGACCTGGACCAAGCTGACCGGCTGGACGCAGGCCGAGGTCACCGGCCAGCACTTCACCGATTTCGTCCATCCCGACGAACGGCGCCTGATGGAAGAGATTGTCCGCTCGCTGCTTGAGCGGGGGCACGCCCTGTGCGAGCACCGGCTGAAGCTGAAGTCCGGGCAGTGGCTGTGGGTGCGGGCCAAGAGCAAGCTGGGCGAGGACGGCGTCGCCCTGGTGGTGCTGCAGGACATCACCGAAAGCCGCCGGCTGGCCGAACAGGCCGCGCGGGCGATGCGGACCAACGACCTGCTGCGCGAGGAGGCCGGCATCTACGTCTGGCGCTTCGATCCGGCCGCCAACCGCTATGTCGTCGACGACGACCTGGCCAAGGCCGGCGCCCCGGGGACCAGCGGCCGGCGGGTGCTGACCGCCGATGAGATGACGGCGGAAATCCACCCGGACGACCAGGGCCGGGTGTCCGAGAACTTCATCCGCACCATCCTGACCGGCGAGCCCAGGGTGGTGGAGTACCGCCACTTCCGGGCCGAGGGCGGCTGGGCCCGCCTGAGGGCCGCCTGGCGCGGGGCCCATCAGCAGGAGAACGGCCACTGGGAGGTGGTCGGCATCACCCAGGATGTCACCCAGCTGGCCGAGGCGCGCGACGCGGCCCTGGAGGCCGCCGAGGTCAAGGCGCAGTTCCTGGCCAACATGAGCCACGAGATCCGCACGCCGATGAACGGGGTGCTGGGGGTGCTGCACCTGCTCAAGCACGAGACGCTGTCGGCCGACGGCCGGCGGCTGCTGGACGAGGCGCTGGGTTGCGGGGCCATGTTGAGCGAGTTGCTCAACGACGTCATCGACTTCTCGCGCATCGAGGCCGGCAAGCTGGACCTCTGCCCCGAAGCCATCCGGCCGGATGACCTGCTGGACAGCGTCGCCTCGCTGCTGACACAGGCGGCCCGCGACAAGAACCTCTATCTGAAGGTCGAGACACAAGACTGCGGCTGGGCGATGGTCGATCCGGTGCGGCTGCGGCAGGTGCTGTTCAACCTGATCGGCAACGCCGTGAAGTTCACCGCCCATGGCGGCGTCACCATCCGGCTGAAACCCGCCGGCCATGGCGCGGATCGCACCCTGGTCTTCGAGATCGCCGACACCGGCATCGGCATCGACGCGGGCGCCCAGGACCAGCTGTTCGAACGCTTCCGCCAGGCTGACGGCTCGGCCACCCGGCGCTTCGGCGGTTCGGGGCTGGGTCTGGCCATCGCCCGGGGGCTGGCCGAACAGATGGGCGGCTCCATCGGGGTGGACAGCACGCCCGGCGAGGGCTCGACCTTCCGGGTCGAGATCGCCGGCCCGGCCTGCGGGGCGCCCGCCGCCCAGGCGCCGGACGAGGACGACGCCCTGCTCGGGGGCCTGCGGGTGCTGGTCGTCGAGGACAACGCCACCAACCGGCTGATCGCCACCCGCATGCTGGAGCATCTGGGCGCCTGCGTGACCACCGCCGACGACGGGGCGCAGGGGCTGGAAGCGGCCAGCCATCAGGCCTTCGACCTGATCTTCATGGATATCCAGATGCCGGTGATGGACGGCCTGGCCGCCAGCGCCGCCATCCGCGCCCTGGACGGCCCGGCGGCCCAGACCCCGATCATCGCCATGACCGCCAACGCCCTGGCCCACCAGGTCGAGAGCTACATGGCCGGCGGCATGAACGGCTGGGTGGCCAAGCCGCTGTCGCCCGCCGCCCTGGTGCGGACCGTGGCCGAGGTGCTCGCCCAGGACTGGGTTGAAGTCGCCGCCTGATAGCGAGCTACCGATGGGTACAGCTTTTTCGAAAATGCGGTAGCGGATGACGCAACGGCGGTTCTAGAGTGGACGACCATGCCCAGTTTTGCCGCGCCCAACACCCCCTGATGACCGAGACCGCCCCTGACCAGCCCGCCTCCACCGCCCGCTATGCGGCGCGGCGAGAGGCCATCCTGGCGGCGGCCACTGGCATCCTCAACCGGCAGGGAGTCAAGGGCATGACCCTGGCCGGGGTGGCGGCCGAGGTCGGGCTGATCACCACCTCGGTGACCTACTATTTCCGCCGCAAGGAGGACCTGGCCGCCGCCTGCTTCCTGCGCGGCATCGAGGCCTTCGAAGACCTGGTCACCCGCTCGGCCGAGGCCCCCGACGCCCGCAGCCGGCTGGACCGGTTCCTGGAGCTGTTCTTCGAGCTGTCGCGCCGGGTGCGGTTGAAGGAGGCTCCGCCGCTGGTCAGCTTCAGCGAGATGCGCTCGCTGAAGGAGCCGCACCACGCCGAGGTCACCGGCGCCTTCACCGACATGTTCCGCCGGGTGCGCGGCTTCTTCGACGCCCCGGAGTTTGCCGGACTGTCGCGGGCCGAGGCCAACGCCCGCACCCATCTGCTGCTGGAACAGGCCTTCTGGACCTTCTCCTGGCTGCGCCGCTACGACGTCGAGGACTATCCGCGCCTGCGCGAGCGGATGAGCGACATCCTGACCGGCGGCCTGGCCTCGCGCAGCCGCAGCTGGGCCCCGCCGGCCCTGCCCCGGCTGACACAGGACGTCGCCTGCGAAACCGGGGGCGAGGTGTCGCGCCAGACCTTCCTGACCGCCGCCACCCGGCTGATCAACCAGCGCGGCTATCGCGGAGCCTCGGTGGAGGACATCTCGGCGGCGCTGAATGTCACCAAGGGCAGCTTCTACCATCACAACGAGGACAAGGACGAACTGGTGAAGGCCTGTTTCGACCGCACGTTCACCGTCCTGCGCGCCGCCCAGCTGGCCGCCCGTGACCTGAAGGCCGACCAGTGGACACGGCTGGCGGCGGCGGCCTCGGCCCTGACCGAATTCCAGCTGTCGGAGGACGGGCCGCTGCTGCGCGGCTCGGCGATGACCGCCCTGCCGATCGAGATCCGCCAGGATGTCTCCGACCGCTACGCCCGGGTCTCAGACCGCTTCGCCGGCATGATCGCCGACGGCATCGCCGAGGGCTCGATCCGGCCGGTCGATCCGCTGGTCGCCGCCCATATGCTGAACGCCCTGCTCAACGCCGCCGCCTCCATGGGGGCCTGGGTAACCGGGCTGGAGAAGGACGAGGCGGCCGGGCTGTTCGTGCGGCCGCTGCTGCTGGGGCTGTTCACCCGGTAGGGGGACCGGTTGCGCGCGCAAGCGCGCTACCTGTCCCCGGTCGGCGCCGGCCATCGATACACCACGGGTCCAGACCTCTGGGTAGAACGGCTGAAGTAGCACCGGTCAGCCCCGTCCTCCGCAAATCGGGGACAGGTAGCGCGCTAGGCGCGCAACCGGTCCCCACAAAAAAGGGGCGGCCTTAAAGACCGCCCCTTCCCGTCTTGCCGGTTGAATCCGGCCTAGAACTTCTTGGTCAGGCTGAACTTGATCTGCCGACCAATCGCATTGTGGGTGAAGGGGTCATAGTTGAGGTCTAGCCGGGCAAACGGGGGGTCCTCGTCGGTCAAGTTGGTCACGGCCAGCACCCCAGTCATGTCCCAAGGCAAGAACGCGCGGTAGGCAACATCGAGAACGGTCCAGGAGTCGATGGTTTCTCCCGCCGGCAAGGTTGCAAAGATTGCGCGCTGATCCTGGTACTCGTCCCAGTAACGGACGGTGGCCCGCAGGTTGTGCGGACCGCTATTCCACTCGACAAAGGCTTGCCCCTTGATCTGCGGCAGCGGCGTCGCCGACTGCTGGTAGTTCAGGTAGCCGACCGCGTCGAACGCGGGCTGGACCACGACACCTTCGACGGTGAAAGCGTCCTGGGCGTACTCGATGGTGTAGGTGCCGCCCAGGCCCAGGGTCAGGTTGCCGAGATCGCCAAGGTCGAACTCGTATTCGCCCATGAAGTCGACGCCCGAAGTCTTCACCCCTGCCCCGTTAACCGAGAAGGTCGAGACGCGGGCAATATTCGCCGAATTGCAGGCGCCCTGGAAGGTGAAGCGGGCCTGCAGGCCGGCATAGGCGGCGTTGCCGCAGTTGCCGACGCCCGCGGTCGGGAACATCGCCGACACCATCGGCCCGACAGGCTCGGCGGTGATCGGGTTCTCGAAGTCGAAGTTCCAGTAGTCGATGCTGCCCTTGAACCCGCCCGCCTCGACCAGCAGCCCGATGTTGTAGGTCTGGGCGCTTTCCGGCTCGAGGTTCGGGTTGCCGCCGATGTCCACCGCCCGGAAGGAGCCGAACAGGAACTGCAGCGAGGTGACCTGGCCAGGCGCCAGGCTGGTGATCGGCGGGGCGCGGAAGGTCGTGCCGACCGAGCCGCGGAGGGCCAGCCAGTCGACGATCTGCCAACGACCCGACAGCTTGGGATCGAAGGTCGATCCGACTTCACCGCCATAGTCCTCGAAACGAGCCGCCAGCTGGAACTGCAGGTTGTCGAGGGCCGGAATGCTCAGCTCCCCGAACACCGAGTAGTTATCGCCGGTCAGCTGCGACGGGGTGCCGCCGCCGAGGAACATGAAGGGCCCGTTGCGAATGGCGCAGGCCGTCGTTCCCGTGATCGGCGTATCGATGCAGGGGTTCTTGGTCAGGTCGCTGAGGTCGTTGTACTCGGCCGTGAAGCCGTTCTTGCGGTACTGCGCGCCGAACGCCCAGGCCAGGTCGCCGCCCGGCAGGGTGATGCCGGTCTTGCCGCTGGCCACGGCATCGACCACCCAGATGTACTGGCGCTGGTTGGTCTCCAGCTTCTGGAAGAACCACCGGGTCAGGTCCGCAGAGTTGGCCACCGAGGCGTTGAAGTTGGGGTTGGTGGCCCCCGTGAGGCTGTTCATCTGGGTGGAGTTGGAGAAGGGGTTGAACCAGGCGCAGGTCGATCCCGGATTGCCCGCCACGATGCCGTTGCAGTTGGCGCCGCCAAGGCCGCGCAGGGCCAGCTGGAAGCGGCTGACGACGGTGTCATAGCCGGTCCGCGTCGCGTCCTGCTCGGAGAACGTGTAGGCGATGTCGTAGTTGAAGTACTCGTTGAAGGTCCCTTTGAAGCCGGTACTGAAGCGGAAGGCGCGATAGTTGCGCTTGCCGGTCGAGGGGCCGTTGTCGAACATCGGGTTGCCGCCGACCGAATAGGGCCGGTAGAGCACGCCCGGAATATAGGCGCCGTTGGCGAAGGCCGGGAAAGCACCTGGATTCTGAGCAATGTAAAGTTGATAGCCCGGATTGCTCGACGGCACGAAGTAGCCGGCCTGAAGCGCCGCCGAAGACCCGCCGGCTCGCGTTGGGTTGGTCGTGGCTGTCGGCACTTGCAGCGCCAGATAGGACGGCGAGGTCTGCCACTCGGGAACGTCGGTGCTGGCATAAAGCACCTCAGCGTGGAAACTGTGATCGGCATTGAAATCGAAATCGAACGAGCTGAACAGCTGGAACCGGTCTTCCTTCTCCGTCAGGTTGTCATAGCCGGTGTAGTTCCAGTTGCAGGTGCCAGCCACGAGCGTGCCGCCGAGCGGCGTACAGCCGACGTCGGTATGGAGCGTGGCGGCGGCCGGCTGGAAATTGCCGGGCGCTGGACTGAAGGTGGGCAGGTAGCGGGTGATGGCGTTGCCGCCGGAGTAGCCGCCCTGCGGGTTTTCGGCGAATTCCCGAACCGCCCAGTCGCGCTCGAGCGTCGAGAGCACCGAGCGGTGCTGATAGCCGGCCGACAGCATCAGATTGTAGCGGTCGTCGCCAATCCCGTAGACGGCGTTGGCCGTCCAGTCGCCGTCCGAGCCGTCGATGGCCGTGTAGCTGGCCGAAAGCTCGCCGCCCTCGAAATTCTTGCGGGTGATGAAGTTGACGACGCCGGCGATGGCGTCGGAGCCGTAGATGGCCGCGGCGCCGTCTTTCAGCACCTCGATGCGGCCGATGGCGGCGACGGGAATGGTGTTGGTATCGACAATGCCGGTGCCGACCTGGCCGAACGGGTTGGGCGTCATCCGCCGGCCGTTGAGCAGGACCAGGGTCCGCGAGGCGCCGATGCCGCGCAGGTTGACCGAGCCGGAGCCTTCCGAGCCCTGGGCCCGGGCGTCGAACTGGTTGGTGTCGCCGAGCACGCCGGAACTGACCGACAGCGACTTAAGCAGCTCAACGGTGCTGGGCGAGCCCTGTTTGGAGAGTTCCTCGGCGCCGATGACGTCGACCGGCAGGGCCGCGTCTTCCGGCGTGCCGGCGATCATCGACCCGGTGATGACGACCTCTTCGACCGCCGTGGGTTCGTCCTGGGCCGCGGCGACGCCGCCAAACCCGATGGCCGCAGCCATTGCCAGCGCCGATCCGCCAGCCAGATACGCTATCCTACGCATAACTACCCTCCCTGTTGTTTCCTGGTGGCCCCGCGCTTCTTGTGGTCGAGCGTCGGTGACCGGTTTCGTTGTGAATTATCCGCTGTCGGGATTACCTCCCCGAGCAAGCAGGGCGTTGGGCGCGGACGGGACCGCGCCGATCTGGAAGGTGTGGGATGGAGAGGCAGAGACGCCTGCCGCCCGGACACCGGTCCGGGTTGTGTTCAGGCCGTACGGGTTTGGCGATCTCGCCAACGCGCCCCCTTGGAAGTGCCATCCGCTCGCCGGATCAGTCCGACGAACAACTGTTCGATGATGCGGTATGTTTTCACGCCACGTCAACCGGCGTAACGCCGTAACGTTTCATCTTTGAAACAGCTGTGGCCTTTATGGCCCGTGGCAGGATGACGCAGCTTCCCTTGACGTATGCGGAACGCCGGTCAGTCAGTTTTCGAAAAGGACGGATGCTCCGGCGTCGGCGGGGCCGGCCAGGGATCGCAGGGAGGCGAACAGCTCGCGGCCGTGGCCAATGCCCTCCTCCGGCGGGGCGGCCGGGGCCCGGGCGGCGAACGCGGCCGGGTCGACGGCGATCTCAAGCGTGCCGGCCTCGGCGTCGAGGGTTATGATGTCGCCGTCGCGGACCCGGGCCAGGGCGCCGCCGGTCAGGGCCTCGGGGGTGACGTGGATGGCGGCCGGCACCTTGCCCGAGGCGCCCGACATGCGGCCGTCGGTGACCAGGGCCACCTTGCGGCCGCGGTCCTGCAACACCGACAGCGGCGGGGTCAGGCTGTGCAGCTCCGGCATGCCGTTGGCGCGCGGGCCCTGGAAGCGGACAACGGCGACGCAGTCCTTGTCGAGCTCGCCGCGCTTGAAGGCGGCCAGGTAGTCATCCTGGCTGTCGAAGACCACGGCCGGGGCGGTGACGGTGCGGTGCTCAGGCTTGACGGCGCTGACCTTGATGACGGCGCGGCCGAGCGGGCCGCACAGCAGGCGCAGGCCCCCTTCCCGCTCGAACGGGTCGGAGGCCGGGCGCAGGACGGTGAGGTCGCCGCTTTCCGTGGCCCCCTCGCGCCAGACGACGGTATCGCCCTCCAGCATCGGCTCCTGGGTGTAGTGGCGCAGGCCCTTGCCGGCGACGGTGCGGACGTCCTCGTGCAGCAGGCCGGCGGCCAGCAGCTCGCGGGTGACGAAGGCCAGGCCGCCGGCGGCCTGGAAGTGGTTCACGTCGGCCTGGCCGTTGGGATAGACCCGGGCCATCAGCGGGGTGACGCGGCTCAGCGCATCCATGTCTTCCAGGGTCAGCTTGATGCCGGCCGCCGCCGCCATGGCCGGCAGGTGCAGGCAGTGGTTGGTCGAGCCGCCGGTGGCCATCAGCCCGACGACACCGTTGACGATCGCCTTCTCGTCGATGACGTGACCCATGGCCGTCCAGTCGTTGGACTTGACCCCGATCTGCGCCGCGCGGATGGCGGAATGGGCGACCAGGGCCTCGCGCAGCGGCGTGCCAGGGGTGACGAAGGCCGAGCCCGGCAGATGCAGGCCCATCAGCTCCATCAGCATTTGGTTGGAGTTGGCGGTGCCGTAGAAGGTGCAGGTGCCCGGGCCGTGGTAGCTGGCCTGTTCGGCCGCCAGCAGCTGGTCGCGGCCGATCTTGCCCTCGGCGTAGAGGGCGCGGATGCGGGCCTTCTCCTGGTTGGGCAGACCGCTGGTCATCGGGCCGGCCGGCATCAGGATGGTCGGCAGCCAGCCATAGGCCAGGCCGCCGATGACCAGGCCGGGGACGATCTTGTCGCAGACGCCCAGCATGATGACGGCGTCGAAGGCGTCGTGGCTCAGCGCCACGCCGGTGGCCAGGGCGATGACGTCGCGGGAGAAGAGGCTGAGCTCCATGCCGGGGCGGCCCTGGGTGACGCCGTCGCACATGGCCGGCACGCCGCCGGCGAACTGGGCGGTGGCCCCGGCCTTGCGGGCGGCGGCCTTGATGATGGCCGGGTAGTCCTCCAGCGGCTGGTGGGCCGAGAGCATGTCGTTATAGGCCGAGACGATGCCCAGGTTGGGGGCCTTGGGATCCAGGGCCCGCAGGCGATCCTCGCCGGGCGAGGCGGCGAAGGCGTGGGCCCAGTTGGCGCAGGAGAGCTTGCCCCGGCCGGGGCCCTCGGCCTGCATGGCCTCGATCATGGCGAGGTACTTGGTCCGGCTGTCCCGGCTGCGTTCGACGATGGCCGCGGTGACTTCGGCGACGACGGTATGCATGGGCAAGTCCTTCAGGCCGACCAGAGGAGGCGGACGTCGCCTCGCGCGGCGGCGCGGATCAGATGGTGGACCGGCTCGTGGCCGTCGCGCTCAAGGATGGCGCGTTTGGCGGGGCCCGTGACGTAGATGAGGATCAGGCTGGCGTAGATCAGGGCCGGCAGGGTGAGGGTGACGCGATCCTGGGCCGGGGCCGGCTGGCCGGCGGGCGTATGCAGCACCAGGCGGGCGCCGGCCGGGTCGAGGCCCTGCTCCAGCACCGGGTTGCCCGGGAAAAGGGAGGCGATGTGGCCGTCCTCGCCCATGCCCAGCAGGACGGCGTCGAAGGGCTCCAGCGGCGCGACCTTGAGGTCGGCGGCCCAGGCGCCGTGGACCGGATCGGTCTCCTCGCCCTTGAGGCAGACGAAGCGGGCGGCGGCGGCGCGGCCCTGCAGCAACCGCTCGCGGATCAGGCGGGCGTTGGAGTCGGGCGAAGCGGTGTCGACCCAGCGCTCGTCCGACAGGGTGACGGAGACGTGGCTCCAGTCGAGGTCAGCGTCCTTCAGGCGGTCGTAGACCGGGCCCGGCGTCGAGCCGCCGGTGACGCACAGGTTGGCGGCGCCGCGGTCTGCCAGGGCGGCCTTCAGGCGTTCGGCGATGGCCGTGCAGGCGGCGTCGGCGGCGTCTTCGACGCTGCCGAACACCTCGACGGCCGGGCGGTCAGTCATTCCAGGCGCGTCCCGAACGCTCGATCAGACCCGAGGCGCCGGCCGGGCCCCAGCTGCCGGCCGGATAGGGCTTGGGCTGGACGCCGGCCTGGGCCCAGGCCTCGGCGACGCCGTCGACGAAGCGCCAGGCTTCCTCGACCTCGTCGCGGCGCACGAACAGGGTGGGATCGCCGCGGATGACGTCGAGCAGCAGCCGCTCATAGGCGATGCGCCGCCGGCCGCCCTCCTCGCCCAGCGCCTTGGCCAGGCTCAGCGACAGCGGCAGGGGCTGGAGGCGCATGTGCTCGCCGTTGAGGCCCGGACGCTTGTTCATGATGGTGAGGGAAATGTCCTCGTCGGGCTGAAGTTCAATGACCAGGCGGTTGGCGGTGATGTCGCGGTCGCCGTAGGGGCCGAAGATGGAGTGCGGCACCGGCTTGAACTGGATGACGATCTCGGTGCGCCGCTCGGCCATCCGCTTGCCGGTGCGCAGGTAGAAGGGCACGCCCTTCCAGCGCCAGTTGTCGATCCAGGCGGTCAGGGCGACGAAGGTCTCGGTGCCCGACGGGCGGCCGACCTCGGCCTCGTAGGAGGCGACCGGGTGGCCCTCGGCCATGCCGGCGACGTACTGGCCGCGGACGCTGTCCTTCTCGGCCGCCTCCGGGGTGAAGCGGCGCAGGGAGCGCAGCACCTTGACCTTCTCATTGCGCACCGCGTCGGGCTCGAGGTCCGACGGCGGCTCCATGGCCACCAGGCAGAGGAGCTGCAGCATGTGGTTCTGCAGCATGTCGCGGATGGCGCCGTAGTCGTCGTAATAGCGCCACCGGTCCCCCACCTCCTGGGTCTCGGCGACGGTGATCTGGACGTGGTCGATGGCCAGGTTGTTCCACAGCGGCTCGAACAGGGCGTTGGCGAAGCGCAGAGCGATGAGGTTCTGCACCGTCTCCTTGCCCAGGTAGTGGTCGATGCGGAACACCTGCCGCTCCTCGGCGGCCTCGGCGATGACGGCGTTGATCTGGCGGCTGGTCTCCAGGTCGCGGCCGATCGGCTTTTCCAGCACCAGGCGGGTGTTCTCGCCGACCAGGCCGGCTTCGCTGAGGGCCTTGGTCACCGGGGCGAACAGGCTGGGCGAGAGGGCGAAGTAGAAGACGATCAGCCCGGCCTCGCCGATGCGCGCCTTCAGGGCCTGGGCGCCTTCGGGCTTGCCGGCGTCGGTGGAGATGTAGTCGAGGCGGGCGGAGAGTTGCGCCCAGGCCTCGCCGGCCTCTTCCTTGAGATGGGCCTCGACGTCCCGGCGGTAGCTGTCGGCGTCGCCCTCGGCGCGGCCAACGGCGATGACCCGCAGGCCCTTGGGCAACAGCGCGTCCATCTCCAGGTGGAGCAGGGAGGGAAGCAGCATACGCATGGACAGATCGCCCGCCCCGCCAAGCAGGACCAGAACCGGAGCGGTATTCGCCAATGGAATCTCCTTGCGACGACGCGAGGCTTCTCTTAGCCGCCGTGCCCCGGGGAGTCAGCGGTTCAGAGGCCCAAAGGGTTCAATTTGCCGGGAAGCGACCTCTCGGCTTTCCCCTACGCCATCTGAAATGTTAGCGCTACCATAAGTGCGAGGCGACGCGGTCAGTAGGCGGTCTGGCCGATCCAGTTGCCGGGCGGGCTGTAGCGGCAGACGAGGATTTCCTCGTCGCGGGTGCGGGCCGTGGCGCAGCCGACCTGGGTGGTCGTGCGCCAGACCATCTGGGTGTAGTGGCCGACCGCCTTGCCCTTGCGCGCGACATTGGGGAATTCGCCGTGGCGGTAGTCGGCCCGCTCGGCGGCCCATCCCCCCACCATCTCCTCGATCGAGAAGTAGTTGGCTGTCCCCATCCACAGGTTCTCGCCCTCGGTCCGCTGGCCGTCATGCTGCAGCCGACCCTTGCGAGCCAGATTGTCGGCCCAGGCCTTCGCGTCGGCGGCCAGGCGCTTGCTCCAGCTGAGCGGCGGCGTGCCGACCTGCGCGCGGACGGCGTTGTGGGCGGCCAGGACGCGGGCCTGAAAGTCGTCCTGGGCGAAGGCCGGGGTGGCGAGGAGGAGGAGGATGGCCGCGAGGCGAAGCATGGCGAGGATTATAGCAGAGGATTGGGTCACTTCCGTCCCGAATTGGGGAGGGAGGAAACCGGCCCACTTCCAGATTTTACAACAAAACCTCCCTCCCCTTGCGGGGAGGGAGGCGCTCTACACCACGCCGATCTGAGGGCTCAGGCCGCCGGTGGGGGCGTCCATTTCGAACTGACGGCGGCTTTCGCCCTTGGCGCGGAGGTAGAAGACGAGGCCGACGGACAGCAGCACGCCGACGATCAGGCAGAGGCCGTAGATCTTTCCGAACGCCAGGCCGCCGGCGAAGAGGGCCACGTTGAGGGCGAGCAGGATCCAGATCAGCTTGACGTTGATGAAGTAGCGGTAGGCGGCCACGCCATCGTCCAGGCGGACGGCGTGGACGCCCGACTGGTCGAGTGACTTGGTCAGGTAGAAGCGGCCGCTGGCCCCCGGCTGCAGGGCCTTGGCGACGTCGCCGGCCGCCTGCAGCTTGGTCAGGGTCTGTTCCGCCCCGCCCCGTTCACGTAGGCGGACGCGATCGTAATAGATCCAGTCGCCCCGGGTCCGCTTGGGCGTGACCTCTTCGACGACGCCTTCGATCATCCATACGGTCATGGTTTCGTCCTCACGATTGGGTCCTTTCAGAACCGCCAGCGGGCGGTCAGCGCCAGGCCGTGGTCCTCGACGCCGTCGCCGACCTGGCCCGAGTAGGACACCCCGATGCTGACCCGGTCCGAGGCGGTGTAGGCCAGCTCAGCGTCGATGCGGGCTGAGTCCTCGGCCCCTGGCGGGCCGGAGACGGTGAAGGGGTCGCCGCCGGCAAAGGCGGCGGTGGCCGTCGACGTCGTGTCGCCCATGGCGTGGCGCCAGCCAAGGCTGCCGCTCAGGGTCAGGGTGGCGTCGGCGCCGACGGTCCATTCGGTCTGGGCCCGCAGGCCCAGGGTCGAGACGGTGACGCCGCCATTGCCGCCGCGCAGGGCCAGGGCCGCGGCCCCACCTTTTTCGGCGGCGTTCTCGCCGTCGACGGCGACATAGGCCAGGTTGACGAAGGGCTCGGCGTGGGCCCGGCCGAGGTCGAAGCGGTAGGCGAACTCACCGAAGACCTGGGCGACCTTGATGTCGTAGTCGGACGACAGGCTGTCGCTGAAGCCGGCGAAGGCGACCGCGCGGTCGACCTCCATCCGCCGCCAGCTGTGGGCGCCGCCGATGCGCAGGCCGAGCGGTCCCCACTGGGCGCCGAGATAGGCGCCCAGATGGTAGTCGTCGCTGGTCGCCTCCGACGCCCGGTCGTCGACCTCGAACTCGCCGCGGCTATAGCCGCCCTCCAGCCCGAAGCGCCAGTTTTCGCCGCCGGCCACGTCGACGCCCAGCAGCACCCCGCCGATCGAGCGGCTCAGTTCGGCGGCGTTGCCGTCGCTGTCGGTGTCGGCCCAGGAGCCGAAGGCGCGGGCCCAGCCGGCGGTCTGGCGGGCCTGCGGTTCGCCGATCTCGCGCAGGCGGTCCAGGGCCGCGTCGCGGACGAAGCGGCTGTCCTCCAGGCTGGCGCCGCGCACCGAGGCGTGGATCTCGCCGGAGATCTGGTCAAAGGCGGCTCGCGCCTCACCGAAGGTCGGCAGGTAGACGATGGCGTCGAACAGCGGATTGCCGGAGCCCAAACTGTCGGCCCCGCCGCCGGCGGCGATCTGGTTGGGGGTCAGGCCGGCCTCGACGAAGGCGTGGGTCTGGGAGACATCGACGTAGACGTGGGTGGGGTCGTAAGACGCGACCAGGTCGATGAAGGCCGAGATGTTGGTCGCCCCGCTGACCGTATAGGTCCCGGTGACGCCGCCGGCGGCGGTGAGCACCGTGTAGCGCGTGCCAAGCGCATAGGACGCCGCCGGACCGGTGCGGATGACCTGCAGCCCGGCCCCGGGAGCCAGGGTCGCCGCGCCGGTGACGTTGATCAGGTCTGAGGTCCCGTTCGGGGCCAGCTCGGCCTGGTAGATGGAGCCGGAGGCCTGGGCGTAGGGGCCGATGACGTTGAGCGTGCCGATCGAATTACCGGGGGCGATGGTCGATCCGGCCAGGGCGTTGACCCCGCCGACGCTGCCATTGCCGGCCAGGGTGGCGGTCGAGCGGAGGGTGACGAGCGACTGGGCCAGCGAACCGTTGACCACCAGCCGGCCGCTCCAGACCTCGGTCGCGCCGCTGAAGTCGCTCTCGCCGGTCAGGGTCAGGATCCCGGCCCCGCTCTTGGCGAACAGGCCGTCGCCGTGGAGGGCGTTGGCCAGCACGCCCGGCGCCTCGGCGTCGATGACCAGCATGGCGTTGTTGGTGATGTCGCCGGAGCCGAAGCTGGTCGCCCGGCCGATCAGCACCCCGTCGGTGACGGTGGTGCCGCCGGTGTAGGTGTTGAGGCCGGTCAGGAACAGGGTTCCCAGGTCGGTCTTGTTGACGCCGCCGGCCCCGGCCAGGACCGAGCCGATGGTGGCCGCGTAGTCGGCGCCGTCGGCCGTGCCGTCGCCGACCCGGATGGCGGTCAGCGGGTCGGTGACGGTGAGGGCGTCGCCCCGCACCCAGTAGCCGTCGACGGCGAACTGCAGGCCGCCGACGACGATGTCGCCATCGCTGTCATCGACAACGACCGTCCCGGGCGCGCCGGTGAAGATCATCAGGCCCGATTGCTGCGGCGGGCCGTTGGCCGAGCCGGTTTCGTCGGTCCAGCTTGGGTCGGCGGCGTTCCAGGTCCCCGAGCCGCCGCTGATCTCGCCGTCGGCCGGGGTCCCGGGGTCCCAGAAGTTGAAGGTCAGCGGCGGGGCGGCGCCGTAGACCAGGTTGACCTGGCCGGCCACCGAGGTCTGGATCGAGAAGTCGGCGGGATCGGTCCCGCCGGGGGTGGCGCCGATATCCAGGCCATTGTTGGTCAGGTCGCCGCCGTAGTCGATGATCCGGTAGAGGCCTTCGCCGAACGCGCCGGGGGAACTGATCGACAATTCGCCGTCCAGGACGAGGTCGCCGTCAACGTCGAACAATACCGCCCCCCCAGGCGCGGTGAGGGTGACGTCGACAAGGCTGCCGGCGGCGAGATTCAGTTCCGCCATGGTCAGGGTCTGGCCCTGCACGCCGGCCAGCGTGCCGCCGTCGAGCACCTGGACCGTACCGAACAACTGGCCCGAGCCCGTCAAGGTCCCGCCTGGGCCGACCGTCATGCCCTCGCCGCCGAGAATGCCATCCACCTGCAGGGTTCCACCGCCCTCCACGAGGGCGACCGCGCCCAGCGCGCCCTCGATCACCAGCCTGCCGCCGCGAACCTCGAGCAGGCCGGTGAACGCGCTCGAATCGGCGGTCAGGACCGTCGTGCCGGCGATATTCATGATCCTGCCGGGCGCGAACTCCGACCGGATCACCGCCCCGAACTGATAGTCGGCGTCGGTGTGGTTGAATGTCAGGAAGCTGTCCCCGCCCCGGAAGGCGATCAGGTCGGTCTCCAGGAAGCCGGCCGCATCGGCAGGGCTGAGGCCGTCGGCGCCGATGTTGAGCGAGCTGTTCTGGTACAGATAGATGGCGTTGGCCGAGATGGCCGCGCCATCGCTGACCGTGACGATGCCGGCGCCATCGCCGGTCAGCGAGATGTAAAGGTCGCCGCCAATGTCCCAGCGCGAGCCGGCCCCGTCGACGGTCGCCAGGCCGAGGTCGTTCTCGCCGACAAAGGCGTCGTAGGTGCCCAGGACGGTGACGACGCCTCCGTTGGTGATAGCCAGGGAGCCGTCGCCGTCGCTGGCGACATGCATCGTGGCCTCGACCGACAGGCTGGAGCCCGCGCCGTCCACCTGCGCGGTGGCGGACGCGCCGCCGCCGACATCGAAGAAGCCGGCGCCGTTGGCGGTGAAGACGCTGACCGCGCCGCCGTTGGTGATCTGCAGCGCACCGTCGCCGCCGGCCGCCCCGCCGCCGACCGACATGGCGCCGTAGTGGACCAGGCTCGATCCGGCCCCGTTGACCACCAGCTGGCCGGTGGCGCCGGCCTGGACGCCGAGGCGGACATAGCTGGGCCATTGCTGGGCGCCGTTGCTGATGATCGAGCCGCCATTGGTGATGAGCACCGAACCGATGCCGCGCCGGCCGATGATGAGGTCCGCCCCACCGTCGTTGTCGTCGATCAGCCAGCGGGAGCCGGCGCCGGTGACCATCGCCGTGCCCAGGCCGGTGTCATTGTAACCGAGGGCGGCGTTGGCGCTGCTCAGGGTGCGGCCGTTGGCGATCGTCAGGGAGCCGTTGGCGTCCCAGCCGATGCGGATGTTGCCCGCCGCGGCGTCCGCGGCGTCGATCAGGGTGGGGTTCGGCAGGGTGGTGTCGATGAAGACGCTCGTCGTGGCGTTCGGAAGGGCGCCCGTGTCCCAGTTGGCGCTGATGTGCCAGTTGGTAGAGTTGGAGCCGTCCCATTCCCGGTCCTGGGCCAGGGCCGGGGCGCCGACCGCCAGCCCGATCGTCAGCGCCGAGGACGCCAGCAGGAAGGCCCGGCCGTCCAAGGCCCGGCCAGTGTAAGCGCGCATGACCCGCGCGCCGCTCCGGTTCATCATCATCAACCCTCCACACAGCAACTGTTGGAGGGATAGGGGGCGCGGCGGGGCGCCGCATCGGACGTTCGTCCGATGACGTCGCGGGTTAGACGGTCTCGCCGAGAATCAGCCGCACCAGCTCGGCCTGGCGATGCACGCCGGTCTTGTCGAAAATCCGCGACAGGTGGGTGCGGGCGGTGGCGAAGGTGATGCCGCGTCGCTCGGCGGCGGCCGGCTTGCCGTCGCCCTTGGCGATCTCCAGGGCGAAAGCGGCCTCGGCGGCGGTCAGGCCGTAGCGGGCCTGCAGGCGCAGGGTCGGATCGTCCGGCGGGTGCTCGGTGGCGTCGAACAGGATGGCCGAGGGCTGGCCGGAGGTGAGCACCGGCATCCGCCGCAAGAGGGGCGTCGCCTGCAGGGTCAGCGGCCGGCTGGAGGTCCCGCGGAGGTGGGCCGACGGCGGCGCGAAGGCCCGGCCGTCGCCGATGCAGGAGGTCACCAGCCGCCGCAGATGGGCGGCGTCCTCCTCGCGCTCAGAAGCCAGGAAGCCGCCCTTCAGCCGCAGGCCGCGGCCGGCCTTGAACAGCAGCTCCGCCGGCGGATTGGCGAACAGCAGCCGGCCGTCGGGGTCGACGACCAGGGCGGCGACGGACAGCTCCTGCAGCAGGCCCGCCGACAGGGCGCTGTCGGCCTCGCCCTGGGCGAGGCGGATGTTTAGCCGCACGGCCCGGGCCATGTGCGGCGACAGGGTGCGGAACAGGCGCAGCGCCTCGGGCCCGAAGTCCTCCCGTCCGGACAGGGCGAAGACGGTGCGCCAGCCGCTCTCCTCGAGCAGGGTGCCGCCCAGCTTGGTGCGGTAGCCCTGCGGCAGGGACCATTCGTTGTGGAAGGCGCTCTTCAGCAGCGCCTCGCGCGGCATGACCATCTCGTCGGTGGCCGCGGCCCCGGGACCGAGCGCCGTCATCCGGTGCCAGACGTCGTTGAGGGCATGGTAGTTCTCGGCGTAGGTCCGCATGTAGTCGGGATCGGTGCGCGGCGCGAACAGCCAGGGCAGGCTGTCGGCGGCCATGGTCCCGAGGGCGGCCTCGCGGGCCCCGAAGGCGTCGGCGATCCGCTCAAGCGTCCGCGGCCACAGGTCGAACGACGCCGCCGCTGCGTAGATGTCGTCGACCAGGCCCAGCACGGCGGTGTCGTCGATGGCTCTCAAAGGCGCCTCCAGACCAGAAGTGCCCCCCAACGGCTCAGCCTAACACCGGTGTGCGAAAAAGTTCCCCCCAAAATGAGTGCGGTGGCGATCCGGGAGCCAGCAGCAAAAAGCCCCGGGTTTCCCCGGGGCTTCCGCGGTCAGGCGGCGTTGGCCAGCTTGCCGGCCAGGGCGGTGAACTCGGTCGGCATGGCCAGCACGATGGTGCTGTTATGCTCCACACCGATCTCGGTCAGGGTCTGCAATCGGCGCAGTTCCAGGGCCGCGGGGACGGAAGAGATGGCCCGGGCGGCTTCCACCAGGGTCTCGGCGGCGGCCTGTTCGCCCTGGGCCTTGATCAGCCGGGCCTTGGCCTCTCGGGTGGCCTCGGCCTCGCGGGCCAGGGCGCGCTGCATCTGCTCGGGGATGTCGAGGTCCTGCATCTCGACCGCGTCGATATGCAGGCCCCAGCCGTGGGCCGGCGGCTCCAGCAGGTCCTTGAGCAGGGCGTTCACCTGGATGCGGTTCTTCAAGAGGTTGTCGAGGTCGTGCTGGCCGATGACGTCGCGCAGGGCGGTCTCGGCGGCCTTGATCACCGCCTCGTCGCGATAGCGGACGGCGTTCACGGCCAGCGACGGATCGGCGACCTTGTACCAGATGACGGCGTTGACCCGCACCGGGACGCCGTCACGGCTGACAGTTTCCTGGGTGTCGAGGGTCTGGGTGATGACCCGGATGTCGATGCGGACCGAGCGCTCGATGAAGGGGACCAGCCAGTAGAGACCGGGCCCGCGGGTCTCGCGCAATCGCCCCAGACGGTAGACAACGGCGCGTTCGTATTCCTGATTGATGCGAAGTCCGAGGAGGGAAACGAGGCCGGCAAAGGCGGCCATGAGCAGAACGCCGGAGAAGACTCCGGCCGTGATCGAATCCACGAGGGATGCGCTCCATTGAGACGGCGTCCGTGTTTGGACGACACCGTTATTCTACATCTGATGAATTTCTGAAGTGAGGGGATCACGCCGAGTTGTTGAGTACAAAAAGGGTCCAACCTCCCTCCCCGAATGGGGAGGGCAGACGCGCGGTTACGCGCGTCGGGTGGGGAAGTCGGTCACAGGCTTTGGGTGGGGCTGCCCACTGCCCCACCCGGCCTGTCGGCCTGCCCTCCCCATTCGGGGAGGGACGGAGCCCAGCCTTCGCCCAATAGCAAAAGGGCCCGGATTGCTCCGGGCCCTTCGCTGTCTCAGCCGTGAAGCTGAAAGCTTATTCGACGATCTTCGACACGACGCCAGCGCCGACGGTGCGGCCGCCTTCGCGGATGGCGAAGCGCAGGCCCTGGTCCATGGCGATCGGGGTGATCAGCTCGACGTCCAGCTCGGCGTTGTCGCCCGGCATGATCATTTCCACGCCTTCGCGCAGCTTGATGATCCCGGTCACGTCCGTGGTCCGGAAGTAGAACTGCGGACGGTAGTTGGTGAAGAACGGGGTGTGACGGCCGCCCTCTTCCTTGGTCAGGATGTAGGCTTCGGCCACGAACTTGGTGTGCGGGGTGATCGAGCCGGGCTTGCAGAGAACCTGGCCACGCTCGACGTCTTCACGCTTGGTGCCGCGCAGCAGCACGCCGACGTTGTCGCCGGCCTGACCTTGGTCGAGCAGCTTGCGGAACATTTCCACACCGGTGCAGGTCGTCTTCTGGACGGCGCGGATGCCGACGATCTCGACTTCCTCGCCAACCTTGACGATGCCCTTTTCGATACGGCCGGTGACCACGGTGCCGCGGCCCGAGATCGAGAACACGTCTTCGACCGGCATCAGGAACGGCAGGTCCAGCGGACGGGCCGGCTGCGGGATGTAGGCGTCAACCGAGGCCATCAGGGCCAGGATGGCGTCTTCGCCGATCGCCGGGGTCTTGCCCTCGACGGCGGCCAGGGCCGAACCCTTGGTGATCGGGATGTCGTCGCCCGGGAACTGGTAGCTCGACAGAAGCTCACGAACTTCCATCTCGACCAGCTCGAGCAGCTCTTCGTCGTCGACCATGTCGACCTTGTTCATGAACACCACCAGGGCCGGCACGCCGACCTGACGGGCCAGCAGGATGTGCTCGCGGGTCTGGGGCATCGGGCCGTCGGCGGCCGAGACCACCAGGATCGCGCCGTCCATCTGGGCGGCGCCGGTGATCATGTTCTTCACGTAGTCGGCGTGGCCGGGGCAGTCGACGTGGGCGTAGTGACGGTTGGCCGTCTCATATTCCACGTGCGCGGTGTTGATGGTGATGCCGCGGGCCTTCTCTTCCGGCGCCGCGTCGATGTCGGCGTAGGACTTGGCCACGCCGCCGCTGGTCTTGGCCAGCACCATGGTGATCGCGGCCGTCAGCGTCGTCTTGCCATGGTCAACGTGACCGATGGTGCCGATGTTGCAATGCGGCTTGTTGCGTTCGAACTTTTCTTTAGCCATTTCAAGCTCCAGCCCTAATGGGCCTGTCCTCTAAAACTAGGGTTGGAAGGGTTAGGCGTACTTCTTGATCACTTCGTCGGCGACGTGTTGCGGCACCGGATCGTAGTGGTCGTACTGCATCGTGAAGGCGGCGCGGCCCTGCGACATCCCGCGAAGGGTGTTCACATAGCCGAACATGTTGGCCAGCGGCACGAAAGCGTTGACGACGATGGCGTTGCCGCGCGTGTCCTGGCCCTGGATCATGCCACGACGGCTGTTCAGATCGCCGATGACCGAGCCCAGGTAGTCTTCCGGGGTGACGACCTCGACGGCCATGATCGGCTCGAGCAGCTTGGGGGCGCCCTTTTCACGGAGCTCCTTGAAGGCGGCGCGGGCGGCGATTTCGAAGGCCAGGACCGAGGAGTCGACGTCGTGGTAAGCGCCGTCGATCAGGGTCGCCTTGAAGTCGATCAGCGGGAAGCCAGCCAGCAGGCCGTTTTCCTTCGAGGACTCCAGGCCCTTCTGGACGCCGGGGATGTATTCCTTCGGCACGTTGCCGCCGACGATGGCGCTTTCGAACACGAAGCCCGTGCCGGGTTCGCCCGGCTCGAAGACCACCTTGATGCGGGCGAACTGGCCCGTACCGCCGGTCTGCTTCTTGTGCGTGTAGTCGATCTCCGCCTTGCGGCCGAGCGATTCACGGTAGGCCACCTGCGGCGCGCCGATGTTGGCCTCGACCTTGTAGGTGCGCTTCAGGATGTCGATCTTGATGTCGAGGTGCAGCTCGCCCATGCCCTTCAGGATCGTCTGGCCCGACTCATGGTCGGTCGAGACGGTGAAGGACGGATCTTCCGAGGCCAGCTTGGCCAGGGCGACGCCCAGCTTTTCCTGGTCGGCCTTGGACTTGGGCTCGACGGCGATCTCGATGACCGGGGCCGGGAATTCCATGCGCTCAAGGATGACCGGCGACTTGTTGGGATCGCACAGGGTGTCGCCGGTGCGGGTGTCCTTCAGGCCGGCCAGGGCGACGATGTCGCCGGCGTAGGCTTCCTTGATGTCCTGGCGGTCGTTGGAGTGCATCAGCAGCATGCGCCCGACGCGTTCCTTGCGGTCGCGGGTCGAGTTCAAGAGGCCCATGCCGGTTTCCAGCTTGCCCGAGTAGATGCGGCAGAAGGTCAGCGAGCCGACGAAGGGGTCGTCCATGATCTTGAACGCCAGAACCGACAGCGGCTCGTCGTCCGAGGCGCGGCGCACGACTTCTTCTTCCGTACGGAAGTCGATGCCCTTGGTCGGCGGGATGTCCACCGGCGAGGGCAGGTAGTCGACAACGGCGTCGAGCAGGGGCTGGACGCCCTTGTTCTTGAAGGCCGAGCCGCAGAGGATCGGATAGAAGGCGCCGGTCAGCACGGCCTTGCGGATGCACTTCTTGATGATGTCGATCGAGGGCTCTTCACCGCCGAGGTAGGCTTCCATGGCCTCGTCGTCCATCTCGACGGCGTTCTCGATCATGTAGTGACGGGCGGCTTCAGCCTCGTCCTTCATGTCGGCCGGGATTTCCTCGTCGTGGAAGGTGGCGCCGACGGCGTCGTTGTCCCAGACAACGGCCTTCATGCGGACCAGGTCGACAAGGCCCTTGAGGTTGGTTTCGGAACCGATCGGCAGCTGGATCGGCACGGCCTTGGCGCCCAGGCGGTCGCGGATGCTCTCGACCGACTTGACGAAGTCGGCGCCCAGCTTGTCCATCTTGTTGACGAACACGATGCGGGGCACGCGGTACTTGTCGGCCTGGCGCCAGACGGTTTCGGTCTGCGGCTCAACGCCGGCGTTGCCGTCGAGAACGGTGACCGCGCCGTCGAGGACGCGCAGCGAGCGTTCGACTTCGATGGTGAAGTCGACGTGCCCGGGGGTGTCGATGATGTTCAGGCGCTTTTCGTTCCAGAAAGCGGTCGTCGCGGCCGACGTGATGGTGATGCCGCGTTCCTGCTCCTGGTCCATCCAGTCCATGGTGGCCGCGCCATCGTGGACTTCGCCCATCTTATGGTTCTTGCCGGTGTAGTACAGGATCCGCTCGGTCGTCGTCGTCTTGCCCGCATCGATGTGGGCCATGATTCCGAAGTTGCGGTAGTCTTCAATCTTGCTGGCGCGGGCCATGGGATATGCCTGGTGTTAGAATGAGCGGAACGGGCGGTTTGAGGTTTCAAACCGCCCGTCCCTGTAAGACCTGACGGCTGGGTGGTTACCAGCGGTAGTGGGAGAACGCTCGGTTGGCCTCGGCCATCTTGTGCGTGTCTTCGCGCTTCTTGACCGCGGTGCCGCGGTTGTTCGAAGCGTCCAGCAGTTCGCCGGCCAGCTTTTCGGTCATGGTGTTCTCGCCACGCTTGCGCGCGGCGGTGACCAGCCAGCGGATGGCCAGGGCGCGACGACGGTCCGGACGGACCTCGACCGGCACCTGGTAGGTGGCGCCGCCGACGCGGCGCGACCGGACTTCGATCGCCGGGGCGACGTTGTCGAGGGCGCCGTGGAAGGTTTCCAGGGGACCCTGGTCCTTGCGCTTGGCTTCCAGGATGTCGAAGGCGCCGTAGATGATGTTTTCGGCGACGGCTTTTTTGCCTTCGTACATAACGTAGTTCATGAATTTCGTGACGACGAGGTCACCGAACTTGGGGTCCGGCAGAACCTGGCGCTTCTCTGCGCGACGACGACGGGACATGCTATCTCTTCCTTACTTCGGGCGCTTGGCGCCGTAGTGCGAACGGCGCTGCTTGCGGTCCTTGACCCCTTGGGTATCGAGGACGCCACGCAGGATGTGGTAGCGAACGCCGGGAAGGTCCTTCACGCGGCCCCCGCGGATGAGCACGACGCTGTGCTCCTGAAGGTTGTGACCTTCACCGGGGATGTAGCAAACGGCTTCGACGCCAGTGGTCAGGCGGACCTTGGCCACCTTCCGCAGAGCCGAGTTCGGCTTCTTGGGGGTGGTGGTGTAGACGCGGGTGCAAACACCACGGCGCTGCGGGCAGCCCTTGAGGGCGGGAACCTTGTTGCGCACGGGCTTGGGTTGCCGCGGCTTACGGATCAGCTGGTTGACTGTAGGCATCTAATCTCTGTGCTCGTGGAAGCGTGTGCCTTTCGGCCGAAGCGCTTCAGGGTCCTATAGGGTTCGTCGTTCGAGACCGTTGAACGCGCAAACTCACCGGCTGCGCTGAGGCGGCCGGCGGGTCCTTGGAGTTCCTCGGGTGAGGATCCGTTAAGACCCTGCCTCGAAAGAGCGGGCTAGATACTCGCGAGACCCCCAAAGGTCAAGGGTTTGCCGACTCTTAGCCGGGCGCCCGGATTCACGGCGCGACCGGCAGATACCGGGCCAGGAACGCCTCCGTGGCCTCCAGAATCTGCAGGCGGCTGCGGGTGCTGGAAAAATAGTGGTCGTCGCCCTCCAGCACCACCGTCTGGTGCGGCACGCCGGCGTCCTTCAGAGCCTCCTGCATCAGCAGGGATTGCCTGGCGGGCACCGTGGTGTCCTGCGAGGCGTAGATCAGGAGAACCGGAGCGGTGCGCGCGCCGGCGCGACGGGCCGGGGAGGCTTCGTTGATCCGCCGCCCCTCCACCCGCGAGTCGCCGATCACGTCGCGCCAGTAGCGCAGGGTGGCGGATTCGCCGCCCGAGTAGATCTTGGCGTGGCCGAGCATGGTCTGCAGGTCGGAAACGCCGTTGGCCGAAATGGCGCAGCGGTAGCGTTCGGGCCGCATGGTGGCGCCATGCAGGGCCGCGAAGCCGCCGTAGCTGGCGCCGGCGATGCAGACGCGGGTCTTGTCCACCGCCGGATCGCTGATCGCGTCTACCGCGTCGGTCAGGTCCGACTGCATCTTGCCGCCCCATTCGTTGAAGCCGGCGGCCTGGAAGTCATAGCCGAAGCCGGTCGAGCCGCGGAACTGGGGCTTGAGCACGGCATAGCCTCTGGAGACCAGGAACTGCTCCCACCAGTCGAAGGCGAACTCGTCCCGCGCCGCCGGCCCGCCGTGCGGCATGACGATCAGCGGCGCCTTGCGGCCCGGCGGCAGGTTGGCGGGCACGGTGAGATAGGCGTTCATCGCCAGGCCGTCGGCGGCGTTGAAACTCATCCAGCTGGTCTTGCCGAGCTGGACGCCCGCCAGCTCGGGGTATTCCTCGCCCAGCGGCGAAGCCTGGTTGGTCGCCGGTTCGAACAGGAACCACATGGGCGCGGCGCCGACGGCGTCGATGCGCAGCACAATGCGGCTCATGTCGGCCGACCAGCTTTCGAAGCGGACCTCCCGGCCCTTGAAGCTGCGCGACAGCTTGGCGTGGATGGCGCCAAGCCTGGCGTCCAACCACTGATAGGCTGGCCGCTCGCCGCCACCGCTCAGGATCGCCACCGGCTGGCCCGTGCGGTCGTCCCACAGCAGATCGGCGTCGACCGCCGGCCTGGCGGGGCCAACCTCCGTCTCTGTCCCGTCGGCAAGGCGGCGGCGGACAATCCGCACGCCGGCCTCGGCGGGGCGCTGCAGATAGATGGCGTCTTCCGGGTCCGAATAGCCGAGGAAGGCGACGGCCGGGCTGATGGAGGGAGACTTGTCGATCAGGGTCCAGAGGGCGCCCCCCTTGCGGCGGGCAAAAAGGCTGGTGAAGCCCTTCTCGGCATCGAGCCTGACCCGCGATTCCCCGGCCCGGTCGACCGCAAAGGCGTAGGTGAAGACATTGCCGCGCTCGACCATCCGGCCGCTGCCGGTGGCGACATCGACCTTGTAGAGGGCGGCCACGAAGTCGTCGCCCTTGGGATTGAGACGGGTGTGGTTGTTCTGGGTGGCTTCCTGATAGTCGACGCCGAGCATGATGACGGTCGGCTTGGGCCCCTCGATGACGCCCAGGATCGGCCGGGTGGTCGCCAGGCTCGCCCAGGTGACGCCGTCCAGCAGCAGGCCCGCCATCTCGCCCTTCATGTCGAAGACGATGTCGCGCTGGAGGTTGTAGCTGTAGGTGCGGCCGTCGCTGAAGTTGGTCTTGCTGTCGAAGATCCGCACCGTGGCCACGACGTAGTCGTCGCCGGTCCAGCGGATGGACCCCACGTCGACGTCGCCGAGCGGAATCTTGACGGCGACGGCCCCGTCGATGGGGTTGATGGTGATGCTGCGGTCCGTGGCCGTACCGCCGAGAATGGCGATCTTCTGGCCGTTGGGCGAGATTTCCGCCTGCTGCACCGCCGGCAGGCGGGCGAAGGCGGCGACCGGCGGCGGGGCCGGCGCCTGGGCCAGGACCGCCGGCGGCGCGGCGAGGGCAAGGCTCAGGGCGCAGAGGCCCACGACGGCGCGAAACATTGGAAATCCCCCGGGTACGCGAACAGGCGCGGATGCGCCCGCGCCTGTCGCAACCTAGGGGGCTCAGTCGAAGATGTCGAACAGGTCGAAGCCGCCCTTCTTCTTTTTGCGGTAGTTGTAGTCCTCGTCGTAGCGGTGGCGCTTCTCGCGGTCGTCGTAGGGGTGGCTGCGGCGCCAGGCTTCCGGGTCGCGGTGGAAGGCATCCACTTCGCGACCCAGCCGCTCGCGGTCCTGGCTCAGGTCCTGCTGCTGCTCACGGCCGCCGCTGAGGATCTTCTCCAGCTCGCCGCGGTCCAGCCAGACGCCCCGGCAGGTCGGGCACATGTCGAGTTCGACGCCCTCGCGGACGACCTTCTGCATGGCGCTATTGTCGTTCGGGCACATCAACAGGGGCACGGGCTACTCCTTGAGCTCCACACTATGGGTCACCTGCAGATAGGCGCCCGCCGCACGACCGCCAGAGCAGGGACACGTTTTAGCCGCCACGACCGATCAGCGTTCATCTCGGACGAGAGGGGACGTGATCTTGGCGCAGGCGCGCAATCGAGGGCGAGACCGGCGGCGCGTGGCCGTCGTCACCACCCTGTCGGTGCTGGTCCACGTCGGCGTCTTCGCGCTGATCGGCCTGAACAGCCCAGGCGTGCGCGAGCGGCCGCCGCTGCCGGAAGAGACCATCGACATCAGCCTGTTTCCACCGATGCCGCGGCCGCGCGAACGGGCGCCCGCCGAGGCCGGTGGTTCCCCGGCCAGCGGCATCCCCCGGCGCGAGACGACCGCGCCGATGCTGCACATTCCGGCCGTCGAACCACCGTCGGAGGTCGCCCCTTCTCCCCTGCCCGCCCCGGCCCCGGCCGGCCCGGCCCCGGGCAGCGGGACCAAGGGCGGATCCGGCCGGGCGGGGACGATCTTCCCCTCGCCTGGCGAAGGGACGCGGCGGGCGTTGCGGGGGAGCTATGGCTGCGCCTATCCCGACGCGGCCGGGCTGAACCGGCGTGAGCGCGAGGCCTGCCAGGAGCGAGGCGGCAAATGGGCCCAGCAGCCCGCTGAAATCGACGCGCCGATGAGCGCCGCCAAGCGCCAGCGGTTCGACCTGGTCGCGGCCAAGCAGAGGCGGGATCGCGACTGGCGGGAGAACCCGACCATTCCAACCGGCACCAGCGAGGAGCAGGGCGCGGGCCATCCGGCCGGCGTTGGACCAGGCTCGCCGATCCACGCGCCGATCAAGACGCCGTTCTAACCCCAGGGAAGGACCGCGCGCAGGCGGGCGATCTCCGTGGCGTCGCCGGCCTGTTCGGCCCGCCACAGCCGCTCGGCCAGCACGGCGCGCTGTTCGGCCCCGAGGCGGTTCCAGTCCCAGCCGGTCTCGGGGACATCGTAGGTCCAGTCGTGCGGATGCAGGGCGTAGGAGAGCCAGCTCATCCGGCCGGTGGCGTAGTCGAGGACATGCTGCAGTTCGTGCTGCAGCAGAGCCATTGCGGCGGGTTGCGCTGAGCAATCGCGCGGGGCGCGGCCCCAGAAGATGCGGTCCCCGAGGGTGAGGACCGGCGTGTGGCCGCGCCAGAGCCACGCCAGGCGGGCGAGCGGGTACGGGGCGGCGACGATGCGCGGGAAGGCCCCGGCGGCGGTGAGGGCGTCCCACAGGCCGCCGGAGAGGGCGGCGCGCTCGGAAGTGGTCAGGGATCGGGTGACGCCGGGGGTCATGATCGAGACATAGCGCAAGACCAACGGTTTCAACCTCCCTCCCCTTTATGGGGAGGGACAGCGGGGCGAAGCCCCGCAGGGTGGGGAAGTCAGGTTCAAGCAGAGACGGCGGAAGGTCTTGGGTTCCAGGACGGTTGGCTCTGGGTGGGCTGCATCCGACTTCCCCACCCTGACGGCTTCGCCGTCTGTCCCTCCCCATAAAGGGGAGGGAGCGCGCTCCAGCGGGTCATCGCCCCCAAACGAAAACGGCCCGGGATTGCTCCCGGGCCGTCTCGATACTCCTGGTCCGTCCGATTACTCGGCCGGGACCTCGTCGGCGATCTCGACGGGCAGCGGCTCCATGGCCGCTTCACGCGAGGCGGCCAGCTGTTCGTCACGCTTGGTGGCGATCTTCTGCAGGTTCCGCAGGTAGGAGCCCGTACCCGCCGGGATGAGCCGGCCGACGATGACGTTTTCCTTGAGGCCTTCGAGGGTGTCGACCTTGCCGTGGACCGAGGCGTCCGTGAGCACCCGGGTCGTTTCCTGGAAGGAAGCGGCCGAGATGAACGAACGGGTCTGCAGCGAGGCCTTGGTGATGCCCAGCAGAACCGGCTGGGTGATCGCCGGGCGGCCGCCGCGGGCTTCGGTCTTGGCGTTCTCGATGTCGAATTCCGACTTGTCGAGGTGGTCGCCCTTGATGAGGCCGGTGTCGCCGGGCTCGAGGATTTCCACCTTCTGCAGCATCTGGCGAACGATCACCTCGATGTGCTTGTCGTTAATCGGCACGCCCTGCAGGCGGTAGACTTCCTGGATTTCGTTGACCAGGAAGTTGGCCAGCTCCTCGATGCCCAGGATGCGCAGGATGTCGTGCGGATCGGGGTTGCCATCGATGATGTACTCGCCCTTGCGCACCACGTCGCCGTCATGGACCGCAATGTGCTTGCCCTTGGGGATGAGGAACTCGACGGGTTCGCCGCCATCCTCCGGCGTGATCTTGATCCGGCGCTTGTTCTTGTAGTCGCGCCCGAACTCGACCCGGCCGTCCATCTCGGCGATGACCGCGCAATCCTTCGGACGGCGGGCTTCGAACAGCTCGGCAACACGCGGCAGACCGCCGGTGATGTCGCGCGTCTTGGCGCCTTCCGTGGGGATGCGGGCGATGATTTCGCCAGGCTTCACCTCGTCGCCGTCAGCCACCGACAGAATGGCGCCGACCGACAGCAGGTAGCGGGACTCACCGCCGGCGGCGAGGCGCTTGTAGGCGCCGTCTTCGCCGAGCACCGCGAGCGCCGGACGCAGGTCCGTGCCCTTGGAGCCGGTGCGCCAGTCGCTGACGACGCGCTGGGCGATACCCGTCGCTTCGTCGGTTTCCTCGCGGACCGAGAAGCCCTCGACCAGATCCTCGGCGCGGATCTTGCCGCCGACCTCGGTGATGATCGGGGTGGTGTAGGGGTCCCATTCAGCGAGGCGTTGGCCGCGCTTGATCTTGTCGCCGTCCTTGACCTTCAGACGCGCGCCGTACGGCGGCTTGTAGGACTCGCGGTCCTTGCCGTCGACCAGCACGGTCAGGGCGACGTTGCGGCTCATGACCACGAACTCGCCGTCGGCGGCCTTAACGATCGGGCCCGCCACGCGAACGACACCGTCGGTGCCGGCCTCGAAGAAGGACTGCTCGGCCACCTGGGCCGTGCCGCCGATGTGGAAGGTCCGCATGGTCAGCTGGGTGCCGGGCTCGCCGATGGATTGGGCGGCGATGACGCCGACCGCTTCACCGATGTTGACCGGAGTCCCGCGGGCCAGGTCGCGGCCGTAGCAGGCCCCGCAGGCGCCGATCTTGGCTTCACAGGTCAGGGCCGAACGCACCTTCACCGATTGCACGCCGGCCTTTTCGATCAGGTCGGCCATGTCCTCGACGAGGTAGGTGTCGGCGGGGATGATGACCTCGCCGCTGTTCGGGTCCTTGATGTCCTCGGCCGAGAAGCGGCCCAGGACACGCAGGCCGAGCGAGACCAGCACGTCGCCGCCGTCGACCACGGCCCGCAGGGTGATGCCCCGGGTGGTGCCGCAGTCTTCTTCGGTGATGATGCTGTCCTGCGCGACGTCGACCAGACGACGGGTCAGGTAACCCGAGTTGGCGGTCTTCAGCGCGGTGTCGGCCAGGCCCTTACGGGCGCCGTGGGTGGAGTTGAAGTACTCCTGGACGGTCAGGCCTTCCTTGAAGTTCGAGATGATCGGCGTCTCGATGATCTCGCCGGAGGGCTTGGCCATAAGCCCGCGCATCCCGCCCAGCTGCTTCATCTGGGCCTGCGAGCCACGGGCGCCGGAGTGGGCCATCATGTAGATGGAGTTGATCTCCAGCTCGCGGCCGTCAGGACCCTTCTTGGCGGTCGAGATCTCGCCCATCATGGCGTCGGCCACCAGGTCGGTGGACTTGGCCCAGGCGTCGACGACCTTGTTGTACTTCTCGCCCTTGGTGATCAGGCCGTCAGCGTACTGCTGCTCGTATTCTTCGACGAGCTTGCGGGTGTCGTTGACGATGGTGACCTTGGAGGCCGGGATGATGATGTCGTCCTTGCCGAAGGAGATGCCGGCCTTGGCCGCTTCCTTGAAGCCCAGACCCATCATCTGGTCGGCGAAGATGACCGTCGCCTTCTGGCCGCAGTGGCGATAGACCACGTCGATCAGGTTGCCGATCTCCTTCTTGGTCAGCGCCTTGGCGATGAGCCGGTGGCCGATGGCCGGGTGATGCGGCAGCAGGGCGGCGATCTTCATCCGGCCCGGGGTGGTTTCGATCAGGCTGCGGACCACGACGCCGTCGGCGTTGGATTCGCTGAAGCGGGCCTTGATCTTGGAGTGCAGCGTCACGACGCCGGCCCCGAGGGCGGCTTCGATTTCGCCGAGGTCAGCGAAGATCTTGCCTTCGCCCGGCTCCCCTTCCCGCGATTGCGAGAGGTAGTAGAGGCCCAGCACGATATCCTGCGACGGCACGATGATCGGGCGGCCGTTGGCGGGGCTGAGGATGTTGTTGGTCGACATCATCAGCACGCGCGCTTCCAGCTGGGCTTCCAGCGAGAGCGGGACGTGCACGGCCATCTGGTCGCCGTCGAAGTCGGCGTTGAAGGCGGCACAGACCAGCGGGTGCAGCTGGATGGCCTTGCCTTCGATCAGCTTGGGCTCGAACGCCTGGATGCCCAGACGGTGAAGGGTGGGCGCGCGGTTCAGGAGAACCGGGTGCTCACGGATCACTTCTTCCAGGATGTCCCAGACCTGCGGCTGTTCGCGCTCGACCATGCGCTTGGACTGCTTGACGGTGCCCGAAAGGCCCTTGGCGTCCAGACGCGAGTAGATGAACGGCTTGAACAGCTCCAGCGCCATCTTCTTGGGCAGGCCGCACTCGTGCAGCTTCAGCTCGGGACCGACGACGATGACCGAACGGCCCGAGTAGTCGACGCGCTTGCCCAGCAGGTTCTGGCGGAAGCGGCCCTGCTTGCCCTTCAGCATGTCGGCGAGGGACTTCAGCGGGCGCTTGTTGGCGCCGGTGATGACCCGGCCGCGGCGGCCGTTGTCGAACAGGGCGTCCACCGACTCCTGCAGCATCCGCTTTTCGTTGCGGATGATGATGTCGGGGGCGCGCAGCTCGATGAGGCGCTTCAGGCGGTTGTTACGGTTGATGACCCGGCGGTAGAGGTCGTTCAGGTCGGAGGTCGCGAAACGACCACCGTCCAGCGGCACCAGCGGGCGCAGTTCCGGCGGAATGACCGGCACGACCGTCAGGATCATCCACTCCGGCTTGTTGCCGGACTCGATGAAGGCCTCGATGATCTTCAGGCGCTTGGAGGCCTTCTTCTGCTTGATCTCGGAGGTGGCTACGGCCAGCTCCTCGCGCAGACGCTCGGCTTCCTTGGGCAGGTCGATGCCCTTGAGCAGGCCGAAGATGGCCTCGGCGCCGATCTCGGCGCTGAAGCTGTCGTCGCCGAACTCGTCCTGGAAGCGCATGAACTCGTCCTCGCTGAGCAGCTGGTGCTGCTTCAGCGGGGTGAGGCCCGGCTCGGTGATGATGTAGTGCTCGAAGTAGAGGACCCGCTCGATGTCCTTCAGCGGCATGTCCAGCATCATGGCGATGCGGCTGGGCAGCGACTTCAGGAACCAGATGTGGGCGACCGGGCTGGCCAGTTCGATGTGGCCCATCCGCTCGCGACGGACGCGGGCCAGGGTGACCTCGACGCCGCACTTTTCGCAGATGATGCCCTTGTACTTCATGCGCTTGTACTTGCCGCACAGGCATTCGTAGTCCTTGGTCGGGCCAAAGATACGGGCGCAGAACAGGCCGTCACGCTCGGGCTTGAACGTGCGGTAGTTGATGGTTTCCGGCTTCTTGATCTCGCCGAACGACCAGCTGCGGATCTTCTCCGGGCTGGCGAGCGCGATACGGATCTGGTCGAAGGTCGGAGCGGCCTGGACCGGATTGAAGATGTTCAGGACTTCCTGGTTCATCATTGCCTCATTGCGGGGCGAACCCGCGAAAAATTTGAAGGGGATCAGGGAAGAGCCGGGCGGCGATCACGCCGCCCGGAATGTTCCGATCACCCGTTCTCCAGCTCGACGTTGAGGCCGAGCGACCGCATTTCCTTGACCAGCACGTTGAAGCTTTCCGGAATGCCGGCCTCGAAGGTGTCGTCGCCGCGGACGATGCTTTCGTAGACCTTGGTCCGTCCGGCCACGTCGTCGGACTTCACCGTCAGCATTTCCTGCAGGGTGTAGGCGGCGCCGTAGGCTTCGAGCGCCCACACCTCCATTTCCCCGAAGCGCTGACCGCCGAACTGGGCCTTGCCGCCCAGCGGCTGCTGGGTGACCAGGCTGTAGGGGCCGATCGAGCGGGCGTGGATCTTGTCGTCGACCAGGTGGTGCAGCTTCAGCATGTAGATGTAGCCGACCGTGACCGGACGCTTGAACTGGTCGCCGGTCTGGCCGTCGAACAGGATCGACTGACCCGAACGCGCCAGGCCCGCCGATTCCAGCAGGTCCTCGATATCGCCGATGTGGGCGCCGTCGAAGACCGGGGTGGCGAACGGCACGCCCTTGGAGAGGTTGCGGGCCAGTTCGACCAGCTCTTCCTCTTCCTCGGGCAGCGGCACGTCGGGGCCGTAGATCTCGCCCAGGCGTTCCTGCAGGGCCTTCTTCTGACCGCCCTGTTGCCAGGCCTCCAGAAGCGCGGCGATCTGCTTGCCGAGGCCGGCCGAAGCCCAGCCCAGGTGGGTCTCGAAGATCTGACCGACGTTCATGCGCGAGGGCACGCCCAGCGGGTTCAGCACCACGTCGACGGCGGTGCCGTCGGCCAGGTGAGGCATGTCCTCGATCGGCAGGATCTTGGAGATGACCCCCTTGTTGCCGTGACGGCCGGCCATCTTGTCGCCGGGCTGAAGCTTGCGCTTCACGGCCACGAAGACCTTGACCATCTTCATCACGCCCGGGGGCAGTTCGTCGCCGCGCTGCAGCTTGTCGACCTTGTCCTCGAAGCGACGGTCGAGACGCTTGCGAGCCTCGTCGAACTGGCGGCGCAGGGCCTCCAGCTCGCCCATGGCCTTCTCGTCGTCGAGCGCGATCTGCCACCACAGGCCGGGCGCGATTTCGCCCAGCTTGTCGGCGGTGACTTCGCCGCGGCCCAGGCCCTTGGGACCGGAGACGGCGACCTTGCCGGTGATCAGCTCGCGCAGACGCGCGGTCATGTTGCGGTTCAGGATGGCGAACTCGTCGTCGCGGTCCTTGCCCAGGCGGTCGATTTCCGACCGCTCGATGGCCAGGGCGCGTTCGTCCTTGTCGACGCCGTGCCGGTTGAACACGCGGACCTCGACGACCGTGCCGGCGACGCCCGGGGGCAGGCGCAGGCTGGTGTCGCGAACATCGGAGGCCTTTTCACCGAAGATGGCGCGGAGGAGCTTTTCTTCCGGCGTCATCGGGCTCTCGCCCTTCGGGGTCACCTTGCCGACCAGGATGTCGCCCGGCATGACCTCGGCGCCGATGGCCACGATGCCCGCTTCGTCCATGTTGCGAAGGGCTTCTTCGCCGACGTTGGGGATGTCGCGGGTGATCTCTTCCGGGCCCAGCTTGGTGTCGCGGGCCATGACTTCGAACTCCTCGATGTGGATCGAGGTGAAGACGTCATCGCGCACGATGCGCTCGGAGATCAGGATCGAGTCTTCGAAGTTGTAGCCGTTCCAGGGCATGAAGGCGACGAGGGCGTTGCGGCCCAGAGCCAGTTCACCAAGGTCGGTGGACGGGCCGTCGGCGATGATGTCGCCGGCGTTGATCTTGTCGCCCACCCGCACCAGCGGACGCTGGTTGATGCAGGTGTTCTGGTTGGAACGCTGGAACTTCGACAGGCGGTAGATGTCGACGCCCGGCTTGGTGGGGTCGGTTTCGTTGGTGGCGCGCAGGACGATACGCGTGCCGTCGATCTGTTCGACCACGCCGGTGCGGCGGGCGATGACCACGGCGCCGGAATCGCGGGCCACGACGTCTTCCATGCCGGTGCCCACCAGCGGGGCGTCGGACTGGACGAGCGGCACGGCCTGACGCTGCATGTTCGAACCCATCAGGGCGCGGTTGGCGTCATCGTTTTCCAGGAAGGGGATCAGGGCGGCGGCGACCGAGACGACCTGCTTGGGCGAAACGTCCATCAGGTCGACGTCGGCCCGTTGCAGCAGGCCCGGTTCGCCGTTGGTCCGGCCGGGGACCAGGTCATCGGTGATGGCCCCATCGGTGATGCCGATGTTGGCCTGGGCGATGACATGCTTGGCCTCTTCCATGGCCGACATGTAGACGACCTCTTCCTGAGGCCGACCGTCGAGCACGCGGCGGTAGGGGCTTTCGATGAAGCCGTACTTGTTGATCCGCGCGTGGGTGGCAAGCGAGTTGATCAGGCCGATGTTCGGGCCTTCCGGCGTTTCAATCGGGCAGATGCGGCCGTAGTGGGTCGGGTGAACGTCGCGGACTTCGAAGCCGGCGCGTTCCCGCGTCAGACCACCCGGGCCAAGCGCCGAGAGACGGCGCTTGTGGGTGATTTCCGACAGCGGGTTGGTCTGGTCCATGAACTGCGACAGCTGCGAGGAGCCGAAGAATTCACGCACCGCCGCCGCGGCCGGCTTGGCGTTGATCAGGTCGTGCGGCATGACCGTGTCGATATCGACGCTGCTCATGCGCTCCTTGATGGCGCGTTCCATGCGCAGCAGGCCGACGCGGTACTGGTTTTCCAAGAGTTCGCCGACCGAACGGACCCGGCGGTTGCCGAGGTTGTCGATGTCGTCGATTTCGCCGCGGCCATCGCGCAGGCCGACCAGGACCTTGAGGACTTCCAGGACGTCTTCCTTGCGCAGCACACGCAGGTCGTCCTCGGTCTGTTGCTCCAGGCGCATGTTCATCTTCACGCGGCCGACCGAGGAGAGGTCGTAGCGTTCCGAATCGAAGAACAGCGACTTGAACATCGCCTCGGCGGCTTCCACCGTCGGCGGCTCACCCGGGCGCATGACCCGGTAGATGTCGAACAGGGCGTCCTCGCGGGTGACGTTCTTGTCGACCCGGACGGTGTTGCGCATGTAGGCGCCGACCGTGATGTGGTCGATGTCGAGCACGTCGATGGTGGCCAGGCCCTGGGCTTCCAGGACTTCGATCACGGTCGGGTCCAGCTCGTCGCCGGCCTCGGCGTAGATCTCGCCGGTTTCGTAGTTGACGGCGTCACGGGCCAGGTAGCGGCCGGTCAGGGCCTCCGGACCGAGCAGCAGGGTCTTCAGACCGCCGTCGGCCAGCTTCTTGGCGTTACGGGCGGAGATCTTGGTGCCGGCCGGAGCCACTTCCTCGCCGGTGTCGGCGTCGATCAGCGGGAATTCCGGCTTCACACCGCGCCAGCGCTCGGCCTTGTACGGGGTGGCCCAGCCTTCGGCGGCGCCGGTGCGCTTTTCGAAGGGGACGACGTCGTAGAAGGTGGTGAGGATCTCTTCCCCATCCATGCCCAGCGCCATCAGGAAGGTGGAGGCGGGCAGCTTACGGCGGCGGTCGATACGGACGTAGACGATGTCCTTGGCGTCGAACTCGAAGTCGAGCCAGGAGCCGCGGTACGGGATCACCCGGGCGGCGAACAGCAGCTTGCCGGACGAGTGGGTCTTGCCCTTGTCGTGGTCGAAGAACACGCCGGGCGAACGGTGCATCTGCGAGACGATGACCCGCTCGGTGCCGTTGACGATGAACGTGCCCTTGTCCGTCATGAGCGGGATGTCGCCCATGTAGACGTCTTGTTCCTTGATGTCCTTGACCGACTTGGCGCCGGTCTCTTCTTCCATCTCGAACACGATCAGGCGCAGCTTGACCTTCAGCGGCGCGGCGAAGGTCATGTCGCGCTGGATGCATTCCTCGACGTCGTACTTGGGCTCTTCGAACTCGTACGAGACGTACTCGAGCACGGCGCGCTCGTTGAAGTCCTTGATCGGGAAGACCGACTTGAAGACGGCCTCGACGCCCTGGTCGCGGCGGTCCGCGTGGCGGACTTCGCGCTGGAGGAACTGTTCGTAGGAAGACCGCTGAACCTCGATGAGGTTCGGCATCTGCACGGCTTCGGGGATACGACCGAACGACTTGCGGATCCGCTTCTTGCCGGTGAAGGAGTGCGCCATGTTTTTCCCTGCGGGCGCGGGGAGGTCCCCACGCGTAGAATGTCCTTCGCGTCCACCCTCGGCGCGATGCGCCGGACGCTGACAGGCCCCGTATCGCCGGGACCGCCCTTCGCATCGGTCCGCAGGGTGGGCGGTCCGGCCATCGGGCATAGGCGCGCGCGAGATCGCATCTCAAATAAAGACGGAAATTTCGCGAGACGGGCGAGATAAGGCAAATCCACAGCGAATGGAAGGGGGAAGCGGAAGTTAATTTGACTTTTTCAAACGCCGGGGTTCCAGCCGCTTCGATAGCGGCCCGACGACCGACCTTGCCTGCCGGGCGCGGTCGTCTTCATATGCCGTCCCAGTCTGGTTGTTACAGAGTTCCTCTCCCTATGCGCAGCGCCCTACTCGCCGCCGTCGCCGCCGTCGCCGCCGTCGTGATGGCCGGCCCGGTCTTCGCCCAGCCCCAGCTTCTGCCCTTCGAAACCACCGTCCCGGTCGCCAGGGACGTCCCCTACCCCGGGACCATGAAGCTGGTCGTCGACGCCACCGATCTGGACCGCCGGATCATGACGGTGAAGCAGACCATTCCCGTGGCCGGGCCCGGGCCGATGGTGCTGCTCTATCCCGAATGGCTGCCGGGCAAGCACGGGCCGCGCGGCGAGCTGGAGAAGGTGGCGGGCCTGAAGATCACCGCCGGGGGCAAGACCCTGGCCTGGCGGCGCGACCCGGTCGAGGTCTTCGCCCTGCACATCGATGTGCCGGCCGGGGCCAAGCAGGTCGAGCTCAGCTTCCAGTTCCTGTCGGCCACCGCCGCCGACCAGGGCCGCATCGTCATGACGCGCGAGATGCTGAACCTGCAGTGGAATTCGACCGCCTTCTATCCGGCCGGCTGGTTCACCCGGCAGATCCCCGTCGAGGCCACCGCCATCCTGCCCGAAGGCTGGGGCTACGGCGTGGCGCTCGATACGGCCTCGAGCAAGGGCGGCACCCACGTCTTCAAAACCGTCAGCTTCGAGACCCTGGTCGATTCGCCGATGTTCGCCGGCCGCTACTATCGTCAGTTCGACCTCGATCCGGGCGGCCGCAGCCCGGTGAAGCTGAACATCGTCGCCGACCGGCCCGAGCTCCTGGAGGCCAGCGAAGAGCAGCTGAAGCTGCACCGCAATCTGGTGGTCCAGGCCGATCGGCTGTTCGGGGCCCGCCACTATGACCGCTACGACTTCCTGCTGGCCCTGACCGACCGGATGGGCGGCATCGGGCTGGAGCATCATCGCTCCAGCGAGAACAGCCGCGATCCGGAATACTTCACCGGCTGGGACAAGAATGTCGCGGGCCGGGGGCTGCTGCCCCACGAGTACACTCACAGCTGGAACGGCAAGTTCCGGCGCGGCGCCGATCTGTGGACCCCCGACTACGCCACCCCGATGCGCGACAGCCTGATGTGGGTCTATGAGGGCCAGACCCAGTTCTGGGGCGTGATCCTCACGGCCCGTTCGGGCCTGGTCACCCGCGAGCAGGCGCTCGACGACCTGGCGATGACGGCGGCGGCCTATGACGCCCGGGTCGGCCGCCAGTGGCGCGACATCGCCGACACCACCAACGATCCGATCATCAGCGCCCGCAAGCCCAAGGGCTGGCTCAGCTGGCAGCGCAATGAGGACTATTATACCGACGGCCTGCTGGTCTGGCTGGACGCCGACAGCCTGATCCGCGAGCGCACCGGCGGCAGGAAGTCGCTGGACGATTTCGCCAGGGCCTTCTTCGGCGGCGACGACGGCTCGTATGTGCCGAAGACCTATGTCTTTGAGGACGTAGTGGCGACACTCAACGCCGTCACCCCCTACGACTGGGCGACCTTCCTCAGGGAGCGCATCGAGGGCCGCGGCCGGCCGGCCCCGCTGGACGGTTTCAAACGCGGCGGCTGGAAGCTGGTCTATGCCGAGACCCCGTCCGCCTACCAGAAGGCGGCCGACACGGCGACCAAGCGCCACGACTTCACCTATTCGGTGGGCCTCAACCTCAAACCCACGGGCGAGATCCAGGGCGTGCAGTGGGACGGTCCGGCCTTCAAACAGGGCCTGGCCGTCGGCGGGGTCGTCGTCGCGGTCGATGGAGAGGCCTACAGCGACACCCGGCTGAAAGCGGCGATCACCGGGGCCAAGGGCGGCAAGAAGCCCATCCAGCTGATCGTCAAGGACGGCGACCGCTACCGCATCATCGACATCACCTGGAACGGCGGGCTGCGCTATCCGAAGCTGGAGCGGATCGAGGGGACGCCCGATCGGCTCGGCGACCTCCTCAGCGCCAAATAGAAAAAGGGCCCGCGGATCGCTCCGCGGGCCCTTCTCTTTTCGAACAGCAAGCGCTGGTTCGAAGCTTACTTCACCTGGACGGTGGCGCCGGCTTCGGTCAGCTTCTTGGCGATCTCTTCGGCGGTTTGCTTGGAGACGTTTTCGACGACGTTCTGCGGAGCGCCTTCGACCAGGTCCTTGGCTTCCTTCAGGCCGAGGTCCGGACGGACGCCGCGGACTTCCTTGATCACGTTGATTTTCTTGTCGCCACCGGCGGTCAGAACAACGGTGAACTCGGTTTGCTCTTCAACGGCTTCAACCGGGCCGGCGGCGACCGGGCCGGCGGCCATGGCGACCGGAGCGGCGGCGGAGACGCCCCACTTTTCTTCCAGCAGCTTGGAGAGCTCAGCGGCTTCCAGGACGGTCAGGGCCGACAGTTCGTCAGCGATCTTTTCAAGCTTCGACATTTTCAGTTCCTAAGGTGTGCCCTTGCGGGGATGAGAGGTTCTTGCGGAGATGACTTGCGGTTACGCGGCGTCTTTGGTGGCGTAGGCGTTGAACACCCGCGCCAGCTGACCAGCCGGGGCCGCCAGAACGCCGGCGACCTTGGTCGCGGGAGCCTGGATGAGCCCGATGATCTTGCCACGCAGCTGGTCGAGCGACGGCAGGGCGGCGAGCGCCTTGACCCCGGTCTCGTCCAGCATGGTCGCACCCATCATGCCGCCGATAACGACGAGCTTGTCGTTTTCCTTGGCGTACTGGGTGATGACCTTGGCGGCGGACACCGGATCGGCCGCATAGGCCACGGCGACCGGGCCGGTGAACAGGCTGACGCCCGCTTCCGAATCCGAACCCGCCAGGGCTTTGATGGCCAGGGTGTTCTTCACCACCTGAAACTTGGCGCCTTCTTCACGAAGGCGGCCACGCAGTGCAGTCATTTCCGCAACGGTCAGACCCTTGTTGTGGGTCACGACCACGGCGCCGGCGTCGGCGAACACGCCCTTGAGCGTGTCGATCGTCGCCTGCTTTTGAGCGCGGTCCATTGCGGTCTCCTACTCGGATGACGACCGGTTTCCCGGCCGCCGGTCATGGCTGTCGGCAAGGGCAAGCCCAGGCTCTCAACCGTCTAAAACTGTCCGAAGGAAGCAGCGGACCCGCTCGCGGCTCATCGCTGAGGCCGGCGCGAAATCTCGACTGTCATCCCCGTCTCCGAACGGTCAGGAAGGGCTCTTCCTGGATAAAGGCTGTGGTGACCCCACCGCCCCGCTGTTCACGGACAGGCGCCGCCCATGGACGAGTCCATCGACGGAAGCCGGCGCGTATAGGGGAAGATCGGCGCAAACGCAACAGGGCCGGCGGGTTTCAGCCCAGCTGGTCGATCCGCCGCTCAAGGTTCCGCATCACCTGGGCGAACCGCTCGCCGCCGGCGTCGTCCCAGCCCAGGTAGCGCAGGGCCACCGGCCGGGCGATGCTGAAGGCCGACAGGCTGGAGATCATCAGCAGGGCCTCGATGCGGGCCGCCTCGCGGTCCAGACCGCCGGCCAGGCCGATCAAGTAGCCGATCAGGTCGACGCCCGGGGCCCAGACCTGCTCATAGAGGATGGCGAAGGCGGGGCCCGGCTCGGCCATCTCGCGCAGGACAAAGCCGGTCCAGGCCTCGGCCTCGCGGGTCTCGACCATCTGGCCGGCCAGGGCCCCGACCACGATCTTCAGGGCGGCCCGCGCCTGGTCCGGCCGGTGACGGGCCTCCAGCAAGGCCTGGGCCTCACCGATGGGGCCCAGCATGCGGGCCCGGTAGCGTTCGACGATCTCCTCGGCGCAGGCGAGATAGAGCCCCTCCTTGCCGCCGAAATAGTATTTCAGGGCCGGCAGGTTGACCCCGGCCGCTTCAGCGATCTGGCGGGTGGTGGCGCCCTTGAAGCCGCCCTCGCCAAAGGCCGCCAGCGCCGCCTCGAGGATACGCAGGCGCGCGGCCTCGCCTTTGGCATAGCCGCTGGGGGCGTAGCCGCCCGGAATGTCCCTCAGCTGTCCCTCGATCCTCGACATGCGACCGGTATGCCATCGCCTTGCCAGCAAGGCTATCGGGCGATACTGAGATGAACCATATCAGACGATACATTTTCGCCTGGAGCGCCGCCATGCTGGACATGACCTCCTACCTCGGCTGGAAGATCGACTTCACCAGCCCGCCGGGCGAAGCGGCGCTGGCCCATCCGGGTTCGGTGCAGTGGCGCGTCTATAAGAACCCCATCGCCCTGGCCATCGGCGGGGTGGCCGCCGTGCTGCTGGAGTTCGCCGACGCCCGCATCCGCTCAGGCGTCTGGGACCACTCGACCTACAAGGCCGATCCGGTCGGCCGCTCCAAGCGCACCGGCGTCGCCGCCATGGTCGGCTGCTACGGCCCGGCCAGCGCTGCCCGGCGGGTGATTCAGGGGGTCAGCAACATGCACGCCCGGGTCAACGGCGAGACCCCAAGCGGCGAGGCCTACCGGGCGCTGGACCCCGAACTGCTCGACTGGGTGTCGGCGACGGCGGCTTACGGCTTCCTGACCGCCTATGACCGCTTCGTCTCGCCGGTCTCCGAGGCCGACAAGGGCCGCTACTACCGCGAGGGCGCGCCGATCGCCGCCCTCTATGGCGTCCAGAACCCGATCGGCTCGACCGAAGACTTCATGCTGATGATGGACAGGCTCAGCCCGCGCTTCGAGGCCCACCCCATCGTCGATGAGTTCCTGGCCATCATCACCTCGGGCCAGGCCGCGCCGTCCGTGCCGAAGTTCCTGCACCGCGCCCTGGCCCGCGCCTCGGTCTCCCTGCTGCCGCCGGTGGTGCGCAAGGCCCTGAAGCTGGGCCGTGAGTGGGACCTGGGGCCCGCCGACATCATCGCCCTGAAACTGGCCGGACGACTGGCCGAGAAGGTGGCGCCGCCCAACGCGCCGCACACCCAGGCCTGCGTGCGGATGGGGCTGCCGGCTGATTTTCTTTATCGCAAGCCAGAGGTGCAGCAGCGGCTGCTGCGCGAGGCGGGGCTGGCGGAACGAGAGGCCGCCTGAGGCCGTTAACCATCCAAGCCCTTAGTTTTTCCACATTTTATCCACAAGGTGCTGGAAGAGCTCGACTAGAGAGTGTATTTGAATATCAGTGGTCGGCGAATTCCGGTCACTTTTCAACCAGACGGCGCAAAAGCGGCAGCTCTGGTTCGATAGGTTCCACCATGTTCCACGATACCCGTGAACTCGAAGCTGCGGTCTGGCGGGCGTACGACGCCAAGCGCCTGCGCCGGTTCCGCCCCGAGCCCCTGCCCACCGCCCGCGGCGAGCATGCCCGCATGCTGGCCATCGCCGCCGCCCGCCGGCTGCGCGCCGTCGAGCGCGTCTGCGAAGCGCGTCCCGAGGACGCCGACTACTGGAAGGCCGTGGCCCCCTCCGCCCTTGGCCGGGCCCGCGACTGGCGGAACGCCGACGGCTTCGCCGGCCTGCCGGGTTAGGCCCAGGCCGGCGTCTTCATCGTCAGGGCCCGGCGCACTCGGCCGACCAGGTCCTGGCGCGACTGTTCCATCAGGATCACCGGCAACTGGGCCAGCCCCGGGACGGCCCGGATCATCCGCAGAAGTTCCTGTCCCGACAGGCCGGGCATGTCGGCGTCCAGCAGCACCACGTCGGGCCGGCCGCGGTCGATCAGGCCAAGGGCGCCGCGCGGATCGTCGGTGGCGCTGACGCGATAGCCGGCCTGTTCGAGGACGTCGGCCGCGGCCTCGGTCATCAGGGCGGAATCGTCGATCACCAGGACGTGGGACGCGGGCACTTCAGAGCCCTCCTCGAGCCAAAGATATCGCCGATATTTCGCGCCCGGGCTGGTTAACCGCGCCTTTCCGGACGCCCGACCGCGCCGCTTGGCCGCACCCCCGAACGCAGACGGGGGGGGGGGG